>NZ_JAPJDM010000011.1:172352-203271 GCF_026242095.1 Streptomyces sp. NEAU-W12
CCCCCGCCGCCCCCCCGGCCCGCCCGCCGCGGCCCCCGCCCCCGCCCCCCGTGCCGGTGGGGGAGTGGGACGAGAGGGCCGACCCGTGCTCACCGGCGCTCGCACGGTGCCGTCGGGGAAGGTTCGCACCTCCCGGAAGGGCCGTCCCGGCCCCGGTCACCGGGGCTCACCGGCTGTCGACGTCCCGGTCGAAGTCCTCTGCGCACTGCCGGCGGTCGGCTTCGGTGTCGGCGTGCTCGACGCACTCGGTGTAGTTCTTGAACTCGTCGCTGCTGAACACGGCCGCGCCCACCGCCAGGAGCACCGAGGAGGCGACGAGGGCGAGCGCGCCGATCACCGCGCCGATCACGGACATCGTTCCGTTGGTGGCCGCACCGCGTTTCTCGCGCCGGTGTCCGAGCACTCCGAAGACCAGCGCCAGCAGGCCGAGCACGATCCCGCCGATTACGGTCCAGAACAGTACGGCGCCGACCAGGCCCAGAACGAGAGCCGCGATACCGAACCCGTTACGGCGCTCACCCGCACCGGTGGGCCCGCTCTGCCATCCTCCGTGGTGTCCTTGCGCCGATGTCATGGTCGCTCCCTCCGGTACGAGACGGATCAGTTCGGTGTCTGGCCGTGTTCGAGGGCCTTCCGGGTCAGGTCGGTGACCTGCCGGGACGGCGGTGCCTTCGCCTTCACGTCCGTACCGAAGTCGCTGAACTCCATGACGGTGCGCACCTTCGCCGGCCGAGGAGGCGACGAGGCCCGGTCCGTGGCGGCCTCCTCTGCGGGGGCCTTGAGCGTCATGTCCATCTGCTGCCGTCGGATGCGGCCGTCGTCGTCGAGCCACACGTCCATCGGCAGTGTCGGACCGAGTTGTCGACGCAGAGTGGCGCCGTTGGGGAGTTCGGCGACGTCGACGGCGACCCGGTAGTGGGTGGTGTTCACCTCGCCGACCTTGGAGGTGCCCTCGCGGGTGACGTCCCTGCCGTCGATCGCCTTGGCGAACGCCGCTGCTTGGACAGGATCGTTCACGGACTGGCCCCCGACTGCCCGGCGCTCGGCGGCCTTCCGTAAATCGATCTTGATCCACGGCTTGCCGCCCGGGGCCTCACTCCGGGGAAGCTTCTGGTAGAGCACTTGGTCGACGACCCGCTGTTCGACGCGCCCGCCCTGCGCGCTGAGGGTCATGACGCTGTCACCGTCCTCCAGGTCGACGGTCCCCCGGCCGCTCGCCGTCATCGAGGTGCCGTCGGCCGAAGTCTGCACACGCAGCGTCACCCGCGCGGTGTCCTGCTCGGCCGTCTTGCCATAGGCGGAACGGACGGCCTTTGTGTCCTGCTCCCGGGTGCTGGACGTCTCCTTGCCTGCCGGGGAGCCGCCCTCGTTGCCGCAACCGACCAGCACCGTGCCGGCCAGAACACCGGCCACGGTCGCCGTGCCCACCCGGATGCTGCCGTCTGGCCTGACCATGTGATGTGTCTCCTCTCAGGTGTGCGCGTACCGGCCCATCGTGGTACCGGCGTGGTGTCCCGACTGCCCCGGTCTGCAGCGAAAACACTTACGGAGAATTGTTTTTGACGTTTCGTCACTGATTCCGCCGACGCGAGGACCCCGGCGGGGACGCGGCGGCCGGAGAGCGGGCCGCCGGCCTGCGGCGCGTCGCCGCCGACCGGCCTCCAGTCGCGGTCACGGCCCGGCGGGAACAGTGTCAGCGCGCCAACGCCTTGACGGTGAGCAGGTCTTCACCGGTCAGTTCCGCGATCCGGTGCGCCGGCACTCCGGCTGCCAGGGCGCGGACGAGCAGTGCGTCCCTGCCGTCCGAGTAGGAACGGTAGGCCAGCAGTTCCTCCTCCAGCCGGGCGACGTTGCGCGGCGCGGCATGCCGGCGCACGTGGCTCAACTCCTCCTCCCCGAGGGGGACGGGCAGCCGCTCGGCATCGTCGGGAAGGGCTGACGTCTCCTCCGGCGGCACCAGCCGTAGCTCTGGGGACGTCGCGGTGACCCCCTGAGCTTGCAGCCATGCCCGGACCGCGGGGGTCTCCATGCAGGCCAGTTCCCCGACGGCCGCGGGGGGCACGCCGAGCGTCACGGCCGTGCCGTTCAGCAGAACGAGGTAGGCGTCATCGGTCATCTTCGGTTCCTCACGGGAGAAGTCCTTGTCCTGACGGCACCCCCTATACCCCTCATCGACCGTCTCACGACCGCTCCCGACCTGTCGCGGGCCATCCACGCCCGCCGCGCGGGATTCCGGGTCTCCCGGTACCGCGCGTAACAAGCCCGGCTGGACACGGGCCTGCCGATCGCCGCCGACGCCGGCCCCGCACGGCGCCGGCGCATCGCGCTCCTGCCGGAGAGGGCCGACCGGTCCCGCTCCTCCACGTCCTGCCGACGGCCGACCCCGGCCACCTTCCCGGCCGCACCCTCGACGAGTACGGAAAGGCAGGCGGAGCAGGCAGGGTGAGCCGGAACACGCGCACGTGCGACGCAGGGGCCCGTCGCGCTCTCCTCCGGCGCCGGACGGACGGCCTGTGCCATGAGCAGGACGGTCGGCCCGGTGATGCCGACACCGACATGGCGCGGGAGGGAGGTGAGGAACGCGTCCGTCTCCACGCTGTCGGTGCCGTCCAGGCAGTCGATGTCGTGAAGCAGCCCGGCCGCCAGGCTGCCGGCGTCCGGGCCCGTGACGTGGTCGGGCGGTTCGGGACCGGCCGTGCCTGGCTCCATGGCTGAGATCAGCGGAACCCCCGCGTTGTTGAGGACGAGGTCTGCCGGCCCCCACAGATCAGCCACCTGGCCGGCGGTCGCTCGGACGACCACCCGGTCGGTGACATCCACGGCCACGGCCCGCCGAACCCGCACCGACCGGCTTGCCCGGCTCCTGCCCGTGGAGGACTGTGACGACGGCGGTGAGCGAAAACGAGTCGCCGTGCAGCAGTCGGGCCGGCGCTGCGTCCTTGGGCAGGAATCCGCTCGCCCCGGCGCGCAGCGCCTCGTAGACATACTCGTCCAGGTTGAACGTGGTCGCCACGAGCACCCTGCCGGGGTGTCTTCCCCCGGCGCCGGCGAGCAGGCCGGCGGCCTCGAGGCCGCCGAGCACCGGCATACGTACCTCCATCACCACGACGTCCGGGTGCGGTTGCCCGGTGAGCTTGACCCCGGCCTTGCCCGTGCGGGGGAGCCGGCGCCGCGGTACCCCTGGTTCGCCCCCCGTCCCGCAGGCGCGCTTGGTGCCGCGGCCCTGCGCCGATACAAGGGACCTGCTCGATGAGGCCGTGACGTTCCCCCAGCCGTCACCGCCTCACTCAGGCCGTCGGCTCGTCGTCCACGGGGATGCCCAGTCGGTCGGCCAGGGTGGTGAGGGCCGTTCCCAGGGGGAGCGCGACCCGGGTGGCGGCGTGCCGGTCGCCCCGGGTGGGGTCCCGGTTGACGATCAGTACGGGTTTTCCGGCCTGAGCTGCGTGGCGGACGAACCGGAGCCCGGACATCACCGTCAGCGAGGAGCCCAGAACCAGCAGCGAGGCCGCCTCGCGGACCAGCGTGCGACAGTGCTCGACCCGCCGTGGCGGAACTGCTTCGCCGAAGAACACCACGTCCGGTTTGAGGACGCCGTCGCAGACTGTGCAGGGCAGCACACGGAAGCCCTCGACCTGTTCGTCGGTGAGATCGGCGTCCCCGTCCGGGTTGATTCCGGCGGCCGTCGGCTCGAAGCCCGCATTGGCCTCCTCCAGTCGCCGGGCGAGTTCGCTGCGCAGGCTGAGGGCGCCACAGGAAAGGCAGACGACCCGGGCCAGGCTTCCGTGGAGTTCCACGACCCCCTCGCTGCCGGCGCTCTGATGCAGGCCGTCGACGTTCTGGGTGATCACACTTGTGAGCAGGCCGTGCCGCGCGAACGCGGCCACGGCCCGGTGCCCGGCGTTGGGGCGGGCACGGCCGAAGGTGCGCCAGCCGAGGTGGCTGCGCGCCCAGTACCGGCGCCGGGCCTGGGTGTCGGCGGTGAAGTCCTGGTAGGTCATCGGAGTGTGCCGGCTCAGGGTCCCGCCCTCGCTCCGGTAGTCGGGGATGCCCGACTCCGTGGAGATGCCCGCTCCGCTGAGTACCAGCACACCACCGGTGCTCAGCGCGTCGGCGACCGGCTCCAGGTCCGTGGTGCCGGGCAACAGGTCGTCGGCAGGGAGCCAGTTCAGAGTGGGGCGCATGCGCATACCGCCAGGGTACGGAACAGGTGGTCGTCACCAGGAGCAGGAGAAGGCCGCAGCCCGGCAGGCCGCGCTGACCGACCGCGGACCGGACACCCGGGTCCGCAAGCCGGCCGACCCCGCCCGCTCCCGTCGAGCCGGCCAGCGGCGAGGCCGACATCTCGGAGGGACGTCGACGGCGTCGGAGCCCGGACGCAGTCCCGGTGCCCGCGTCCGGGCTCCGGCACCGTGCGTTACGACACGTCCGGTGCGGACGGCTCCGCACCGGACGTCACGGCGTTCCCCGCACCGTCGGTGAAGGGCACCGAAGGGCTTCACCACCTCCAGGGGCTGGTGGGTGACCTCCGACCGGCTACCGGAGGAAAGATCCGCAGTGGCCCCGCCTCCGCCCGGTGCAAGCGCCGCACAGGGCGGGCATCGCCGCGTCCCGCCGCCGTGACCGCCACGGCGCCTCCCGTATGAGAGGCAGGCCGTCGAGCCCACGGTGTCGGAGGAGACCGCGGAGCGCCGGCCCACGGCCCGGGAAGCGCGTCGCCCCCCGGTTACCGCCTTCGCCTTGCTGGACGACGCCGAGCTGTTCCGGCTGTATGCGGGCCACCGTGCCAACAAGCCGGCGTCCTGCGCGGCGGCCACCACCACGGGCTTCGCCGTGGAGGGACCGCAGCACCGGGAACCGGAGTGCGACGGGGCGCGTTGCGGCATCGAACCGCGTACCCGGCCCGCTACGGACGAGGCCTCCTCAAAGCTCCGACCAGACGTCCTGCCGTCCCCCGCCGTCCCCCACGTCTCGCCGGCCCGGCGGGGTGCGGGGGGCGGGAGCGGTCTCAGCTCAGGACGGTCTCCCAGGTGTCGACGGCGAAATGGGTCGTCATCCCGTGGCGGTCGTACAACCGGGGAGCCCCGGTGGTGTTCGCGGTGTCCACCCCGAGCCCGATGGTGTCCCGACCCCGTGCCGCGAAGGCCGCGAAGGCGTGCCGGAGCAGGAAACCGCCGAGGCCCAGGCCGCGGGCCCCGGACAGCACGCCGAGGCTGGGGATCCACCCCATGGCCTCCCGGTCGTTGCGCGCCAGCAGGAACCCGGCGTCCCCCAGCTCGTCGGTGGAGACGATCCACACCAGGGACCAGTCCAGCGCGTCGGCGTCGATGTCGTGCAGCCACTGGTCGTACGTGCGCGGCTGGAAGTCGAAGTGGTCGGCGAAGGACGCCTGGTGGAGTGCGTGGACGCGGGCCCGGTCCTCCTCGGCGCCGCAGTCCCGTATCCGCACACCGGCGGGTACCTCGGGCACCACGTCCAGCGCGGGGTCCAGCGGTCGGTGCTTCACGTGATATCGCCGTACCACCTGCCAGCCTCGTGTCAGGAGCAGCTGCGTGTCGAGGGTGGGCGCCACGTTGAGGTGGAGGTGGACCACGGCTCGCTCGGCGCCGTTCTCCCCTGCCTTCTCCAGCGCTCTGGCCTCCATCACCTCCAGCAGGTGCGCGCCGGACCGCTGATGGTCGGGCAGCACGTAGTGGTCGATGTCGATGCGGTCGCCGCCGGACTCGTCCCACAGCAGCCCGTAGGCCACCAACTCGTCCCCGTCCCACACGAGCCACGAGTCGCGCTCCAGATCGGTCTCGGGATGTTTCAGGTCGGCCTGGACCGTGTGCAGGTCGGTCTCGGGCCGGCCGATCTCGATCTCGTCGACCTTGTTGAGCAGTTCGGTGACGGCGGGCGCGTCCGTGAGCGCGGCGGGCCGCAGGGAGTAGTGCATGACAACCAAGGGTCCGGGGAAGGCGCGCGGGCCGCAACGGCTTTTCCGGCTGGCGACCGCATCCGGGGAGGGCGCGGCCACCCGGCCCTGCGGACCGCGGGGTGTCAGCGGGCGGGGCACGCCGGGTGCTCCGTGGGCAACGGCCGTCCTGCTGTCCCGGGAACGAACCGGGATCAGCGGGTCAGGTGGGCCGCCGGGGCCGAACAGGAAACCGGAAGACGTGGGTCGGGCCTGGTGAACCGGCGAGGGTCCTCGGCCGACGTGCAGCGCGTCAGTGAAGAACGCCCCCGCCCGTCGGCGACACCCGCAGGTCAGTTGCTGTCCGGCCGCCCACCGTCGACGGGTGCGGTCCCCCTCCCGCTACACGCAGTGTGCGGAGCGGGCCGGTGCGGTGGGACAGCGGTTCGCCTCGGCCGCCGTAGGGTGTCGCGATGGTCTCGGCGATCGAGACGGCTGCCCCCGCAGGTCGGGCCGACGGTGAAGGCGTCGTGACCACTGATGCCGTACGCCGCTTGTTGAGGCGTGCCGTCCAGCACTGTCTCCCGGGCCCGGACGAAGCGGTCGAGAGCCTCGACGGTGACGCCGCCGGCAACGCATTCACGTTCTTCGACGGCGTCACCGTTTCGCTGCGCCGGGCACTGGTGCACATGCTCGAGGAAGTCGCTCGGCACGCGAGACGGGCGGGCATGCCGCGCGAGTCCGTCGACGGTTTCACCGGGGATCACCATTCGACCAGTGTCATCACCGCTCCGCCAACGGCCCCGCGCGTCCACCGGTCAAGTCCGCCCAGGTCGCCGACTCGTGGCCGACCGGCCTCATTGCCCAAGGACACTGCGTGACAAGTGGTGCCGGATTCCGTCGACAAAACCATGCAGGGCGGCCCTCTGGACATTCAAGTCGGTCGGATGCCCGGCGGCACGGGTGATCGCACCGGCTCGATAGAACCCTCCGTACCTGGGCAGACGCGCC
Source organism: Streptomyces sp. NEAU-W12 (assembly GCF_026242095.1). Taxonomy (NCBI): domain Bacteria; kingdom Bacillati; phylum Actinomycetota; class Actinomycetes; order Kitasatosporales; family Streptomycetaceae; genus Streptomyces; species Streptomyces sp. NEAU-W12. Next base: position 179,254 of record NZ_JAPJDM010000011.1, read on the forward strand.
TTGATCTTCGCTGTCGCCCTTGGAGGGGAAGTAACACCATGGCTGCACCCGCACGTGCTTCGCGTTCCGTGCGCCGCTCCCGCCGGTTCGAACTGCGGTCGACGGCTTTGTACTTCGTCCTTCTCGCCGTCGTCCTGGTGTTGGTGGGCACGGCTGTCCGTACTGCGGCGGCCGCCGCCGAACGCCGTCCTGCCTGGGCTGTCGCGCTCGTCCTCGTGGGTGTCGGCGGTGTCGTGGCCGCCTGCCGCAGAAGGCGCCGGATATCGGCAGCGAGGCTCGCGCGCCACGCAGCGGAAGCCCTGGACGAGGCCACGAGCACGGCCGTCGAAGCCCTCGACACCGCTCCACCGACTCCTGCCGCCGACCCCGTACCAGCACGGACCGGTCCCTGCGGCGGACGCCTCGACGCGGAACGGACCATCCCGCTCCCCGAGCCCGTGAGCGGGGTGTCCGCGGACCCCGGGGAGGTCGGCTACGAGGAGCTGGACCCCGCCGAGTTCGAGCAGGCGATAGCCGAGCTGTGCCGACGCGACGGCTGCCTCGACGTGGACGTCGTGGGCGGGGCCGGCGACCTGGGCGCCGACGTCTTGGCGAGGACGCCGGACGGGCGCCTGGTCGTCGTCCAGTGCAAGCGTTACTGCGACGCCAACCGGGTCGGTTCCCAGGACATGCAGCGGTTCGGCGGCACGTGCTTCACCGTTCACGGGGCCGATGTCGCCGTCGTGGTCACCACCAGCGACTTCACCGCTCCCGCGATCGAGTACGCCGAGCAGTGCGGCATCGTGTGCATGGACGGTCAAGAACTCCTGCGCTGGCAGCACGGCGTGGGGCCGCGGCCGTGGGAGCCGGAGTTCGTGACCGGGTGAGGCGGGTGAGGACGGGCGGCCGCGCGCTGTGGGAGGCTCATCAGTACCGGCCGAGCAGGGGACCTGGGTCCTCCCGGGGCTGGGCCACCTGGGGACCCGCGGGCCGGTCGGCGCTCGACCGTGTTCTGCATCGGCCCAGAAGGCCGGCACACTTCCACGTTGCTCCGGTGACCCCGCTCGGGATTCGTCGGCAAGGGACGACCAGGCCACCTGAGGCAGGAGGCGAACCGGGCCAGGTCGTCTGAGAGGGGGGCCAGTTCCTCGGAGACGGCACACGGAGCTGTGAGTCAGGGCGTGCTGTCCCGTGTCGCCGAACTTCACGTGTGTGCCACCGAGGTTTGAGTGCTGGGTGATCAGGACACCGTGGCGGCCGGCGGAGTCCATCGGTGGGTGCGGGGCACCGTGCTGGAGATGTCGTAGTCCTTCTTGAGCTGTTCGGGGATGGCGTAGTGCATGACGCGTCCCCGAGTGAGGGAGGACAGCTCGAAGACGGTGGTGAGGTGACCGAGACGGTCCAGGGCCCAGGCGCCGAGCGGGGAGCGGTCTTCGATGCTTTCGAGAACGCCGAGGAGGTGGGGCAGGGCCTTGACGACGGTGTCCCACGGGGTCTGCGGCACGTGGAGCCAGTCGGCGCAGGTGTCGCCGACGAGGTAGCGGATGAGAGCGGAGACGATCGGGTCGAAGAAGGCGCCGGGCGCCACTTCCTCGTAGAGGTCGATGAGTTGCCGGGTCAGGTGTGCGCCCTCCTCGGAGGGTCCCATGTGCCGGATCATGTACAGGTCGAGGAAGGCGCGGGCCTCCTCCAGGGTCTTGGGGACGGCGTCCTGGTCGACGCCGAGCATGGCGCCGACCACCCGCCAGGCGTAGTAGTAGGCTTCGGCGCCTTCCTGTGACATGTGGATGCCGAGGCGGTTCAGACTGTCCAGGACGAGCAGAGAAAAGAACATCTGCCCGCCGACCATGTCCTCCTGGCAGATCGGCGTTCCCAGCGCGGTGGCGTCCCACTGGTTCGCGCGCTTGAGGTGGTGGCGGATGGAGGCATGCAGGAGGCGGACCTTCTGGGCGGCAGGGATGAAGCGGCTGCCGGCCTCGAAGGCGTCGGGCTGCATCAGGTAGACGGTGAACTGACCCGTCTCCGCCATCCGTTTGGACGGGTACTTCAGTCCGTGGGTGGCCGACAGCAGTTTCGCCACGTGCGGCACGACGTAGCAGGCGGGCATCGAGGCGAAGGACAGCGCGGTGGAGATGTGCACGTTGTTGTCGATGAAGAACAGCCGTGCCTTCTCCATTTCCGCCCAGTCCACCCAGGACGGCGGGACACGGGTCGACTCCAGGTACTCCCGGGCGACGTCGGGCAGCCCGTCCGGCAGGGGAGCACCCACGGTGGAGACGTAGCGCATCAGGGTGTTGAACGTGCCCACCTGGCCGCTTTCGAAGAGCGCGGCGACCGTGGCGTCGGCGAGTTCGTCGCCGGTGTGCCGTAGGGCGTCCATGGAGGCCTCGGTGTAGGTCATGGCAGGGTTCCTTGTTTCTCGGGACCGTTGACGACCGGCGGGAGGGCCGGCGGCCGGGCACGGCGGGCGGCTGTGCCCACCGGGTTGCAAAAGTTCAGGACAGACGGTCCGCGGCGGACTGTGCCAGTGCGGTCAAGGCGCTCGCGGCGTGCGCTGGTGCGTCCAGTTCGTCGAGAGCGCCGAGTGCCTCCTGGACGCGTGCGCCGATCATGTCCTCGATGCGGTCGGGTGCCTTCAGCCGGCGCGTCACCTCGCGCACCGCCTCCAGGGCATCCGCGTCCGGGCGGCGCCGGCCCAGCAGGGCGCCCAGCCGTTCGCGGTCCTCGTCGCCGGCGAGGCGCCAGGTCTCTGCCAGCAGAGCCGTGGGCCGGTTGCCGCGCACGTCGTCGGTGTTGGCCTTGCCGGTGCGTTCCGGGTCTCCGAACAGACCGAGCAGGTCGTCCCGAAGCTGGAACGCCTCGCCCAGCGGCAGACCGTACGCGGAGTAGCCCTCGCGCAGTCGCGGGCCCGCCCCGGCCAGGGCGCCGCCGATCAGCATGGGCTGCTCAACGGTGTACTTGGCGGTCTTGTAACGGACCACCTTCAGCGACGCGGCCGTGTCCGGACCGGTTCCGGTGCTCAGGATTTCCAGGCACTCGCCGGCGACCAGCTCGCGGGCCATCACCGACCACAGGGAGCGGGCCCGGGCCAGGTATGCGGCAGGCAGGCCGCTGCCGGCGAACAACTGCCCGGCCAGCGCCATCAGCAGGTCTCCCATCAGCATCGCGAGCGACCGCGCGGCGGCGTCGGCGCGGGGGCGGCGGCGTACGGCACCACGCAGGGCGATGTGCGCGGTGGGGCGCCCGTGCCGCAGCGGGCTGTCGTCGATGAGGTCGTCGTGCACGACAACGGCGGCGTGCACCAGCTCCATGGAGGCCGCTGCCCGCACCAGCGCGTCGCTGTCCGGCTGCCCCACCGCGCGCCAGCCCCAGTAGCAGAACGCCGCCCGCAGCCGTTTGCCGTCCGCGACGGCCGCCTCCAACTGCTCGGCCACCGGGCCCAGGAGAGGATCGATCGCCGCGAACCGGTCGGCCTCCTGTGCGACGAACCGGTGCAGTACCTCGTCGATGCGGGTCTTGAACGCTGCCGGCGCCCACCCGTCATACGTCATCGGCGGCCTTCCGGGCCAGGGCGTGACGGGCGAGGATCTCCAGATGGGCCGGGGGCAGGGCCGCGTACCGGTCCAGCGCCAGGCGCCCACGTGCCACCAGCTCGTTCTCGGCCTCCGCCGCGAGCTCTGCGGTGTCCGAGCGGCGCAACAGGCCCCGCACCGCCCCCAGGGCAGAACCCAGCGTGCTCACCGCAAGGTCGGCCAACCCGGCCATCAACAGCACCGTCTGCCCGTCCAGGCCGTCCCGCCGTCCCACTTCTCGCGTCATGGTCTCCCTCACCCACAGGACATGCCGGCGTCGCCGGTCACGCGCCGTCCTTCCGAGCATCGGGGCGGACCGGGCGCGAGAGCGCCACAACTCACGATCGAGTGATCACATCGCTTGGCTGTGCGGATTACCACTGCCTGCAGCCCCACGCCCGCACCCGCACCCGCACTTCCGTACCACTCGAATTCCGATGGCACGAACTCGCCGATCGTCGAGCTTCCGCGGCGAGGACCAGCCTTTACTGGCACGGGGTACCTGCGGGCCCCGCCCGAGGCCGCCCCCCACCCGACGGAAAATTTAATCGGGTAAATGTATAGGCTAAATAACGGGGTAAGGGCTGCTAGGGTTAGAGGCGAAGGGAGGCCCGCATGGCCACCGAGGAAGAGCTGTTCGAGTCAGTGGACGCGCTGCTGGAGGAGGAGCCGCAGCTCCCGCCCCCGGCGGAACGTGCCCGGCTCCGCGAGGCCGCCGGGATCACCCAGGCCCGCCTCGCGACCGCACTGAAGACCACGACACAGACGGTGAAGAACTACGAGAACGGCCGCTCCGAGCCGAAGTCGCCGCGTCTGGAGGCATACCAGCGGCTGCTGAACGGCTGGGCGGCGAAGTACCCCGCCCACGCTGCCCCGGCCGCCATGCCGCAGCCGGGGACGCCGGTCGCGTTCACCGGCCGGGCCATGCCCGATCCGGAGACGGAGGCCACCGTGTCGGTGGAGGCTCCCGCCGCCCAGGCTCCCCCCGGGCGCCCCGCCCGGCCGTCGGGGCGCCCGGCCGGCAGCCCTGCGATGTCGTCGCGTCGTCCGGCAGTGAAGAAGACCGAGAGGACCGCCGCCGACCCGGGTTTTCCGCACGGCCCGCTCGCGGTGCTGGACGGCGACGGCTCCGCGTACGGCGTGGGCGGCATCGTGCTCGCCTGCCCGGCGACCACCGTGCCGGAGCTGGTGGAGTGGACCCTCAAGGAGTCCGGCCTCGGCGCCACGAAGCTGAACCGCTACGGAAAGGACTCCGACCCGCTGATCGTGCTCACCGCCACGGCCGCCGTGAAGCTCGGGCTGCCGGAACGCCTGGAGGGCCACGAGCAGCGCCGCTCCCTGCGCCTGCCCGACGACCATCCTGTGGTCAAGCAGGTCGCGAAGGCGAAGTGGCAGCTCACGCAGCGCGGGTTCGGCCCGTGGGCGCGGATCTACCGCAAGGCCCAGGGGCGGGAGCGGCAGTGCGTGCAGCTCGCGGTCCTCTCCTGGGACGCCCTCGACGAGCGGTCCTGGCCCGGCGTCGCTGACATGGAACCGGCCGACATCGCCCGCGTCCTCGGCCTCTACGCGACCCGGGTCATCACTCCGCGCGGCAGCACGGCCGTCTCGGGCCTGGAGCTGATGACGGCGCTGCGCCCGCCCACGAAGGCCGTGCGGGACCCGGCGACGGGGAACTGGGTGCCCGGCCGCAACCCGGGGAGCCTCGGGACGGAGCCGATGGACCCGGCGCCCCCGGAGGCCACTCCCGAGCACCCCGTGGTCGTCCGGTCCGGCTGGACCGGAGGGTTCCTCAACGAAGAGGCGTACCAGTGGGTGCGGTCGGTGGACCTGCTCACCGATGAGGAGTGCACGCTGCCGTATGCGGTCGGCCTGGACCTGAACACCGCGTTCCTCGCCGCCGCGGCCCGCCTGGTCGTCGGCCTGTCCGCCCCGGACCACTTCAGCGCTCCGACGTTCAACCCGAAGATCCCCGGCTCCTGGCTGGTGGACCTGTCCCACATCGAGCTGGACCCGCGCCTGCCGTCGCCGTTCACGCCGGACGGCGAGCGTCCGACCGGCCCTGCCTGGTACCAGACGCACACGGTCGCCTACGCCCAGGAACTCGGCTGCAACGTGCATCCGATCGAGGCCTACCTGCGTCGGGAGACCGGCGCGTACCTTGACCCGTGGCACGACCGGCTCAGGGCGGCGTACGTCGACACGCTCGCCGACCTCGGCGTCACCCGGGACCTGCCGGACGCGGAGTTCCTCGCGGCGATGGAGCGGTACAAGGACGTCGACCCGGTCCTGACCGCCGTGCTCGCCGCGGTCAAGGCCACGGTCAAGGGCGGCCTGGGCAAACTGCGCGAGCGCCCGCAGGGCCGCCACTACAAGGAGGGCGAGCGGTGGCCGGCGCTTCAGCGGCCGACCTGGCGCCCGGACATCCGCGCCGCCGTCATCTCCAAGGCGCGGATCAACATGCACCGCAAGCTGCGCAACATGGCGGCGATGACGGGCCTGTATCCGCTCGCCGTGCTGTCCGACTGCGTCGTCTACCCCTCGCCGGGGGAGAGCCCGCTCGCCTTCCTGCCGTACGCCGCATCCGGCAAGCCGCAGCCGGGGGGTTTTCGCCTCGGGCCCTCGCCGGGCCTGGTGAAGCCGGAGGGCGTCCAGTCGATGCTGTGGGCGGTCGGCCTGATGGAGCAGGGCCTCAACCCGGCCCGCCACATCAAGGGCGGCGACGCCGTCCTGGACGAAGGGGAGTGACCTGTGGGGGAGATCGAGGACGCCATCGAGCGGGCCGGCCGGGAGGGCTTCACCCGTCAGCCGCCGAAGACGCTCAAGGGCCAGATCCGTTACCTGCTCAGGCAGATGGGCAGCGCGAAGGCCGTCGCGCAGGAGATCGGGGTCACGGCCGACTCCGTGAACCGCTACCGGCGCGGCGCGCGCAAGCACGCCCGCGCCGACGTCGCAGCGAAGATCGACGACGCGGTACGGCAGCGGTGGCAGCCCCAGGTGCGCAAGCGTCGGCAGCGGCAGGCCGCCGCCACGGGCGGGATCACGGTGGAGACGAGGGCCCGCTTCGGGTACACCGCGCCGGTGGGCACGACCGACGACGGACGGTTCCGGCGACTCAGCGTGCACCTTCCTCCGGCGTACGCGCAGCGACTCTTCGACGCCCACGCCGCCGGGGCCGGCGACCAGGAGATGCGCGGGATCATCGCCGAAGGGTTCAAGGACGTCTATTTCCAGGACGGCGGAGGACGCGCCAGGGGGCTTTCGGAGGTCGAAATCAACGACATCGACTATGTGGACCTGGACTACTGAATTCTCGGATCCAGAGGCAGTACATGAGGTCCGGGCCGGGTCGCCCGGAGAAACGCTGCAGCGGTTCTCCGGCAAGCGAGAGCCGACGCCGCGCGACGAGGACGAAGTCGTTCTGTGCTGATCCCCCGCGTGAACGCAGGACGAGCCGGTTCTCCTCGGGGGGGCAGGCCACGTTCGGCAGCGGTGTGAAGACGCCGCGCCTGCTCGTCGAGGGCGTGGGCGGCTTCCCCGATGTCCTTGTCGGCGAAGAGATCTCCCTGCTCAAGGTCTCGTTCCAGGGCCGCCGGCCGGTCCCTCTCCAACGCCTGGACCTGGACGGCTCAACGGTGACCGTCCTCGGCACCGTGACGGCCTCCGAGCCGGAGTGGACGACGCACCGAGGGGGCGCACATGGCATGATGACGCCCCGTCAGGAATCCGCGCGCTCTACCGAAGGTCACGGGCCGCAGCGATGAGGGGCTGACCACAAGTGATCCTCGCGACTGCGCACCCCGCCTCTCGGCAGGCGGTCGCGGCCCGTGTACTGCGCGAGTACCCTACTCCCGTCCGCGGCGCGGCGATCCGACACCGGCTCGCGGTGGGCCGATGAAGCTCACCGGTATCTTCGGGGCCTTCAGCAGCAGGGTCAGGGCCGTCATCGCCACGCTGCAGGATCCCTCGGCGCTTCCCGCCTGAGCGAGGTGATGCCGGGGCGCCTCCCAGCGGTCCTCGGCGGCTGGCGGGCCACCCCTCCCAGCGGGGCGGCGATGCGCGTGACCGCGCTCAAGCACCTTCCTTCCACGACGGCTTCGAGAGCCGCGGCAGTCCCGTATCCGTGGTCAGTGCCGAGTTTCGATGTCACCCGACGCCGTCTGAAGGGCAGCAGCCGGACCCGTGGGCCTCGGAGCGACCAGTCGTCAGCGGGCGTCCGGCACGCCCGGAAGCGTCCGTCCAAGGCGGGCGACCGGGGACAAAGCCATCACCACCGGGGACGCCATCATGCCTGCGGCCGTCACCAGGAGGCTGGTGCGCAAGCCCCACTCCATCGCGAGAAACCCGCCGAGCAGGGAGCCGAGCGGGGCCATCCCCATGCCGACAAACGTGACCGTCGCGGCCGCGCGGCCCTGCAACCCGTCCGGAGTGGCGGCCTGCCGCACCGCCATGACCGTGACATTCACCAACTGGCCAGCGGTCCCGAACACGAAGCTGATCGCCAGGAGCGCGGAAACCGTCACCACCGAGGAGCCGTGCAGCGCGGGCACACACAGGAACACGCCGTCGCCGAGTGCCGCCGCGGACACGAGCACCGTGCCGTGACCGAACCGGCTCGGCAGGCGGGCGGCCAGCACCGAGCCCAGCAGCGCGCCCGGCCCCGTCGCCGCAAGCGCCAGCCCGACGGTGGTGCCGGACAAGTGGAGTTCCCGCGGCAGGAAGAGCAGATAGACGGTCATCATGGCCGCGAAGGAGAACTGGAAGGCGGCCGAGGCGAGGCACACGGTGCGCAGCGAGGTGTCGCCGACGACGAAGCGGAGGCCCTCGTGGATCCGTCGCCATACCCGAGGGGGGTGTTCCGAGTGTTCCGGACGTCCCGGGATCGATTCGGTCCGGCGGATCCGCCGGACCGACAGGAACGACAGCGCGAAGAACACCGCGCTGGAGGCGGCAGCGATCGGCGCCGACAGCAGTGACACCAGCGCACCGCCGAGGGCGGGCCCGCCGATCTGCGCCGCGGACCGGCTGCCCTCGAGCGCGCTGTTGCCCTGCAGCAACTGACCGCGTTCCACCAGCCGTACGAGGGACGCCTGATAGGCCACGTCGAAGAACACGGACAGCGTCCCGACGGCGAAGGCGACCACGAGCAGCGCGGGCAGACCGAGCCAGCCGAGGAGACCTGCCGCGGCGGCGGCGCCCAGTATCAGGGTCCGGCCGGCGTCCGTCACCACCATCACCATGCGGGTCCGCCACCGGTCCACCCACGCGCCGGCGAAGAGCGAGAACAACAGGATCGGCGCCTGGCCCACCGCGCGCAGGACGCCCAACTCGCCGGCGCCGGCGTTGAGCGTCAGGACGACGAAGAGCGGGAGAACGATCAGAGTGGTGTGTTCGCCCAGCTGGGAGACCGTCTGACCCACCCAGAGTCTGCGGAAGTCGCGATCCCGCCACAGACTCGGCGGAACAGGCGGAACAGGGCGACTGGAATCGGATGCAGCGGAGGCAGCGGACGGCATGAAGATCCCTTGGATTGCCGACGACGAGGCCCGTCATCCGGCGCACACCAGGTGCGCCTGCGATTCAGGCAGGGGAAGGCTCGCTGTGCCGCAACATCAAGGGCAGCACGCGATGACAGGCCGATCACGGCCTACAACGTCAACGCGCGCTCGGACGACCGACCATGTCTGCGACTCCTCGTGGGCCAACTCGCTGCACCCGGACACTAGCGCCCGGTGGTTCGACGCGAAAGGCGACGAGGGTTCGAGACGGGCGGCCGGACTTTGTTCCGCCCCGGTGGAACCTCCCACAGCCCTGGACGAGGCGCCCCTTGCAGCTCTCCCAGCGGACCATGGCGTACAGATCGTCCCGAGACACCGAACGCTGAGACGACCCCGCAGGTCGCACAACCCCGTCCAGCGCCGTCCCGTGCGGCACCTGCCCCGCCCTCGGACGACCTCCGGGAACGAGGGCGCCATCTCCTGTGCCGGGGCAGGGGGGGACATCGTCGGGCCCGAGCCGGTGGCCGAGGTCATCGGAGACTGGATGCGCGGTGGCGACAGCCGGTGCACGGCACTGTCCTGGACTCCGCTCCTTCCGGTCGGCAAGACCGGCTGCAGAGTGGAGGCCGGGGCCCGGCGGCGCCGCGCCCGACGCAGAACTCGTTCCCTCCGGTTCCGCCGGCGTCACCCACCCCCGGCCGTCCTTGACGGCGGGAAACGGGGTCCTGACTCCCAGGGCCCGGGACGACTGCCTTCCCGCACGCCCCCGCACACCGGAACACGGCACTGTCCGGGAGAACGGGGTGTCCGCCATGGGCGCCGTGGGCGTCTTCCTCGGCCTTGACGAAAAGGGACACCGCGGTGACCGCGGGCGCATCCCGAGCGATGCCGCACGCACTGCGCTTCCTGCCTTTGGGCATGTCACGCCTCCGTGGTTGCGGTCTCCGACGGTTTTCACTCGGGCGGGAACGAAGTGACGGTGCGGGTGCGCGAGTCGTAGATGCGTGCGGTGACGAAGCGGCCGCGCACGGGCCCGTCGTGCAGGCCGGGTGGCAGAAGCCGGCCGTCCGGCACGTTCCACGCCGGTTGACGGCTGCGGCCGAGGGTGATGTGCGGCTGCCAGGCCTCCGGTAGGAGCAGGGGATGGTCCGGCTCGCATCCCGTGGCGAGGAGCGCGTCGTGGACGGCGGCGTGCACGGCGAGGAGTTCGGGAACGCGCCGGACGCGCCAGGCGAGCACGTGCGTGCGGCCGGAGAAGCGAACGAGCCCGTCGAGGACGGCGGGGCAGTCCAGGCCGCTCAACCGCCCCCGTAGCTCCTCCTCCGCTGCCGCGGCCAGGGAGCCGACCGCTGCCAGTGTCAGATGGGGCCGGTTCGTCGGATGACCGTGGTGCTTCTGGCTGGGCTCTCCTCGCGCGGCCAGATGCTCCCAGACCTGCCGGACCCTGCGCTCCGTCTCCGGGTCGAGAAGCAACTCGACCGTGTTCACCGCTTCGCTCCAATGAGCCGCGCCAGGCGCCCCGGACAGCCGCATCCGCCATCAAAGCCACAGAGGGATCCGGTGAAAGGAGATGCGTCACCGTAGTGGCCGCGCTCGACGCCTGCCCGCGAGGCAGGTCCTCCCTCGCGCCGCTGCAGCTCATGCCGTCGCACAGCGTCCGCCACAGCCATCACCGGGCGCCACGCCGGAACAGACGCCTGCCCCCTGTCCACCGCCCCGCCGAGTGGATCTTCCGCAGGTGCCGCCATGCTTTGCTCCCCTCGTTTCAGCGCCTGATCGAGGCGTGGGTGCGCTACGACAACGGCCGCCGCCTCGACGCCTGGTACCAGCGGATGTTAGGCCGACCGCAGAACGGGCGCAGGCCGAGCGGAACGCGGACCGTGCAAAGGCGCAGAGGACGCCGCCGGGCCGGTGGACCCGTGAGATCATCGTGTCCCCGGCCCCGGCCCCGGCGCTGTCGTCCGGTCGTCCGGTGGTTCTGTCGGCCACAGGCCGAGCGGCTTGACCGGAGCGCCGGCGACACCGATCTGCGGCACCTGAGGGAGGGGACGGGCATGGGGGACAGCGGGACAGCGCAAGTGCGCCGGGAGCGTGCGCGTGCCGAGCGGCTGACCGAAGGACTGACCGTCGCCGTGGCGTCGGCCCTCTCGTTCGGCCTGCTGGCCGGCCCCGCATTCGTCTTCTGCGCAACCGCCTGGCACCTGGTCACCGACACCGGCACCACCACGTTCAGCAGGCTCTTGATGCCGGTGATCCTCCTCGCCCTCGTGGCGCTGCCGCTCGTCCTGGCACGCGTGGTGTTCCGCTCGGGCCGGCACAAGGGCAGGGAGCGGCTGACGGCGGCGGTCCCGGCAGTGCTGACGCTGCTCGGCTCGTCCGTCGTACTGTTCGCTGCTCTATGCCTGATCGCCGTGTACGCGGACTGACCTCCGGCTACGGCGGTCCGCCGGCCGGCCGCGCTTGAAGGTGCGACAAAACCGTGCTCGGCAGGTGTCCGCGAGCCGGTCGGCGGGGACGAGGCCGTCCCGGACGACAAAGGCCTCCCCGGCGAGCAGGCGTCGCGCGCAGGTCCGCATGCGGAGGTCTGCCCGCTGAGCATCCCGACGAGACCGCCTGGCGTGAGGCCGTTCTTCATCCATCCCTTCCAGCAGTTCGATTGTGCCGGGAGGAATCTGTGACGTCCCGGGCCGGGGCGCGGGCCGGAGGGGGATGGCCACGGGGGATCTCTCGGCCCTACCTGGCTGAACGCCCCCGGCCCAAACGGGAGATCGGCACCGGCTTCCCTCCGCCCGGCGATCAGGTCGACCTGCTGAGATCGGCGGACCTGGTGGTGCACCTGCACGAGATCCGGCCGAGCCGCCTGCTTCCGCGCGACTGTTCTCCCGCGGCAAGGGCCCCTCCAGTGCTCAGCCGCTGGGCGCGGACGGCGGGGTACACGTCGCCCCCCCGTCCGGCCCCGCGGCCCGACCCGGTGGCTCCCCGCCCGCTGAACCCGTGGAGTTCAACCTGTAACAGATGGCCCGGTGGTGAGGCTCGGACGGGAATCCCCCGTCCCAGCCCCCGCCATCCGCTGGGGCGCATGTGGGCAGGACGGTGGTGGGCTGGTTCAGGCGGTCGGGGTGGACGCGGATTTTGGGGGAGCCGGAGGTGTCTTCCGCTGTGCGTGACCTGGATCCAGATGCTGGTGTGCTTGTGGTTCTCGTCGGTGACGGTGACGCCGTTGGCGAGGGTGCAGCGGGCAGGGAGCAGGTCGTGGTGCCAGACACGGTCGGCCGAGTCGGAGGCCACGTAGGGACGGTAGGAGGTGTAGGCCAGGGACAGCGCACAGTCGTTCGTGCGCGGTTTCTGGCGTGCCTTCTCGACGGTGTGGACCAGGACACCGCATCGCTGCTTCCGCCTGCGCTGCCGCCAGACGCTGCCCACGGCGGTACCGGCCCGCTGGTGCCGACGTGACGAGACGCCCCGCAGCGCCGCACTCTCCAGGGGACGGCGCTTCCGTGCGCGAGCCGGTGAAGTCGGTCGCGTGCGCCCCGTACAAGCCCCGGGCAGGAAGAGTGATGCAAGCCACAGCGGCGCGCTGTCCGATCGGTCAGTTCTGACCGATCGGACAGTTATGGTGGGGGCATGGCACGCTCCACCTCCGCCATGCGCGGCCAGATCCTGGAGTCGGCACTGCGGCTGTTCGCCGTACACGGCTTCCGCGGCACCTCGTTGCAGGACATCGCCTCCGACGCGGGCTGCTCGAAGGCGTCGCTCCTCTACCACTTCGCCGGCAAGGAAAAGATCCTCACCGAGCTGCTGACCCCGGCCCAGGACGCCCTCGCCACGCTGCTCGACCGCGTGGCCGGGCTGGAGGGCGGCCGGCTGGTGGAGGAGACCGTCGTCGGGTACGTGGACCTGACGCTGCGGTTCCGCCGCGAGATCCGGCTTCTCTTCGAGGACATCGCCGAGATGTCCTGCCACCAGGACCTCAACGTCATGGAGCTGGCGGACGGGCTGCTGGACGCACTGGCCGGCCGCTCGCAGCAGGCACCGGCGCGGGTGGCGGCGTGGATGGTGCTGGGCGCCGTCTTCATCACCAGTGCCACCGATGACGAGGTGGCGCCGGACGAGGTGCTGCGCGCCGAAATGATCCGCAGCGCGCTGCGGACGCTTGACCACACCCTCAGTTGACCCCCTAACGGAAAGACCCTTCCTCCATGGCGACCTTGCTGTACCGGCTCGGGCGGTTCTCCTTCCGCAGAAGAGGCCGAATAGCCGCGGTCTGGCTGCTCCTGCTGATTCTGCTGGGTGTCGGAGCCGCCACCCTGATGGGCCCGACCAGCGACAAGTTCTCCATGCCGGGCACCGAGTCCCAGCGGGCGCTGGACGACCTCGACCGGCAGTTCCCGCAAGCCGGCGGAGCCACCGGCACCATCGTCGTCGCCGCGCCCGAGGGCGAGGAGCTGGACCCCGCCGCGGTGGCACCCGTGGTGAAGGAAGCCTCCGGGACCGACGGTGTCACCGCCGTCATGGACCCCTTCCAGACCGGCTCCGTCTCCCAGGACGGCCGCTACGCCCTGATCCAGGTGCAGTTCGACAAGGCCGCCGACGAGGTCACCGACGAGCAGAAGTCGGCCTACGAGGCAGTCGGCGCCGACGTCGAGGGCCTGCGGGTCGAACACGGCGGCGAGGTCATGGGGGGTGAGGTGGAGATCGGCTCCACCGAGGCGCTCGGCGTCCTGGTCGCCGCGGTGGTCCTGGTCGTCACCTTCGGCTCGCTGGTCGCCGCCGGCATGACCCTGCTGAACGCGCTGATCGGCGTTGCGGTCGGCATGGCCGGCCTCTTCTCCCTGACCGGTGTCATCGAACTGACCTCCACCGCCCCCGTCCTGGCCTTGATGCTGGGCCTGGCTGTCGGCATCGACTACTCGCTCTTCATCACCTCCCGCTACCGCCAGTACCTCGCCGAGGGCCTCCAGCCCGAGGAGGCCGCCGGCCGCGCGACCGGCACCGCCGGCTCCGCCGTCGTCTTCGCCGGTGCCACCGTCGTCATCGCTCTGGCCGGCCTCTCCGTCGTCGGCATCCCCTTCCTGAGCGTGATGGGCCTGGCCGCGGCGGGCACCGTTGCCGTCGCCGTGCTGGTCGCCCTCACCCTGCTGCCGGCCTTCCTCGCCTTCGCCGGCAAGAAGATCCTGCCGCGCAAGCAGCGTCACGCGGGCGGGTACACCGCCGAGGAGGGCACCGTCGCCGAGGGCTTCGGTTTCGCCTGGGGCCGGCTCGTCACCAAGCTGCGCGTCCCGCTCCTGGTCGTCGGCATCCTTGGGCTGGGCGCGCTCACCCTCCCGGCCCAGGACATGCGCATAGCTCTGCCGGACGCGGGCACCGCCGCCGAGGGCTCCCCCGCACGCGAGGCGTACGACCTGACGTCCGAGGGCTTCGGCGAGGGCTTCAACGGCCGTCTCGTCGCCGTCGTCAACGGTGGGGACGCGCAGACCACCGGGGCGGCCGCCGAGAAGGCCACCGCCCTCATCAAGGACACCGACGGCATCCTGACCGTGGCCCCGCCGCAGCTGAACGAGCAGGGCACCACCGCCCTGTTGACCATCATCCCCGAGGCCGGCCCGACCGCCGCCGCCACCGAGGACGCCGTCCACGACATCCGCGACCGGGTCGCGGACATCGAGGGCGCCGACATCGCCCTCACCGGCGCGACCGCTCTGGGCATCGACGTCTCGGAGAAGCTCGCCGACGCCCTGCCGGTGTACCTGCTCCTGGTGGTGGGCCTGTCCATCCTGCTGCTCATGCTGGTCTTCCGGTCGGTCCTGGTACCGCTGAAGGCAGCCCTGGGCTTCCTGCTCACCGTGGGCGCGACCTTCGGCATCACCGTCGCCATCTTCCAGGAGGGCCACCTCGCCGGCCTGGTGGGCGTCGACACCCCCGGCCCGCTGGTGAGCTTCCTGCCGATCCTGCTCATCGGCATCCTGTTCGGCCTCGCCATGGACTACGAGGTCTTCCTCGTCTCCCGCATGCGCGAGGACTTCGTCCACGGCGCCGACCCGCAGGCGGCCATGGTCAGCGGCATGGGCCACAACGCCCGCGTCGTCACGGCCGCCGCGCTCATCATGACGTCCGTGTTCGGCGGCTTCGTCCTGATGGACGACCCGATCATCAAGTCCATCGGGTTCGCCCTCGCCGTCGGCGTGGTCATCGACGCCTTCGTCGTCCGCATGGCGCTGGTCCCGGCGGTGATGTCACTGCTCGGTCGTGCCGCCTGGTGGCTGCCCAAGCCCCTCGACAAGGCCCTGCCCGACCTCGACATCGAGGGGGAGAAGCTGAACCGGCAGCTGGCCGCGGAGACGCGACACGAGACCCCCGTCTCGGTCTGACCCGCGCGCCGGCCGGGCCGGACCGCACCCCGGAGGGCGGGACCCGCACAGCGGTCCCGTCCTCCCCCGTTCTCCCGCTTTCCTCTCCCTTCCCGACCACATCGAGGGATGGGCCCGGCCCCGTACGCCGCTGTGCACGCACGCCCGAAGCGATGGACCGGCGGGCGCGGCATCACACCACCGCACCGCAGTTCAGGAAGGACACCCCGGGCCGGCACGACGGGACCGGGCCCTCCTGCCCGTCCAGTGACCTGAGTCAGAGATCCGCCGGCAGTGGGCGGCGACCTTGTCGAGGATCTCGTCGGTGGTTCTCGTCCGGACGAAGGGCCTCGGGTGCTCGTTCCCGTCGGCGAGCCAGGCTCGGATGGCGCGTTCGAAGGGCTGGACGGAGCGGTGGACGCCTCGCTTGAGCTTTCTCTGCGTGAGCTCGGCGAACCACCGCTCCACCAGGTTCAGCCAGGACCCGCTCGTCGGCGTGAGGTGCAGCTGGAAGCGGGGGATGCACCGGCAGCCACTGCTTGATCACGGGCGTCTCGTGGGTGACGCAGGTGTCGAGGGCCAGGGCACGTCGAGACCGGCGGGCACCTCCTTGTCGAGCCTGGTGGGGAACTTCTTGAACTCGACGGCCCGGTGCCGCCGGTGGAGGGAGCCGAGCACCTTGCCGGTGGCGACCTCCAGGGCGGCGAACAGGGTGGTGCCGACCGGGCGCGTCGCGGGCGACGTCGACTTCCACCACCGGCTCGAGTTCCACCGGCGTGACGTTCAGCGCGCCCCGGCTTCCCCACCGGCGGAGAACGACCAGCCCGTCCACGGATGACCGCGCCGCACCGGGGCGAGTGGCCCGGCGGCCGTGCTGCTCGCCACCCGGGTGGGAGTGGTAGTGCGGCCGGTGTGCTGCAGGCGGCCGTCGTCGTCGAACCTGTCGGTCAGCAACGTGCGGGGGTCGGCCAAGGAGCCGGTGACCGTGCCGACGACCGCCTCGCTCGCACCCCCTTCCAGTCCGACCGGTGCCCAGTCCCAGACAGCCGCAGCAGGGCCCGCCCCGGTGCCACGCCGCCGCAGCCGGCTCTGCAGCCGCTCGAAAGCGAGTCGGCCTTCCTCCCGCACGACCAGCTCGCCGGCCGGCGTGGTCGCATCCGGCAGATGCCCGGCCCCGGCCATCACTTCCGCGAACGCAGGGCCGATCCCGGTGCCGCGCTTCGAGCGCAGCACCACCTGGCCCGCGTCCACGGAGGCCAGGGCCCGGAATCCGTCCCACTTGGGCTCGACGGCGTGCAGCGGGGGAAGATCCGAGCTGCTGACGGAGAGCGTGAGCATCGGCCCCGGCAGGGGCCGCACCACGGGGTGTGGCCCGGAGGCCGGGTTCAGGCAGCGCTCTTCTTGCGGCGACGCCTTGTCGATGCTGCCTCGCAGGACCGGCATGAGGTCGACGACGCTGGTGGCCGTGGATGCCCCTTGTGCCGGTTCGATCTCCGGCCGCTCGGCCTTCCACCTTCAGTGCGCAGGCAGGCTTCACCCCTGGCGGGAGCCGCGCCGTATCCTTCGCGAAGCGCGCAAAGTACCGTGCCGCAGAGGTGTCCGTGCTTCAGGACCGCGCCGTTCGTTCGCGCCCTCGGCTGGTGTTCCCGCTGGCCGAAGCCGCACATATGCACCTGTGTGGCCTGGAGCAGGCCACTGAGCGGCTGCCCCGGCTGACACGCAGGCGACAGACCCTCCGCCGGCGCCCGCTCACCTGGTCGATCTCCATTCGGCTTAACGGTCTCCCGGCCGGCCCAGTACTCTCTGTATCCCAGGACGGGTTGGAAGATCGGGAAGGCGACCAGGTGAGAGCGGCGCGGACGTTGGCTGTGTTCGACGACGTCGAGCTCGGTGACCACATCTGCTGGCACGCGGGCTCAGCCGCCACCTCCTCCGCAGACGTGCTCGCCTACGTGGCTGACGGCGCTCTGTACGGCGACAAGATCGTGGTGGTCGGCTCCACGGGCGCGGTCTCCGGCCTTGCCCGTGACAATGTGCCGTCGGCCTCGGTGATTCTCGACTTTCCACGCGTTGCGGACCCCGACTCCGTCCTGGCTGCGGTGCGCCGGGAAGCGCGTACCGCAGCCAGGGAGGGCTACCGGTCGGTGCGCGTACTCACCGAGCGGGTGCCTGCGGCAGTGCCCAGCGGGACCGAGGAACTGGTGGCCCAGGAGCTGAAGCTCGATGAGTTCGCCTCGGAGAGCAACGCCATCGTGCTGTGCGCTTTCAGGCCGTCGCAGTGGGACGCGCCTACGCTGGAACACATGGCATGTGTGCACCCGCACGAGATGGGCATACGTGCTGGACGTCCGGCCTTCCGGATGTACAGCACGGGCGCCGACAGCTGGAGCGTGGACGGAGTGATCGACTCGGAGTGCGCGGGCGCCTTCAACACCGCGGTACGCGCAGCGATCAGTCGCTCACCCAAAGTGAAGATGCGCTTCGACGCCCTGGACATGATCGACGCCGCGGGCATGCACGCACTCGTTGACGCCGCCCGTCACCTGCCGGACCGCCGGATCGTCGTGGAAGGCGCCAACGAGACCGTACGCCTGTGCTGGGAACTCGCCGGCTACGCGACCGCCGGCACGCCGGTGGTGATGGCCGCATGACCGCGATCTCGCCCTCGCATCCGCCAGACCAGGCCCGGCCCCCCTTCCGTCACGAGCTCTACCCCTATCGCGGGGACGCGCAGTTCCTGTCCGGAACACTGGGCTACATCCACGAGGCCCTGGAAGGCGACGAGGCCGTGGTCGTCGCCGTCCCCCCGGACAAGGCGTCACTCCTGCGCGGCGAACTCGCCGACGAGCCCGCCGTCACTTTCGTCGACACCACGACGCTCGGACCCAATCCCGGCCGGCTCGTCGGCGCCTGGGCGGACTGGATGAACGAGCGGGGTGAGGGCGACAGACCGGTACGCGGCATCGGAGAGACGGCCTGGCGCGAGGCCCGCAACGCCGCGCACCTCTCTGAGCTGCGCTATCACGAGTGGCTCTTGAACCGGGCCTTCGCCCGCAGCCCCGCCTGGTCGATGCTGTGCCCCTACGACGACGCCGACGAGGACCAGAGCGCCCTGCAGTCCTTGTCCCACTGTCACCCGCTGATCCGCCAGGACGGCCATGACGTTCGCAACGAGGGCTACCTCACGGCCGAGGAGTATCCCTTCGAGGCCCTGAACCCTCCGTGCGATCCCTTCCAGGAGCTGAGCTACACACACGGTGACCTGACCGCGATCCGCTCGAAGGTCGCCCAGTGCGCATCGGACGCGGGCGTCCCGGACGATCAGCAGCGCAAGCTGGCCGTCGCCGTCACGGAGATCGCCACGAACAGCATCCGGCACGGCGGGGGCCACGGAACCCTGCGCACCTGGGCCCAGGACACGACGTTCCTGTGCGAGTTCCGCGACGCCGGCTACATCGCCGACGTGATGGCCGGCCGCACCCGCCCCACCACCGAGCAGATCGGTGGCCGCGGCCTCTGGCTCGCCCACCAGCTCTGCGACCTGGTCGAGATCCGCTCCACCCGGGACCAGGGCACCACCATCCGCCTCCATGTCGACGTCCCGCAACAGGGCTGACGGTCGGTCCCGCAGTCCTTTCAGGCGGCGGTCGGTTCTCTTCGCCGCCTCCCGGGTGTCGGGGTCGCGACCGACGCGCTTGTGGCCGTCCAGTTCTCGCAGGACGGCGGGCATCTGGTGGACCGTGTACCGCTCAGCACGAGATCCCGAGCGTCTGCGGCCCGGGGTCTCTCTGTGCTCCGGGGTGTCGTCTTGTCGCGACGCACTGGCCGTCCCGACCGGTGAGGGAGCCGGCCGAATCCGGGCCGGGGCCGGCGCGTCACAGTGCCGGCACGTGGCCTCCGCCCGCTCAACGCACACCCCACCGGTCCACGGCCGGTTCCCGGGAGACCACGCGTACGAACATCACCCGCACCGTCCGCCTTCTCGCCGCATTCGCTGTCGGCACTGGTGCAGCCGCGGGCTGCGGCGGTCAGGAGGCCGGCATCGGTGGCGCGGAGGTCCACAGCGGCGAATCGGCGCCGCGATCGGGGGATCGCGGCCGTCAGGGCGCCGATGCGTGGAAAGGCTCCAGGGCCGCTGAGGCGTGGCACGAGGGCTACCACTCTCTGGAGTCGGTGGTCCAACTGCCCGAGAGCGACCTCCGCGGCACGGCCGACAGGAGTGCCTGCAAAACCGGGAACTCCCGCCGCGATCAGTCGCCCGACCTCGGCAGGGTCATTCGCCTTGGCCGCCGCTACCAGCTTCAGAGCACCGACCGCTTCCCCGTTGCGCTCGACCTGCTCCTCGATCAGGGGTGCGATCGCTTCGAGGCCATCAGCGGGAGCGACTTCGAGCGCGGTCTGCTGTCAGATGTCCTTGATCGTCACTTTTGCTCCACGCTGCAAAAGGAAGCCGACAGCTTCCGCGTTCTTGTGCGGGACGGCGTCTGTCAACGCCGTATCGCCCGGAATCGGCGCTTGCTGATCGATGAAGGCACCATGATCGAGAAGCGACCCGATCACATCGACATTGCCCGACTGTGCTGCCTTGTGCAGCGCCGTCGCGCCCATCCGCCGCTCGACGCCGAAGGCATCGACGTCGGCCGCCAGGAGGAGGTCGACCATGGAGGACTGGCCGAGGCCTGCGGCGATCATCAGCGGCGTGAGACCGTCCGCGCCGCGCTGGTTCGGGTCCGCTCCGGCGCGAAGAGGGCTGCTCGCCGCCGGGAGGCCACCGGCCCGGATGGAGGATTCACGCGTCATCTCAGTTCTTCCCTGGTTGATCGGTCAGGCGCGATCCGTGATCGTGACGCCTTGGTGGGGACCCGGACTGTGGCGTGCCCGATGCGTGCCGGAGAGCAGGACCATGCGCTGCACAGGGGCGCATGCGGCGGATTCGCGGCCAGGTCGCCGGCGACGGTCACCGCATGCACGGCGGCGACGCCCTGCGTGGCCCCGCCCCAGCTGTCGGAATCGATCCAGGCGAGCCGCGCTGGAGCCGGAGGCCGCAGGCCGCACCTGTCGGGGCACCGCGCAGTTGCCACCGGGCGGCGAGGTGGCGGTTGGTCCGTGCCGGCCGCGTCGAGAGCGGGTGGCGTTGCTGCGCATGACACTCATACCGAGACGGTGGGCAGGACGAATCCATAGGCAAAAAGCGGTAACGCCTGCGCGATCGTCTAATGTTGACCCATGGACGCCTTCGAAGACATGTTCCGTAACGTGCGGGCTCAGGGGTCGTTGTTCGGCAGCTCAACCGTTACCGCCCCCTGGGCGTTGCGGTTCGTCGACGGCGCGCCGCTGACGCTGTGCACCATGCTGGAAGGATCTGGGTGGATCCTTCCGGAGGGGCACCCGCCCGAGCACCTCACCGCCGGTGAAACGCTGATCCTGCGCGGCCCCGCACCGTTCTCCTTCGTCGACGAGATCGACACCGCGGCCGAACCGATCGAATGCGGGGAGAACTGCGCGACGCCTGATCAGGGCGGAACCCGCCACCGCCTGGGCTGGCACGATGCCGCTCCCGGCGACTCGAACCGCGCGACGACGCTGGTTACCGGCGCTTACCCCGTCCGCGGCGAGATCGGTCGGCAACTGCTCGACGCGGTGCCCGACGTCCTGCGTATTGCGGGCGACGGCACGGTCAACGCCGTGCAGGCCCTCCTGGCCGCAGAGGTCGCCGTCGATGCCCCGGGCCAGCAGATCGTGCTCGACCGGCTTCTGGACTGGATGCTGGTGTGCTCTCTGCGCGACTGGTTCGACCGGCCCGGTGGCAACCCCCCGGTCTGGTACACCGCACACCGTGACCCGGTCGTCGGCCACACACTGAGGCTGCTGCACGATCAACCGGCCGCGCCGTGGACGGTCTCCTCCCTGGCCGAAAGGGCTGGGGTGTCACGCGCCACCTTCGCGAAACGCTTCGCCGACCTGGTCGGCGAGCCGCCGCTGACTTTCCTCACCCGCCGGCGAATGATGATCGCAGCCGACCTCATGCGGGAACGGAAGACGGCGACCCTCGCTGAGATCGCCCACGAGGTCGGCTACTCGGACGCCTTCGGCTTCAGTGCCGCGTTCAAACGCATCCGCGGCGTCAACCCGACGGAGTTTCGGCGTGCACTTGTATAGCTTCCCGACCCCGACAGACCTCACGCGGTAGACGAATAGACAGGTTCTTCGGCTTCTTGCCCATGGGATCGTATGGCCGGGTCATGTTGTCTAGAGGTCATGAGTGAAAACATCCCTCTCGTCCTCGGCGCGACAGGCGAGACGGGCCGCAGAAGCGCCGCCCGGCTGCGGTGGGGCGGCGCACAGGTACGTGCCGTTTCCCGGTCCAGCAGAGTCCGGTTCGACTGGTCCGAACCCGACACCTGGCACGCGGTCCTGCAGGACGCCGCCGTCGCCTGCGTCGTGGCCCCGTCGGATCCGAATCCGGCGCATCGTTTCGTGGCGCAGGCCGCCTCCGCCGGAGTGCAGCGAATGGTCCTGCTCTCCGGACGGGGCGTGGACGGATGGGACCACTCCTCATTCGGTCCGGACATGCGGTCGGCCGAAGGGGCCGTGCGCAGTTCGTCCGTGGGCTGGACGATCCTGCGAGCGTCGAACTCTGCCCAGAACTTCGACGAGGATCTCTTCCACGCGCCACTGGTCGCCGGCGAGCTCGCGCTTCCGGCCGGCGCCGTCCCCGAACCGTTCATCGACGCCGAGGACGTTGCTGGCGCCGCGGTCGCGGTGTTGACCGAGCCGGCCCGGCATACCGGACGAATCTACGAGCTGACCGGCTCGCGCGCCGTCACCTTCGCGGAAGCTGTGGAGCTGTTCTCCCGTGCCTCCGGGCGGCAACTCACCTATCGGCAGGTCTCAGGGGACGAGTACGTCTCCACGCTCGTCAAACAGGGCTTCGACAGGCGCGAAGCCGGCCAGATCGCCGAGCTGTTCGTTCTGATGGAGAGCGGGCTGACCGCCGAGACGACCGAAGACCTCGCCGCTGTACCGGGGGAAAAGCCACGGACCTTTGAGGACTACGTCGTACGGGCGGGGCGGCAGCAGGAGCGTGGGACGAGCGGCGCCCGTCCGGCTGATCCTCCTCCCGTATCCGTCACGCCACCCCGGGCTCAGGCGTCGACGTCCCCGTGACCGCCTGCTCGGCGCCGAGCCACCCCCACCGGAACCACACTCCGTACTCCTCCGACAAGGAAGCACTGGGATGAACACCGACCACAGGCCGCGGACCTTGCTGATCACCGCCAACCCAGACCCTCAGTCCCTGACGCATCATGTGTCGGCCAGACTCGAATCGGCCCTGCACCCCCTGCCGGTCGAAGTGGCCGACCTGCACCAGGAGCAGTTCGACCCCAGGTACAACACGGCGGATCGCCGTGCGTACCGCGAGGGCGGCAATTACCCGTCCGACGTCGTCCGTGAGCACCGTCGTCTCGAGCAGGCCACTGACGTCGTTCTGATCTTTCCCGTGTACTGGTGGTCGATGCCGGCACTGCTGAAGGGGTGGATCGATCGGGTCTTCGTCAACGGCTGGGCCTTCGAGTACTCAGCAGACTCGGGCCTGCGCCCCAAGCTGCAGCAGCTCACGACGCATCTTCTGCCCGTCGCCGGCAGCGATCCTGGCCTGCTCGAGCGACACGGATACGAGAAGGCCCTGCGGACGCAGATCGAGCATGGCATCGTCGACTACTGCGGAAGCCGCCGCGGCGCCACCGCCTTCGTCTACGAATCCGAACTGCCTTCCCCTGAAGCCACGGCGGAGAAAGTCGAGCGCGCGGTGAGCATGATCAGCGCGGCTGTTCGGGCTCCTGCACACATCTAGCGATGTTTCCGGTCCGAGGAGCGTTGGAGGAGCCTCACCTGGTCATGCGGTCAGATCCGTGCCGGACTTTGTCCGCCTGGTCCGAGGCGGCCGGGGTGTCGGTCAGAGGTCGGTCGGCGGCGCGCTCTTCAAGGGCCGGTCGGTTTGGGCGGCTGCGGCTGTCCGGGTGGTTTCGGAACAGCTGTTGCGATGAACCGGCTGTTCTCGGCCATCAGCCGCTGGTTGACGTTGCGGAGTGCCTGCATGGCGGTCTCCGCTCGGCGGCCGGCTGCGAGTGCTGCGTCTCGTTGCGGCGCAGTTCCTCCATCTCCGAGTCGCGCGGAGAGCGGGCGTCCAAGCCGTCGCGGAGGCGGGCGCCCAGGTTGTGGGCGCGAAGCGTGCGCAGTCCGTTCTGGACTTCGTGAAGGGTCCGAGATGACCGTCCGCTTCGCGATCTGGGAGCGGATCACCGGCGTCGCCGGCCTGCCCACCGCGCCGTGAGCACCCGGCACCCGACCCCACCACGCTCCGGCACACCGTCAGACACCCTCACATCCGACAACGTGACAACGCCGTTTCCCGGCCGTTGCCCGTAGGAGAACGGCCGGCGTCGCTGGTAGCGGCGGTGGCGATCCGCAAGAGGGCGAGGTGGCGCTGGTAGCGGCGGAGCGGATGCCGTCGGGGCGGGCTGCCGGGCGTCGGGAAGCTCAGTAGATGTTGGCCGCGACCTCGGGGCCGTCCCCGCGCCCCGCGTTGATCTGCGCGTGCAGCGAGATCTCGTCGTAGACGCG
>NZ_JAPJDM010000011.1:203281-272585 GCF_026242095.1 Streptomyces sp. NEAU-W12
GGCGGCGCCCCCCCCCCCCCCGGCGCGGGCCCCCCCCGCCCCCCCCGCCCCCCCCCCCCCCCCCCCCACGACCGGGTGCCGGGCGTCGGGAAGCTCAGTAGATGTTGGCCGCGACCTCGGGGCCGTCCCCGCGCCCCGCGTTGATCTGCGCGTGCAGCGAGATCTCGTCGTAGACGCGGACCTCCTTCACGATGCGGCCCTCCTGGATCAGGAACTGCGAGACGCCGAGCACCGTGACCGGCCGCCCGGTGAGGGGGCCGAAGGCCGGGATGCCGCGGTAGGTGCCGTGCATGGTCCACAGGACGGCCACGCGCAGGCCCGCGTACCGCGGGGAGTGGTTCGCCTGGATGTCGCGGACGGCGAACCGTGCGTCGGGGAAGGGTCCGACCATGGTGAGGAGGTCACTCTGGTAGCGCTCGGGGCGGATGACGGTGTGGTCGCCGATCGTGTGCAGGAACAGGTCGCGATCCATGAAGTCCTTGACCTTGTTCAGTTGGCGCTGCGTCCACACCTCCTCGATGAACTCGAGCACCATCTCGCACTCGGGGCGGAACTCGTCCGGACGTGTACCGCTGGCCCCGGCCAGCAGCACGTCGTTCGGCGGCTCCTCGAGCATGGAGCCGCTGTACCCCTGGAAGGTCAGCTCGCGGGCCGCCTCGGCCGGGTCCAGGCCGCTCTGCAGGCAGTCGGCCAGATCATCGCGCACCACCCACTCCTCGACCATCCGGCCGCGTCGGTACAGACAGTTGGCCACGGTGCGCTTGCGGATGCGGACGAGGCGACCGTCCACGAGGTGCTCGTCGGCGGAGAAGACCAGGTGGGAGCTGAGGAAGGCGTCCTCGCCGCGCGCCTCCCACACCACGTCCTCCGCCTGGCCGATGTGGCCCGGCGTGCTGCCCATGCGGATGGTGCTGCCTTCGATGACACCGTCACGGCCGACGACGGTGCCGAGGCTGGTGTGCACGATCGAGTCGTGCTCGTAGTTGTCGACGATGTAGGCGATGTCGCGGTCGACCCAGATGCGGTCGGTCACCTCGCGGATGAAGTCGTCCGGGTCCTTGTAGGGGAGGTAGGCGACGGGGTCGAGAGGCATGGTACTTCCGTTCCGGTAGTGTGGTGAATACGTATGTAACTGGATGGCCGGGAGGGTAGCGGGGAAGGCCGTCTGGCGGGTCGCCGGGATCGGGTTTCCCGCCGCGTCGGCGGGCGAACTCGTCCGCGCCCAGGTGGCTCCGGTACGTCTCCGTCATGAAGGCGCTCACGACGACCAGGGCCGGGAGGGCGTCCACCGCCAGGTAGGCCCGGACGGTGTGGATGGTGTCGAAAGTGTCGACCAGCAGTGTCGCGGCGAACGGCGCGAGGCCCATGAGGATGGAGAACGAGCTGTTGTACGCGAGGGCGATGGCGCTGAACCGGGCGCGGGTGGAGAGGAGTTCGGCCGCACGGACGGTGACGATGCCCGCGAGGGAGAACTCCGGCACGATGTGGATGAGCCGGCTGGCCGCGGCCGCCCCGAAGGCGGCGTGCTCGTCGGCCCGGAAGGCGACCGGGACCAGTACGATGCACGCGATGGAGCCGGTGTCCGGCATCGGCCTGCGCCCGTGCCCACGATGGGTCCACGGCAGTGTCCTCCTGCGGCCGACCCGGCCGCCCCGGCGGCCCACGAGGGTGCCGCCGGGCGGGCGGGACAGGCAGGCGACGGCGGTGATCGCGTACGTGCCCAGCACCGCCACGGCCTTGTCGCGCTCGGGGAGGAACGCCGGGGCCGTGATCGGTGCCATGCAGCCGTACAGGCCGTAGTCGAACTGCTCGGCGAGATCGCCGATGCTGCCGGCGCCGACGGCTCGGCGCATCGCCTTCCGCTGGTGCGGGTCGGCCCGGGGAGGGCCGGGGGTACTGCGGTGGACATGGCTCCTCCGGTCGCGCGGGATGGGAGCGAGAGTGCATACGTATGAATTGATCGTGCGTGCTAAGGGTCTGTTTGCGGGGGTGGCAAGGGACTGCGCGGGAAGATGTGACAGCCGCGGAAGGCGGCAGCCGAGCACTCGGCTGCCGCGTCGCGCAGGAGGGCTCGGCGCCCCCGCCATCGGGCGGGGCGCAGGGGGAGGCGGCCCGCCCCGGCCGGTCAGACGGGGTCTTCGGTCACGCTCGCCCTCCCGGGCGCGGCCAGGGAGCGCAGGGTGTACACGAGCACGTGGGCCATGTTGTAGACGA
Source organism: Streptomyces sp. NEAU-W12 (assembly GCF_026242095.1). NCBI lineage: Bacteria > Bacillati > Actinomycetota > Actinomycetes > Kitasatosporales > Streptomycetaceae > Streptomyces > Streptomyces sp. NEAU-W12. Next base: position 205,496 of record NZ_JAPJDM010000011.1, read on the forward strand.
TCAGCTGAGCTCCCTGGCGCTCGGCGGCCCTGGCGGCGTCGAGGCTCGGCACGATCGTCATCACCGCGCGTTTGTTGGCCCGCGCCGCGTCGTGTGCCCGGGCGATCAGCCCGTCGAGGACGCCGGGCTCCGGGAAACCGCAGTCCGCGGCCAGGTCGGAGGGCCCCACCAGGACCGCGTCCACTCCGTCGGTACCGGCGATGGCGTCGGCGTCGTCGCAGGCGCGCCGCGTCTCGATCATCGTCACGACCAGGGTTCCACGGGAGGCGGCCACATGGTCGGTCGCCGTGACCGTGCCGAACAGGCCCGCTCTGCTGTAGGTGGCGAAACCCCGTTCCCCCCACGGCGGGTAGTGGCTGGCGGCCACCGCCCGCCGGGCGTCCTCGCGGCTGTCAACGTGCGGGTGGATCAGCCCGGCGGCGCCCAGATCGAGGCAGCGCAGCGCGAGCGCCGGCTCGGCCGAACCCACGCGCACCAGAACGTCGATCCCGTGCGCCGCCGCGGCCGTGAGGTGGTGCTGGAGCAGCACCGTGTCGGCCGGCCCGTGCTCGCAGTCGATGACGACATAGTCCAGTCCCGCGACCCCCGCCATCTCCACCAGCGTCTCCGAGGGGAGCCGCAGCAGGGCACCCCGCAGCTGCTCGCCGTCCGCCAGACGCTGTTTGAGGCTGCGGTGCGGTGTGCTCCGCCCCGTCACCGTGCCACCATCCCCGCGGAGAGGTCGATGTCGGCCCCGCACAGTCCACGCATGCGCAGCATCGCGCTGACGGCCTCGCCCACCTCGTCCTCGGTGACCATCCGTCCCAGGGCGGAGCGTGCGACGAACGTCTGCTCGGCCTGTGCGTAGGTGCTGCCGGTGCGCTCTGCCTCCAGACGGAAGTTGCGCTCCATGCGTGGCCCCGCAACGGGTCCGGGGGACAGGGAGTTGACCGTGACACCCAGTGGTCCGGCCTCGCCGGCCAGGGTGGCCGTGAGGCCGATGACCGCCATTTTCGACGCGCAGTACGGGGTGCGTCGCAGCAGCGGGCGCTTGCCCGACACCGAGGCGATGTTGACGATGTCGCCCGCGCCGCGCCCGGTCATGGCGGGCAGGAAGGCCCGGCACATCAGGAACACCCCGCGCACGTTCACGTCGAAGACCTCGTCCCAGTCCCGTGGGGTGATCTCGGTCAACGGGGCCACCGGGCCGGCGATCCCGGCGTTGTTGACCAGGATCGATATCTCCTCACCGGCCAGGCTCCGGGCGAGCCCGTCCACGTCGTCGGGACGAGAGACGTCGCAGACGCGGTGCGATACCTGTGGGCCGAGCCGCGACGCGGTCTGTTTCAGCGTGGTCCCGTCGCGGCCCGTGATCACGATCCGGGCCCCGTCGGCGAGCAGGGAGCGTGTGATGGCCCGGCCGAGCCCACTGCCTCCCCCGGTGACGAGCGCGGTGCGGCCGGCCAGCGGTGCGGTGCGGCCGCTCATGCCACGCCCTCCTCGTTCCACGGCAAGGTGCCCTTGCCGTACTTGGCGGCGCGGACGTCACCGGAGCGGGCGTGGCCCTCGAAGAGCTCGACACGCGCGGCCCTGCCGCACACCCCGCCGAGCAGCGCGGAGGACGCGGTGTCGGTGACCTCCTGGTACGTCACCGTCTTGAGGTACTTGCCGACCCACAGTCCACCGGTGTGGCGGGCGGCGCCACGGGTGGGCAGGACGTGGTTGGTGCCGATGACCTTGTCGCCGTAGGAGACGCAGGTGCCTTCGCCGAGGAAGAGCGCACCGTAGTCCCGCATCTTCGCGAGCGCCTGGCGCGGGTTCTCGGTCAGCACCTCCACGTGCTCGCTGGCGTAGGAGTCGGCGAGCACGAAGGCCTCGTCGAGGGTGTCGGTCACCACGATCTCGCCGTGGTCGCGCCAGGCCGGTGCGGCGAAGTCCCGGGTGGGCATGCCTGGCAGCAGGCGCTCGACGTGCCGCTCGACCTCGCGGCCCAGCTCTTCGGACGTGGTGACCAGTACGGCGGGGGAGTCCGGTCCGTGCTCCGCCTGCGACAGCAGGTCGACGGCCACCACGAACGGGTCCGCGTGCTCGTCGGCGATCACCAGGATCTCGGTCGGCCCGGCGAACAGGTCGATGCCGACCTCGCCGAACAACTGCCGCTTGGCCTCAGCCACGTACGCGTTGCCCGGGCCCGCGAGCATGGGGACGCGCCCGATGGTCTCGGTCCCCACGGCCAGTGCCGCGACGGCCTGGACGCCGCCCAGCAGGTAGATCTCGTCGGCGCCCGCGAGGTGCATCGCCGCGACCGTCGCGGTGGGGATCTCGCCCCGGATGGGCGGGGTGCAGGCGGCGACGCGGGGGACGCCCGCCACCTTGGCGGTCACGATCGTCATGTGGGCGGACGCGGTCAGCGGGTAGCGGCCGCCGGGCACGTACGCGCCGACGCCGGACACGGGAATGTGCCGGTGGCCGAGGTGGACGCCGGGCAGCGTCTCGATCTCGACGTCACCCAGCGCGTCACGCTGGGCCTGGGCGAAGGTGCGGACCTGCTGCTGCACGAAGCGGATGTCGTCCAGGACCGTCCCGGGCACCTGGGAGACGATCCGCTGGATCTCGTCGGGAGTCAGGCGGAACGATCCGGGGCTCCAGTTGTCGAACTTCTCGGAGTACTGGCGGACCGCCTCGTCGCCGCGTCGGCGGATGTCGTCGAGAATGACGTGGACGCGCTCGGCGACATCGGCCCGGGCCGCGGTCACGTGCGCGGCGGGCACGGGGGACTTGAGGTGTCGGGGCATGACGGCTCTCTTCCACTGCGGGTGAAGGGGCAGGGGGCACGTGCGGGAGGCGTTCAGGGGGTGGCGTCCGCGGCGCTCGCGGGTGCCGTGCGGGCGGCGGCTGTGACCAGTTCGCGCAGCGCGGCCGTCACCGCCTCGGGCCGTTGCCACGGCAGCAGGTGTCCCGCGTCGGGCAGCAGCGTCAGGAGGGCTCCGGGGACCGAGTCAGCGATCGCCCGGTGGAAGGCGGGCGGGCACAGTGTGTCGCGCGCTCCGGCCAGGACGACGGTGGGGCAGCGGGCTGTCCGCAGTACGTCGGCCGCGTCCGTGCGGGTCGCCTGCGCGGCAAGCTGGGCGCGGGCGGCGGTGGCGCCCACGGCGTGTGCCATGGCGCGGTAACGCCGTGCGACCTCGGGCGTCGGGCTCCGGCCGGGGAACATGTCGGGCAGCGTGCGCTCGACGACGTCCGTGAACCGGCCCGCCGCGATCAGCTCGTCCATCTCCCGCCAGGCCGCGTACTGCTCGGGGCGCGGCGCACCCGCGTTGGTCGCCATCACGCACAGGCCCGCGACACGCTGGGGCGCGCGGCGCAGCACCTCGAAGCCGACGATGGCCCCCAGGCTGAGCCCGACGAACACGAGCGGGCCCAAAACCGTGGCGAGCACGTCCTCGGCGAGCGCGCCGATGTCCGCTCGCCGCAGCGGAACGTGGTGGACGTCGTGGCCTTCGGGAAAGCCGACGTCACGCCACAGGCTCGCGTCGCAGAGCATCCCGGGCACGACGACGAGCGGCAGCGGACCGGCCATGTCCTCGTTCGGCACGCCGGTCACCAGGAGCGTGCGGAGCGGGGCAGCAACGCGTACGGGGCGACGTACCCGTTGTGGTCGATGCCCAGGCCCGCCTCCGCCGCGCTCTTGAGGACCTCGTCGTCCCACTCCAGACGGACCCGTCCGTCACCGGAGTTGACCACGAGGAGGTCTCCCCGCTCGTCGCCGACGTTGCGTACGGTGCGCCAGGCGTCCTGCGGGACGGAGAGCATGTCACGGGGACCGAGACGCACCGACACGGGGTCGGTGCGGTTGAGGGTGATCTCCCACAGGCCGTCCTTCACGATCAGGGTCTGGGTCTCGTGCTGGCGGTGCGGTGAGATGCCCTGCCCGGGGTCGGCGCGGAGCCAGGCGACGTTGTGCCCGTGCGGATTGAAGACGCGGGGCTCCTGGTGCGGGTCCTCGGTCATGCCGTAACCGATGACGCAGCTCAGACGGGCGCCGCCGCCGGGCAGGGTGCTGTCGAGGAAGGGGTGCTCGGAGAACACCAGCTCGTCCGCGGCGGCGATGCGGCGCCTCATCTCCTCGGGGGTGTAGCGCCGCAGACGGTCGATGTGCTCCTGGGCCAGGGGGCCGACGAGTTCGGTCTCCGGCGGCAGGGCGTCGCCGGAGACGGTGTCGATGAGCTCGTTGGCGGCGGTGAGGTACAGGCCGTGCTCTTGCGCCTCCCGCAGGACCGACGGGCCCCAGACGATGCCGCCGGTGTCGTCCATGCCCAGCACGGTGAACAGCCAGCCGTCGTCCGGGCCCGTGTTGGTGAATCCGCGGAAGATCCAGGTCGGGACGGAGGCGGTGTCACCGGCTCTGAGCGTGAGTTCGCCCTCGGTGCCGTCGACACCCCAGCGCAGCAGGTACTCGCCCTCGGTGCAGATGAACACCTCGGCCGTGTAGTGGAGGTGCAGGTTGTTGGTGATGCCGTGCGGCATGGCGGCGGCGCCGATGTTGTAGCCGTGCGGCAGACGGAGGTTGACGTGCTGTTCGGCGGCCTGCGAGACGCCCGGCCCGATCATCGCGTAGTTCTCCTTGCGATCCGAACCGGGCGTGCGGCAGTCGATGAAGGCCTGGTTGCAGGAGACGAAGTCGCTGCGGCGCACCGTACGGCGGGCCAGCTCGCTGGGGGTTACGACGGCATCGGGCATGTCCGCTCCTCGCCTGTGAATACGTATGTACTCCATGACAGGCTCCGGATGGGGGGATGTCAAGAGGAATGACCGAGGTCGTGGTGGGCGAATCGGATGTCATAAGACGGAGCAGACGGCATGCGGGCGACCCGGCGACCCGTATGTCGGCATACGTATACTGGCTGGGGTGCGCCATCGGGTGGCGCCGCCGGGGACGAGGAGAGAGCCGATGGGGATCACCAGTCACGACGTGGCCAGACTGGCCGGTGTCTCGCAGCCCACGGTCTCCCGCGCGCTGCGCGACGACCCCCGCGTGTCCCAGGCCACCCGCGAGAAGGTCAAGCGCGCCGCCCGGGCGCTGAACTACGTGCCGAGCGAGGCCGGACGCACCCTCTCGACGCGTGCCACACGGCGGGTCGGCGTCATCGTCACCGACCTGACGAACCCGTTCTACCCGCATGTCATCGCCCCGCTCCACGACGAACTGAGCAGTCTCGGCTACCGCATGATGCTGATCACGGAGCGGTCCGACGAGGCGGTCGCCGAGGAGAGGCTGCTGGATCAGTCGATGGACGGCGTCGTCCTCGCGACCGCCACCACCGACTCCCGCCTGCCCGCCCGGCTCGAGCGCCGCGGCACGCCCTACGTCTTCCTCAACCGCGACACCGGCCGGGCCGGCGACTTCGCCTCCGTCGTCGACAACGAGGGCGGCGGGCGGCTCGTCGCCCGGGAACTCGTGGCCCTCGGGCACCGGCGCATCGCCGGCGTCTTCGGCGCGGCCAACACCACCACGGGGCGCGAGCGCGAAATGGGCTTCCGGCTGGCTCTCGCCGAAGCGGGCGTGGGGCTGCCGGAGGACCGGGTGGTGCGCGGAGCGTTCGAGTACGACACCGGCTACCGGGCGCTGCCCGCCCTGCTCGAGACGGACGAGGCACCCACGGCGGTGTTCTGCGGCAACGACGTCGTCGCCATCGGTGTCCTGAACGCGGCCCTCGCGGCCGGTGTCAAGGTCCCTGACGACCTCACCGTCATCGGCTTCGACGACCTTCCGATGGCCGCCTGGGAGGTCTTCCGGCTCACCACCGTCCGGCACGACCTGCGGGAGCTGTCGCGCCAGGCGGCGCGCCTGCTGGTCCGGCGGATCGCCAAGGACGTCGATCCGGCCGGAGAGCGCCTGGTCCTGCCGACCGAGTTCGTCCCCCGCGCCACCCACGCCCACGCCCGCTGACCCGTCACGGCCTGGGCGCCGTCGGCTCCGGCGTCCGCTACGTGTCCCGGGGCGGCCCCGTCGCCGCGGTCTGCCTGCCGCCGCTGCGTGATCAGGGCGTCGGACGGTTTGCGCCGTCCGGAGGCGCGGGCGGCGCGGACCGTCGGCGGGCCGGGGCACCCGGAACGAGCCGACAGGGGAAGTGGTGTGTCAGGCGCACCGGCGGACACGTGCCGCCGCCCGCGACGCGAGGGATCAGAGCTGGTCGCGCAGGGCGGCCGGGATGTCGTCGAACGCGCCGGACGTCCGTCCGATCCGGTCGATGCGGAGTGTCGCGGTGGCGCCGTGGGCCGCCAGCCCCTCGAATGCCGAGACGCGCTCGACGGCGGGTGCCAGGAACGCGGTCCCCTCCTTCGACGCGCGCTGGTACGTCAGCGGCTTCAGGAACCGGGAGACGGAGAGCCCCGCGTTGTAGCGGGCGGTCCTGCCCGTGGGCAGCACGTGGTTGGTGCCGGCGATGCCCTTGTCGGAGTAGGCGACCGTCGACCACGGCCCGATGAACAGCGAGCCGTAGCTGGAGAGGTTCTCGAGGTAGTAGTCGTCGTCCTCGCTCTGGACCTCCAGGTGCTCGGGAGCGATCACGTCGGCCACGGCGACGGCGTCGGCCCGGTCGGCCACCACGATGACGGAACCGAAGTCGCGCCACGCCGGGCCCGCGATGTCCCGGGTGGCCAGGGACTGCAGTTGGCGCTCCATCTCCGCGATCACGGCGCGCCCCTGCCTCTCGGACGTGGTGATCAGGGCCGCGGGGGAGTTGGGGCCGTGCTCGGCCTGGCCCAGCAGGTCCGCCGCGACCCACACCGGGTCGGAACTGTCGTCGGCGATGACGGCGACCTCGGAGGGACCGGCCAGCAGGTCGATGCCGACTCGGCCGAACAGCTGCCGCTTCGCCTCGGTGACGAACGCGTTGCCCGCGCCGACCAGCATGTCGACCGGAGCCTCGCCGAGCAGACCGAAGGCCATCGCTCCGAGCGCCTGGACGCCGCCGAGCGCGAACACCCGATCGGCGCGCGACAGGTGGGCGCCGTACAGCACGGCGGGATGCGCGCCGTGCTCGCCCGACGGGGGAGTGCACGCCAGCACGGTCGGGACCCCGGCCGCCTTCGCCACGTTCACCGTCATGAAGGCACTGGCGAGGAGGGGAAACCGTCCGGCGGGCAGGTACGCGCCGACGCGGGACACGGGAACGTAGCGCTGGCCGGCGGTGACCCCGGGAGCGACCTCGGTCTCGAAGTCCGTCAGGTGCTCGCGCTGCGCGGCGGCGAACCGGTGGGTGCGCTCGTAGCCCATCTCCAGTGCGGTGCGGACGTCCGGGGGCAGGGCGTCCCCCGACTTCTCCAGCTCGGCGGCCGCGACCTCCAGGGCGCCGGACCAGCCGTCCAGCTCCTGAGCGTAGGCGCGCACCGCGTCCATGCCCTTGCGCTCGATCTCCCGCAGCATCTGCGAGACCCGCTCGACCACCGCGGGGTCGCGCTGGGCGGGGGGACCGTCCACGGACGGCTTCTTGAGCCACTGGAACGGGGGAAGGGCCTGTGCTTCGTCGGGCGTGATCTGCATGGTGAGGACGCTAGACGCCGCACTGCCACAGGACCAGAGGGGCCGTTCCTGCCCGAACCACAGGGTTTCCCTGTCGTTCGGTCGGCGGCCCGACCGTGCGCATGTGCCGCCAGACCGATCAGGGGCTGAGGTCGGTACGGAGTTCGCGCAAGGTGTCCTCGGCGATCCTGGCGAGCTCCCGCGTGGCCCGCGACAGCGGGTACCCCCGCCGTTCGACCAGGGCGATCGTGTCGTAGAGGGGTTCGGCGAACGGGGTGGTGTGCAGCCCCGCGGGAAACGCCGGGCCGGTGACCACCGCCCGGCTGGCGATCGTGTCGCCCACCCCGGCGGCCACGAGGCCCAGCACGGCCTCGACATGTTCCAGCTCGATCAGCGGATCGATGCCGACCCCGGCGAACTGAGCCCGCTCCGCAAGCTGCCGCCGGGTGGGGTCCTGCCACCCGTAATGGGCGTCGTAGAGGACCAGGGGTGCCCGGGCGAACTCCTCGATCGTCATCGGCGTGCGGGTTCGTTCCTCGCTCGCGCTGACGAAGAACACCTCGTCACGCAGCAGCGGGGTCACCACCAGCCCTTCGTCGTCGATCGGCAGGACGACCAGGCCCGCCTCGATCCGTCCCGCAGCCACGGCCGCCGCGGTCTCGGCCGAGTTCTGCCCCACGAGCCGGACCCGGACGGAGGGGTACCGGGCGTGGAACATCTGCACGAGGTTGGACAGCAGGTAGTAGTCCGCGTTGCGGAGCACACCGAACGTGGCGGTCCCTCCGCCCAGCGAGCCCAGGGAGCGCACCGCCCGGGTCCCGCTCTCGGCGGCCTCCACCGCCTGCCGGGCGTACGGCAGCAGCTCCTGGCCGGCCGAGGTCAGGGTCAGGGTGCGGCTGCCGCGCGCGAACAACTCGGCATCCAGCTCCGCCTCGAGACGGCGCACCAGTTCGGAGGCCGACGCCTGGGCGATGTCCATGGCCCGCGCCGCCGCGGTGAACGACCCGAGCCGCTCCGCCTCGACGAAGGCCCTCAGCTGGTTGAGGGTCATACGTTGCCTGTGTCCTGTCGAGTCGGTGCATCCGTCTCGCGGACGCGATGATTTTCGTTCTACCACGGTGGTTCGGGGCAGGGGGGCCGGGTGGGCATCGGAGCGGCCCCCCTGGGTTTTCCTGTGGTTGCTGCTGGAGGAGGGGATCTTGTCCCGTGAACGGCACGATGATTGGCTCGGCCGTACCCCCGGACGCCACCGAGTGCGGAAGGCCACCCCCGCGATGACGACCCCCCTGTCGATCGGCCTCGTCCAGACGGCCGCACGCCACCACGCCGCCGACGACCCTGACGCGTTCGCCGCGGACGTACGCCGCGTCACCGGGGCGCATCCCGGCATCCGGCTGCTCGCGTATCCGGAACTGCACCTGTGCGGCCATGAGCCCGGCGAGGATCCCGGGACGGTCATGACCGCGGCGGCCCAGCCGCTGGACGGACCCCGCGGCGCCCGACTGGCGGTCCTCGCTCGCGAACTGGGCATCTGGCTCGTGCCCGGCAGCGTCTACGAACAGGGCGCGGACGGCCGGATCTACAACACGGCCCCCGTCTACTCGCCCGCGGGCGAACGGGTCACGGAGTACCGCAAGATCTTCCCGTGGCGGCCCCACGAGACCACGGCGTCCGGCAGCAGCTTCGTGGTCTTCGACATGGAAGACCACGGACGCGTGGGGTTGACGATCTGCTACGACGCCTGGTTCCCCGAAACCACCCGCCACCTGGCGTGGCAGGGCGCCGACCTCGTACTGAACCTGGTGCGCACGCCCACTGTCGACCGCGCCCAGGAAGTCGTGCTCGCGCAGGCCAACGCGATCGTGAACCAGGTGTTCATGGCCAGCCTCAACGCGGCGGAGCCGGACGGGGTCGGGCGCAGCGTCGTCGTGGACCCCGAGGGGCACGTGCGCGCCGAGGCCGGGCCCGGCCCGGAAGAGGTCCTGACGGACGTGCTCGACCTCGCCGAGGCCCGCCGGGTGCGCACGCGGGGAACCGCGGGCCTCACCCGGGTGTGGGACCCGTTCGCGGACGACCAGCCGCCGCTCGAACTCCCCTTGTACGCGGGCCGGATCGACCCCGGGCGCTGGCGCCGCGGGGCCCGCCCGTGAGTCGGCGGACGTTGCGCCGGCCGCCCGGGCGACCGCTGCCGTCCGGCCGTACGTCCTCCGGCGTCCGGCCGAACGGCGCCGCCGGCCTGCCTCACGACGCGAGGGGCCGGACACCGTGGCCTCAACGGTCAAACGCGGAACCGGTCCGCAGCCAGGCGGTGGTCCACGGGGGGAGCCCGCCACCGGTCAGTGGCCCCGAGGCGAGAAGGACCTTGCCCCGCGGCAGCGGGACGGGCTCACCGGAGAGGTTGCTGACGGTGTGCCAGCCGCCTGCGCGGGCGAAGTGCAGCAGCCCCTGACGGGTTCGCTCCCGCGAGCCGACCCACTCCAGTCCCTCGTCCGCGACCAGCGTGCGGCGCAGCCGCAGGGCCTCGCGGTACAGCTCCAGGAAGGACTCCTTGTCACCGCTTTGCGCGTCCGCCGCGTACTGGCCCCAGTCGGCGGGCTGCGGCAGCCACGATCCACCGGGGCCGAACCCGAAGCTCGTGCCCTCGCCGGTCCACGGCAGCGGTACCCGGCAGCCGTCGCGGCCCTTGACGCGTCCACCGCTGCGGACCCACATGGGGTCCCGCAGGTCCGCGCGGTCCAGGTCGGCGACCTCGGGGAGCCCCAACTCCTCGCCCTGATAGATGTACGCGGCCCCGGGCAGTGCCAGCATCAGCAGCGCCGCGGCGCGCGCCTTGCGCACACCCGTCGGCCGGTCCGGGACCGGTTCCCGGCCGTCGGTGAGCAGCCACGCCTCGATGTCGTGCTTGGTGGAGTCGCCGGGCAGGGCGTAGCGCGAGACATGACGCACCACGTCGTGGTTGGAGAGCACCCAGGTGCTGGTCGCCCCCGCGCGGCGGGCGTCGGCGAGCGCGCTGTCGATGGTGGCGTGCATCTCGGCGGCCTCGAGCCGTGCGCCGAGGAAATCGAAGTTGAACGCCTGCCCCAGTCCGGTCGCGGAGGCGTAGGCCGTACGCCGCGAGGCACGCACCCAGGCTTCGGCCACGGCGAAACGCGGCGGGTCGTACGCGTCGAAGACCTGCCGCCAGCCGCGGTAGATCTCGTGCACCGCGTCGCGGTCCCACAGCGGATGGCTGCCGTCGACCGGCAGGGCGTCGGGCTGGTAACTCAGCTGTTCGCCGAGGTCGCGCAGCGGCGCGCGCAGGTCCTTGGCGAGGCCGTGGGCGACGTCGACGCGGAAACCGGCGACGCCCCGGTCCGACCAGAACCGCAGGGTGTCGTGGAAGTCCTCGCGGACCTCGGGGTTGTCCCAGTTGAAGTCGGGCTGCTGGGGGGCGTAGAGGTGCAGGTACCACTGTCCGTCCGGCACGCGGGTCCAGGCGGGACCGCCGAAGCTGGAGGGCCAGTCGGTGGGCGGCAGTTCACCGTCCTCCCCCCGGCCGTCGCGGAAGACATAGCGCTCGCGGGCGGCTGAGCCGGGCGCGGCCGCGAGCGCCTCCTGGAACCAGACGTGCTGGTCGGAGGAGTGGTTGGGGACGATGTCAACCATGATCTTCAGGCCGAGCCGGTCGGCCGCGGCGACCATCGCGTCGAAGTCGTCGAGGGTGCCGAGCCGGGGGTCGACGTCGCGGTGGTCGGCGACGTCGTAGCCGCCGTCGGCGAGCTGTGAGGGATAGAACGGGCTCAGCCAGACGGCGTCCACACCGAGGTCCGCGAGATGGGGCAGACGGGAGGTGACGCCGGGGATGTCACCGATTCCGTCGCCGTCGGAGTCGGCGAAACTGCGAGGGTAGACCTGGTAGACGACGGCCTGCCGCCACCAGTCCGCGTCGTGAGGGGAGAGGGCGGGGGAGTCGTGGTGGGGCATCTGTGAACCTCTCGGGCGCGTGCCCAGGGTGGGTGCGGGTGTACGGACAGGCGGAGGTGACGGCCGGAGCCGGCCGTCACCCGGGAACAGGGCTTCGTGCGGGGCCGCTCAGCCCTTCACGGCACCGGTGGTCATGCCGGAGACGACCGACCGGCGGAAGATCAGCACCAGGACCGCGATCGGCACGGTGGCCACCATCGCGCCGGCGAAGATCACGCCGTACGGGACCTGGTACTGGCTGGTGAACAGCGCGATGCCGACGGAGACGGTGCGGCGGTCGTCGGAACCGTTGAACGTGAGCGCGAGCAGGAACTCCGACCAGGTCGCGGTGAAGGAGAACACACCGGCCGTGAACAGCCCCGGCCGGGCCAGCGGCAGGATCACCGTCAGGGCGGTACGCAGGGGGCCGGCGCCGTCGACGACGGCGGCCTCCTCCAGCTCGCCCGGAATGCCGCTGAGGTAGTTGCGCATGATCCAGATCGCGAACGGCAGATTCAGCGCCACGTACGGGATGACCAGACCCGGATAGCTGTTGAGCAGCCCGGCCTGGCGCTCCATCAGGAACAGCGGTACGAGCAGGGCGATCGGCGGGAAGACCGACAGCATCAGCAGCGCCGTCATGACGGCCCCGCGCCCGCGCAGCGGCAGCCGGGCGAGGGCGTATCCGGCGAAGAACGCCAGGGACAGGATCAGCGCGGTGGACAGACAGGCCACGACGACGCTGTTGAGGAAGTAGTGGCCGATCCCGTTACGGGTGAACGCGGTCTCGTAGTTGCCGAGGGTGGGATCCTTCGGCAGCAGGGAGGGCGGCGTCGCGCTGATCTCGCCGGGCCCCTTCAGGGAAGCGGACGCCATCCAGAACAGGGGCAGCGTGGCGCACACGGCGATCAGCAGCCCGCCGAGGTTGACGGCATTGACGTAACGGCGCACGCCCGTGCGCGCGACGCGGCGGCTCATGCCCGGCCTCCTTCGTCGACGTGAGCGCGGAAGACGCGCAGGAACAACAGGCAGCAGCCCAGGACCATGGCAGCGGTGGTGACCGCGACGGCGGCGCCGCCTCCGAAGTCGAGATTCTGGAAGAGGATCCGGTACCCGAGGATCGCCACCGACTGGGTGGCCGTGCCCGGGCCGCCCTGGGTCAGCACGAACGGCAGGTCGAAGATCCCGAATGCCTGGAGGATGCGGAAGAGGACCGCGATGGCGACGATGGGCCGCAGTTGCGGCAGCGTGACCTTCCAGAAGGTGGCCCACGCTGTGGCGCCGTCGATCTCGGCGGCTTCGTAGACGTCGCCCGGGATGAGCATCAGGCCGGCGAGAACGACGATGGCGACAAACGGCGTCGTCTTCCACACGTCGACGGTGACCATCGCCGCCATCGCGGGCACCGGCTGCCCGAGAATATCGGGCTGGGTGCCGAACAACTGCTCACACAGCCAGCTCACCGCGCCATAGGTCCCGTTGAACAGGTACGACCACAGCTGTGCGGCAATCACGTTGATCAGCGCCCAGGGCAGCAGAAGCAGGGCGAGGATCCAGCCGCGGGCGGCGCCGAGCCGCTCCAGGACGAGCGCCGTGAGCGTTCCGAGAACCAGCTCGATGGAGACCGAGACGATGGTGAAGCCCAGCGTGAACGCCAGGGCCCGGTACCACTCGGGGTGCGTCAGGAGCGCCTCGTAGTGAGCGAGGGTGGGCGAGCCGAACCGCAGGCCACCGTACTCGAGCCGGACCTCGCAGAACGACAGCGCCACCGAGAAGACGACGGGAAACACCGTCACCGCGGCGACGACCAGAAGTGCGGGGGAGGCGAACAGCCACCCGGCACGGGCGCGACGGCGGGCGGCGGAGCCAGGGGGCGTGCTCGGCGACTTCCGCGAAGCCCCGGCGCGCGCACCGCCGCCCTCGCCTTTCGACGGCGTCCCCGACGTCTTCGTGTGCGGTACGGAACTCACAGCGCTTTTCCTTCCAGGGCCGTACGCAGCCCCTCGCGTGCGGCGCGGACGCCGTCCGCGGGGGAGAGGCTGCCGCGCACGACCGCGTTCGCCGGGGTGTACAGCGCCTTGCTGACCTGCGGGTAGTACGGCGTCTGCACGGGCCGGGCGACGAGTCGCAGGTCGGCGGCGCGCAAGACGGTCGGGTCGCCGGCGGCGCGCGCCTCCGGACCGTCGAGCACGGAGGTCATCGCGGGGATGACACCGGCTTCCCGGGCGAGCAGGCGCTGCACCTCGCCCCCGGCGCAGAACCGGGCGAACTCCACGGCGGCGCCCAGCTCCTGGGAGCTGGGGTTGACGAAATTGCTCCAGCCGCCGGCGCAGGAGACGCCGGAGCGGCCGGTGCCCTCGAAGCCCGGGCGCGGCGCTGCTCCGATCTTCCCGGCGACGCGGGAGACCTCGGGGGTGCTCGCGTTGACCCAGGCGTACGACCAGTTGCGCAGGAACAGTCCGCGCCCGTTGACGAAGGCGTCCTGCGAGTCCGATTCCTGATACGTGACCACGGTGGAGGGCGTGACCTCGCGGGCAGTGAACTCGGCCATCAGCGAGAACGCCCGCTCCGCCTCCGCGCCGCCCAGTACGGCCCTGCCCCGCCCGTCCAGGACGGCGGCGCCCGCGTCGGCGAGGAATTCGGTGACGTTGGCCGTCAGCGACTCGGTCACCGCCGCCTGCCACAGGAACCCGGCCTCCGTGTCACCGGCCCGCTGCACCGTGCGGGAGGTGTTCAGCAGCTCCTCCCAGCTGCGGGGAACGCGCAGCCCGTGCTTGGCGAGAAGATCCTTGCGGTAGAAGAGGTAGGTGCTGTCGGTGAAGAACGGCACCGCGTAGACCTTGCCCTGATACGCGGAGCCGTTACGCAGGGCCGCCGGGTAGGCGTCCCAGAAGTCGCGCGGGAGGAGCGTCTCCACCGGCAGCGCGAGCGAGGAGTGACCGAACTGCGCGGGCCACGTCGTGTCGCCCAGGTACACGTCGGGCTGGGGAGATCCGCCGGCGAGCTGGGTGGCGATGGCGCTGCGGTTGCCGTCCGAAGTGGACAGCGCGTTGATCTTCGAGACGCGGATACGAGGATGCCGTCGCTCGAAGGCCCGGATGATCAGGTCCGCGACGACGGCACCCCGCCGTGAGGGGATCTCGGAGACCCACCAGGTCAGCCGGGCCGGCTTCCGGGGAACGGTCGCGGCCTGCGCGAGCAGGTCGTCGAGGTCCTTTCCTCCGCAGCCGGCCAGCAGACCCGCCGCGGCGGCGCTCAGGGCGCCCGTCAGCAGTGTTCTGCGGTGCAGGGACATGGCGTGCTCCTCCCCTCTCGAACTGTCTGATGACAGCGCTGTCACCGTAGGGAGTGGCTGAATTGTGTGTCAACGGTCACAACAATGTCATTGCTGGAGGAGCTCTCGTGGCAGCGCTGTCATTCCGTCTGGCCCGGTGAGGCGACCGTTGTGTTAGCGTCCCGCACATGGTGGGTGAAGCCGTTGAGAAGGGGGCCACGCTGGCCGATGTCGCCCAGCGGGCCGGAGTGTCTCCCTCGACCGTCTCGCGCACCCTGCGCGGTCTGTCAACGGTGTCCCCCGCCACCCGGGCGCGCGTGGAAGAGGCGGCGCGCGAGTTGTCGTTCGCGATCTCGCGCAGCGCGTCCAGCCTGGTCACGGGGCGCACGGGCCGGGTCGCCGTGCTCGTACCCAACCTCGACTCCTGGTTCCTGGGCGCGGCGCTCGCCGGTATGGCTCCCGCGCTCAACGCGGTCGGCCTGGACATGCTGGTCTACAGCGTCACCACCGCCGAGCAACGCGCCCAGTTCTTCGACCGCCTGCCGGCCCGCCGCAACGCCGACGCCCTGCTCGTCGTCAGCTTCGCGCTCTCTCCCGAGGAGCGAGCGCGCCTGGACGACCTGGGCATGCCCCTGGTCTTCGTCAGTCAGCACGAACAGGGCAGGGCCGGCGTCTACGTGGACGACGTGGAGGCCGCCCAGCGCGGCACCCGTTACCTGCTCAACCTCGGTCACCGGCGCATCGCCTACCTGGAGCCCGCGGACGCCTCGGGTTTCCGCTGGAGCAGCAGAGCCCGCCTCGACGGGTACCGCACGGCCCTGGCCGAGGCAGGCATCGACCGGGACGAGGACCTCGTCTGCCAGGTCGCCCACTGGCAGGGGCCGAGCCTGGATGCGGCGATGGGGCGGCTGCTCAGTCTCGCGGAGCCCCCCACGGCGATCTTCGCCGAGACGGACGACATCGCCTTCAGGCTTCTCACGGTGCTGCGCGGCGTCAACGTCCCGGTCCCGCAGCGGATGTCGATCCTCGGCTTCGACGGCCACGCGATGGCCGAGCCGTGGGACCTGTCCACGATGGCCCAGCCGGCCCGCCGACTGGGCGAGGCGGCAGCGGAGCTGGCCCACCGCGTGATCCAGGACCCCGAGGCACACCGGGGGCGCCACGTGGTCCTGCCGGTGGAACTCGTCCCGCGGGGCAGCACGGGCCCGGCGCCGCGCCCGCGACCCGGGGACGGGGACGGGGACGGGGACGGGGCTGAGAGTATCTGCCCGTGAAGCGGCGCTCGGCGCGGTGGGACGACATTCGTCACTGGTCGCGTCGAGGCCGCATCGTCGTTCCCGCGGTCACCGACGACCACCTGAGGTCGCCCAGCCCGTGTGCGCCGGGTACCGCGCCACCGACGCCGTGCTCGCTCTCGATCGCCGAGACTTCCGCGCCGTGCTGCCACCGGGCGGTCCGGGTACTGCCCGACGACCTGCCGGTCCGAGGAGCGCGCGGTGGGACGGGGCGCGCGTCCCGCGTCGTTCGGACCGTTCGTTCAGCGGGTGACCAGCAGGCCCCGGCTGCGCAGTACCCGCCGCTCCAGCGGACTGAGGATCAGCAGATCGACGGCGCTTCCGACCAGCAGGATCAGGAGGATGGCCGGGAACATCTGCGACATGCCGGTGTTGTTCCGTCCGTTCTCCAGTAACTGGCCCGGGCCGGCGCCCAGATCGGGCGAGGAGGCGATGCTCTCGGCGGACGTCAGCGATCGCCAGGAGAAGGCCCGGCCCTGCTTCGGTCCCGAGAGGTGGCCGGGGAGTGCCCCCGGCATCACGCTGTGCCAGGCCCCGCGCAGTCCGGTCGCGCCGAGCGTCCGACCGGCGCGCGGGCGGTTCGCCGCCCTGGCGCTCCGCCCGGCGGGCAAGCAGTCCCTGACTGCCGCCCAAACAGCAGGCGGCGGACGCAACCAGTGGGACGGTGCGCTGCCGACCTCCACCGTGTTCGTGGAACGGCCTGCTGATCAGGACGCACCGACGGACCACTGGATATCGAACCTGCCGCCCGACACCCCCGTCACCGATCTGGTGCGGTGGGCGAAGGTGCCCCGGCGCATCGAACACGACTACCGCGAGCTCAAACACGGTCTGGGACCGGACCCCTTCGAGGGCCGCGCCCGGCGCGGCCGACACCATCACGTCCCTCTCGTCACCGCCGCCCATGCATTCCTCACCCTCGGGCGGCTCGACCCAAGAGTCCACCCGCCGGCCCGGCCCTCTACCAGGTCCTGGACCTTTTCCAGGACCTGCTGCAGTGCTGGACCGGCACCTGCAAGACCTGCAGCCGCCCCCTGCCCCATAACCGAACCGGACGCAGACCTAACGAAGCACTACCAGCGGCAGTCCGTGGCCCTCGGTCCCCGGCCGGCCGTGCTGTGCCGGGTGCGTCACGTCCGCGGGCACGTGCAGTGCCGGGTATCGAGGGCCGCCTCGGGGAGTTCCGGTGTTCTCCGTGGCGCGGTCGGGGCGTCGGCCGGCCGAAGCCCTTCAAGCGCGGGTAGACCGATGTTCGAGAGCACTCGGGTCACATCGGCGAGCCGCCGCCGTTCGGCCGAGCACTCCGCGCAGCGGCCGAGGTGCGCGCAGTGCTCGGTGTCCAGCCCGCCGTGCCGGTCCCCGGTCAGGGCCTGGACAGCCAGCTCTTCCCTGGTCTGCTCGCAGTTCACGATGTCTCCTTCGATCTCGGTTCCGGCTGTCATGACTGGAACGCACCCATCTCTGAAGCGGTTCACCCCGTCACGCCCCGGAGAGGAACACCTCTCCCGGGCCGGGAAGGACAACGCGGTGGGGAGCCCCGGGCACGCGAAACGCGGCAGGCGGGCGGGACGAGCCTGCGAGTCGACGGGCGGCGGGCGCCGGAAGGCAGGGACCGCCGACGGAGCCCGGCCCGGACCCGGGTGGGCACCGGGCGGCGACACGGCCCGCCCGGTGAGGGCTGCGGAACTGCCCCACACGACCCGGCGAACGTCACGAGTCGGCTGGTGGCGTGGGTGGCGGGGGTTCGGGTCGGCCCCCACCGTCTGTGTTCTGGTCGTGCTGTGGCTATTCGCCGAGTACGCCTCGTGCTTCCAGTGCTTTGCGCAGGGCCCGCATGGCGTAGAAGGCGCGGCTTTTGACGGTGCCGGGTGGGATGCCGAGGTGTTCGGCGGCCTGGGCCACGCTGCATTCCAGGTAGTACATGAGTTGGATGACGGTCCGTTGCTGCTCGTTCAGTTCCCGTAGCGCTTCGAGCACTATGTGGGAGGTGAGGGTGGAGTCCGTGCCGTCCCAGGCGGTGTCCGGTTCCTCGACCGGCACCAGCTCCAAAGGCCGGATCTGGGGGGCCCGGTGGTGGTCGATGACCAGGTTCCTGACCACGGTGAACAGCCATGGTCGGATGTGTTCGCCGCGGGGGCCCAGGAACCGGGCGTGTTTCCATGCGCGGGCCATTGCCTCCTGGAGGATGTCCTCCGCCTTGTGCCAGTCGCTGTCCAGCAGCCGTGCGGCGTACCGGACGAGCAAGAGCCCGTACTGCTCGTAGATGTCTTCGATGAAGGCGTCGCAGTCGGCGTCTGACGCGACGCGCCGGGCATGCACCCGGGCTGGAGCGGGGGTGGCGGTCCTCGCGTCCAAGGTTCCGTTCATAGGTGGCGCTCGATCCTGTTCAAGTGTTCCGTGGCGTGTCTCCCACACGGGCGGGAGAGTTGGGCCAACACTCTTCGGATTGCCTTGGCCAAACCTTGTCGTCTTCTTGTCGCGCGGGGCCGGCGCTTCTTGTCGCCGTCTTTGCCGCATCGTCGTGGTGCTCGTGGTGTCGTCGCGTCCGGTGTTTCGAGCCGCCTCCGGGGCGGATCCGGAAGGGACCGGCCGGTCGTGGGCGGTAACGCGTCGGAGGTGTGAACGGTTCACCGCGGACCCGCTCCGGAGAACTTCCGTGAGCTGTGAACCGGTCGCCGCCCGGCGCCGTTCTTGGCAGTGAGTGCTCCGCTTCGTACACGGGGCGCCTTGTCGCGGCCGGCCCGAAACCCCCTGACGGCCGGGCGCACACCCCGTGCCGCCGCCCACCCGGCGGCGGCACGGGTTTTCCGCATGTCCGAAAAGCCGGTGGGGTGCGCCTTGGGAATGGCTGTGCACCGACTGTGCGGAAAAAATTTGTTCCTGACAGTGGGCGTTCGGTTCATGACTGGCCGTCACGTCGGGGTCTCTTTGCCGGGGGAAATGCGCCGGCACGTTCGGCGGGTGCTCGGACGAGCAAGGAAAAGGCATTTGCGGCGCACGCCGAGAAGTACGCGGAAGAGGCGCGCAAGCAGAGCGAGCTGGACCGGGCCGAGGTGGAGAAGTACCAGGAGCAGCTGCGGGCGGCGAACGACGGGGACCTCGCGGCGGCCCGTGCCCTCGTCGACGGTTTTGACCTGACTGCCCCGAGCGACACCGGCCTCCAGGCCGATCACCAGCGCGAGACCCTTCGGGTGCAGCTCGCCCGCGATGCCGCCGGGCACGACATCGTCCAGCAGGCGCAGGACGCCAAGGCGGACTACGAGCAGGCCGGGGCCGACGCCCGGGACGGCTGCGAGCAGGCCGAGCAGGAGGCCGAGCGGGCACGGGTCGACGCCAAGGCCGAGGACGACAACGCCATCGCACAGGGTTGAGGATCCGGAGAAGGGCGAGGCGGAGTACCACAAGGCCGTCCCAGCGCCGGATCAGCAGCAGGCCGCCGGGGCAGAGGCAGAACCGGGACCTCGCCGAGGCCCGCGGACCGGACGACTGCATCGGTCACCGCAGCCGGAAACCGCTGTCCCGACGGCCGTACCCAGCCGCCCTTGCCGCCGAGCTCATGTGCCACGGCCGCCACCGTTCCCCTGGCATCCCGCTCGGCGGTGTCACCGACGCCGCTGACCGGAGGGGTGAGGACACCATCGTCCACCTCCCGCGTACCAAGTGCCCCCGGGGGGAAGGCGGGCGGCGCCCGCGGCGGGGAAAAAGTTGGTTGCACGGTGAACCGGAGACCGTTGCGCCACGTTGAACCGACCGGATGCACATGCGTCCGGTCGACGGGCGAGAGGGCCACTCTTCGTCCCGCCGCCTCCGTGCCTCGGCGCGCGACGGTCGGCCATGGACCGGGTCACCCATCCGCTCACCTCATGCATCATCCGGCTGTCCTCCGTGCGAAGAGCGAGGGGACGCCGGTCGTCAACCGTGCTGCTCCGCAGTACCGCACCACCACGGAAGGAAAGTTCCACCAATGAAGCGTTCCATCTCGCGTATCGCGCTCGTCGTGGCGGCGGGAGCCATGACGGCTCTTGTGCCCGCCTTCCCGGCTGCCGCGATCAATCAGACCGGCTGCGGCGACCGGACGGACTTCGTCAAGGTCTGGTACAACGGCGGCCAGACCGCGTGCTTCGCCAACGCGGGCGTCATGGCCCCCCAGCTTCCCAACGTCTCGAGGATCACCTCCGGCAACAACAACGTCGAGGTGATGCTGGGCGACAAGGTGAAGACCATGTCCAAGTGGTCGAGCATCGTGGACGTCGAGGGGCTCAACGCGACGCTGTACATCCTGCAGATCCGCTGACCCGTCGGGTCCGGGACGACGTCGTGCGCCGGGGCCGCCGAGCCCCGGTGCGTGGGCGGATCCCCGCTCCCGCCCGCGGCGCAGGCGCCGCGGGCGGGAGCGGGTGACGCCGTCATCCGCGCGCTCGGCGGCAGCCCGCCCTGCGAGGTCACGGTTCCTCGACCGTGACCTCATTCGGTACCCGGGGACAGGAGGCCCCGGCGCACCGACCACGGGTCCTGGACGAAGCGAGACGGCCGACCCGCTCTGCCCGAAAGCCCGGCGGTAGCCCGCCGCACGAGACGCAGGGCCGCGGGGTGAACCACTGCGTTGTCCCGGGCGTTCATGGAAAGCGGACGCCCATCCGGAGAGCACGGCGCGTGGGTTCCGCGACGGACGCCCCGCCTCCTTCCGGAGAGGTGCTTTCTTCACCCGTACTGCCCGGCGCTCCCGCCGGTGACGGATGCGACGGGCCCGGCATGCGCATCGAGGACGGGGAAAGGCGGAGACGGTCACCGGCGGGAACGCCCGGCCGGTGACTCGGCGCGGCCCGAGGACGCGCTAACCCCGCCCCGGGGTAAGGAGCTTGCACGCGGGATCACCGCTCGTCGGAGTGGGGAGCCGATGGTTGCCGATGGCCCGCTCCGGCACGATGGGGGCGGGGTCCGCTTCGGCGTCCAGGGCAGCAAGCCGGTCCCGGGCATCCTGGGCACTGCGGGACAGCGCCCGTTGTTCGGCGTCGGCGAGCGCGCGGACCCAGTCGGCTCGGGCGGCCTCCCGGTCGCCCATGGCCAGACGGGTGTCGCCCAGCCGCATCAGCGCGCCGGCGGCGTTCCTGTGGTCCCCCAGTTCCTCGAACGCATGCATCACCCGCTGGTAGGTGGCCACCGATTCCTCGTACCGGCCGAGCATACGGAGGTTGTAGCCCAGGACGTCCCGGCCCTGAGCCTGCTGCCATGGGGCGTCCAGGCGCTGGAACAGGGCGAGGGCCTCCTCGCTGTACACGAGGCTCTTCTCCAGCTGTCCCAGGTTGGAATGGAACCAGGCGAGCTCGACGAGGCACTCGGCCGTCCACAGCTCGTCTCCTGTCGCCCGGGACAGTGCGAGTCCTCGCTCGGAGGATGCCATGGCCTCCTGGATCCGGCCGAACAGATACAGCGCACACGCCGTGCCGTAGTGGGCGCGGGCCTGTTCGCCCACTGCGTCGAGTTCCTCGAAGAGCGTGGCGGCGCGTTCCAGGTGGTCCAGAGCCTGTTCCTGGTGGCCGAGGTAGCCGTAGACGCTGCCGATGTGGCGCAGGCAGCGGCCTTCCTCCAGGCGGTCGCCCCGGCGTCGGGCCACTTCCAGGGCGGGGGTCAGTGCGGTGATCGCCTCCGGCCAGTACTCCCGGCGGTTCAGGTGCTCCTTCAAGGCCCAGGCCAGTCCGGTGATCCGGCGGTCCAGTTTTTGGCTGACGGCGGTGTGCAGCAGGCCGCTCAGCACCCGGTGCTCGGCGGTGAGCCACCGGTCCGCCTGTTCCACGGTGGCGAGGTCTTCCGGGGTGACGCCCGCACTCGGGGAGCCGAAGTCGAGTTCGGGCTCTGAGTCCTGTTTGAGCAGCCGGTTGGCTTCGTAGGCCGTGAACATGTAGTGGTCCAGGACCCGCAGGGTGGCGCGGTGGCGTTCGTCGGTGTCGTCGTGGGTGTGGGTGAGTTCGGTGGCGTAGAGGCGCAGCAGGTCGTGAAGGGTGAACCGGCCGGGCAGAGGCTGCTCGACGAGGCATGAGCGGGTCAGTCCGGCGAGCAAACGGCGGGTTTGGGGGAGGGGGAGTCCGGCGAGTCCGGCGGCGGCCGGGGCGGTGATGTCGGGTCCGGGGTGGAGGGCGAGGAGCCGGAAGAGGCGGGCGGCGGGCTCGTCCAGGGAGTTGTAGGACCAGGAGAACACGGTCCGGACATCGGTGGTGGTGTCGAAGCCGGTGAACGCGTCCAGGCCGCCGTGGGCATGCCGCAGGTCGTCGGCGATGGCGTGGAGGGGGAAGGCGGGTTCGAGTTCGGCGCGGGCGGCGACCACTGCCAGTGCCAGGGGCAGCCGGTCGCACAGTCGGATGATGTCGGCCGCGGCGGCGGGCTCGGCCGTCAGACGCTCCCGTCCCAGCCGCCGCGCCAACGTCTCGTGAGCTTCGGCCTGTGAGGGCAGCGGGAGTGCGAGCGGCCTGGCCCCGTCCGCCGCGATCAGGCCCGGCAGCTGGTTTCGGCTGGTGACCAGAGTGAGGCAGCCGCTGCCCGCGGGCAGCAGGGGACGGACCTGTGGTTCGTCGCGGGCGTTGTCCAGGACGAGGAGCACGCGTCGGTCGGCCAGGAGGCTGCGGAACAGGGTGCTGCGGGCGGTGGTGTCCTCGGGGATGTGCTGGGCGGGGACGCCGAGAGAGGTGAGGAAGCCGTGCAGGGCGTCGCCGGGTTCCACGGCGGGCGCGTGCGGGTGGTATCCGCACAGGTTGACGAAGAGCTGTCCGTCGGGGAAGGAGGTCGCGATGCGGTGGGCGTGGTGGATGGCGAAGGTGGTCTTGCCGACACCGGGAGCGCCGCCGATGACGACGACGGGAGCCCCGGCCGGCCCCGGCCGGCCCGGCGCACCGCTCGCGGCGGACAGCCACGCACCTTCGGCCGCCCGCCCTGCGAACACCGGCAGATCGCGCGGCAGTTGTGCTGGGCGCGCTATCCGTGGCCACCCGCTTTTGCCACCACCCACAGCAGGGTCGTCGCTCACACCTGACGGGTCCGCCGAGCCGGTGAACACCCCGGCGGTCGTGCCGGCCGGCGTCGCGCCGGTGGCCGGCTCGCAGGACGCGGCGCCGGGGGCCGCGGTGACGGGACGCACGCCGTCGGGCGCGGTTTCGTCTCGATCCTCCAGGACCTCGGATCGGTCTTTTGACTCGGACCCTGCCGGTCGGCCCGGATCACGGCTGTCCGCGGTGCCGGCCGCCGAGCCCGCAGCCGCGGGTGTGCCCGGCAGGGACAGTGGCGGCAGGTCGTGGCGGAGGATGCCTTCGTGCAGGGCACGCAGTGGGGGGCCGGGTTCGAGGCCGAGTTCGTCGGCGAGGTGCCGGCGCAGGTCCGCGTAGCGCTGCAGTGCCTCGGGGTGCCGACCGGCCAGATACAGGGCGCGCAGCAGCAGGGCCCAACCGGTCTCCCGCAGCGGGTGCTCCACCGTCAGTTCCTGCGCCGACGCCACGGCTTCCGCAACCCGTCCGCTCAGGAGCAGGGCGGTGATGCGGATCTCCCGTGTGGTCTGCCGCAGTTCCTCCAGGCGCGCGGCTTCGTGGGCGGAGAACAGGTGGCGTGCGGCGTCGGCGAGCGCGTCACCGCGCCACATGCCCAGGGCCCGCTCGGCCTCCTGCAGAACGTGTCCGGGCAGCCCCTGGTCAAGCAGTCGGTGCGCCTGGGCGACGGCCCGCTCGAAGCGCACGGTGTCCCGGCTCTCGGACGGGACACGCAGGGAGTAGCCGGCGGGCTCGGTGACCAGTACCTCGAACGTGCCCCGCGCGCGCAGGTGCTGGGGTTCCAGGACCGCGCGGACCTTGCTGACGTGGGCGTGCAGGGAGGCCACAGCCCCGCCCGGTGTCCGTCCCGACTGCTCGGACCACAGCTCCTCGCACAGCGTCTCGGCAGCGACCGCCCGACCGTCGGCGAGCAGCAGCCGGATCAACAGCAAACGCTGCTTGCGCGGCCCCGGATCCAGCACCGCGCCCGCCCGCCGCACCACCAGCGGGCCCAACAACTCGAAGTCGAACTCATGCCCCACAGTCGTCACCGTTTCCACCCGGCACCCCACTCAACGGTGTCACCACCCGCACACACAGCCCATCGCATGTGAGCGACCTGCTCCGGCCGTAGGCCGCCGGCCTGCCGGGGCGCGGACGGTCGCGCCCCGGGGGTGACGACGAACACCGGGCGCCGCCCCGCCCGGACATCCGCGCGGCCCCTGTCACGATGACGTGTTGGCCCAGGACGGGGAGCGGCGCAGGTGGATCGGAGCGGTGAGGACCTCGTCGTCCGCTTCCCGCACACCAGGGGGAACATTAGCAGGGCGTCACCCAGCGTAAGGGTTCCACGGGCGGCACGATCCGCCGCCGCGGCAGGGACACCTCCTCGGCCGGCCGCAGCGCCTACAGCCCCACCGGGCCCCGCTCGTCCCGGGAGGAGTGCGCTTGCCGGCGGCCGGGTACGAGGCGGTCTCCCCGTCCGGTTCGGCGGCTCGGACCCAGGAGCGCTCGTGGCGTTCCCGCGGCAGCCGGGGCGGATCATCTGCGCCCCACTTCCCCGCTGCTGCCCGCTCCGCCCGGTGCGGGCCCCCTCGAGGTCGGTGAGCAGGGCATGCCTCGGGTGGCCAGGGGCGAGCCCGCCCTGGGCGACCGCTGAGGTCGCGGCCATGCTGACCCGCACTCCCGTCTTCGGCATGTCCTGGACCGAGTGCTCGCAGACGGGAAGGCGGTCGCCTCGCACATCGGCGTCGAAGCCGATCCGGCAACCGGGCGTCCGGGCGGTGTTCTCGCCGCGCGCCCGTACCGGCCCGGCGCATCCGATCCAAGCGGCTTCTTCGTGCGCCCAGCCGGGGCGTACGCCGTCGTGACCGGGCTCGCACCCTGCCCTCCCTGAACGGGCCTGGGTGGTCGGCTGCATCATGGGACCCTCGATCCGGGACTCGTGGAGCGCTGCTCGGTCGGTTACGCCTGGAGGGCTCCTGGGGTTTCGTCGTCGCTGCGCTACCGCTCGGGCACCTTGCAGGTGCCCGACCGGCAGCGGCGGGTCAGTCCCTGACGTCGAAGGTGGCGGCGCGGGGAACGAACACCGTGTCCCCGTCCTTGGCCACCGCCAGTGCCGAGACGTACCAGGTGCCCTGGGCCGGCTCGCCCGCCTCCCTCTTCGTGACCTTCAGCGTGTGGGTGCAGCGGGAGGTGTCGTTCGAGGTGCTGCGGCACGTGGCGTCGTCCGTGTGCCGCAGCTCCGCCTCGGTCGGCTCGAGCTTCGAACTCGCGGGCCACGTGACGACCTTGAGGCCCCGGACGCCCGAGTCGTCCCGTACGTCCGCGGTGAGGATGAGGGAACCGGTGCTGCCATCGGACGGCGCGACGTAGCGGGCCGAGCCGTTCTCCAGGGTCGGCTCCGTGGCGGTCGAGGCCATGGCGAGACCACCGGCGGCCACTCCGCCGAGGACGGCGACACCGGTGAGCGACGAAACGAGAACGCGCTTGGCCATGGGAGGTACCCCGGATTCTTGTGGAAGCAGGCGTGGTACGCCTGGGGACTGGAGCGGGAGGGCGAAGCACGGACCGGAGTGGAGGAACCGCAGGTGGAATCGTTGACCGGTCGCTTCCCGATGTGTTCGAGACTATGACCGGGGCACGGCGCGGTCCTCGGGCGACCGGATGATTGCCACGTCCAACCAGAGGTGGAGAACGCCTCGGGGCGTCCACCGGCCGGGCACCGCCGCCTGCGCAACCCGGCTGAGGGAACGGAATCCGCCCCCGGCCGGAGCAGGCCGCTCACCTGCGGCCATGGCCTTGGCTCGGCATGAAACGAACCGACGACCGGCCGCCCCCGGTCCTGCCGATCCACGCGAGCGCGAACCATGTGCTCGGGAACGGGAGACGAACCTCGCGTACGACCTGGAGGCCTCTCCCGCCCGGGACCACCCGACCTCCTCCTTCTTCCCTTGCGTCACGACCACCACCCCGACCCAGGAGCCCACCCCGCCGTGACCGATTCCAGCCGAGCCCTTTCCCGCCGTCTGCGCCGTACCTTCGGCAACGTCTTCGCCCTCATCTACCTCGCGCTCTGTGCCGCCCTGTTCGTGTGGGCGATCGTGGTGAGCGCCGGTGACGACTCGGGGGAGTCCATGGCGATCATCTTCCCGCTGCTCGCCACCGCCCCGACCAGCCTCGTGCTGCTCGTACTGCCGGGTGGCTTCTCGATGGTCGCCGTCGTCGTCGTCCTCGCGGCACTGGTCAACGCCGCGATCATCGGCTGGTGCGCCCGCGCACTGCGTCGCGGCGGCCGTCCGGACCCGGCGTCCTGAGCCCCGGCCAGACCGGACGACCGGTCACTCGGCGACCTCCGCGAGCGGCCCGTGCCGGGCGGCCCGGGGAGAAGGCGTCCCGCACGCGTCCCTTCCGGTCGGAGCGTGACACAGGCGGTCCGGGCCGCGCAAATGATCACTGTGGGCGACCCGGCGCAGGGAGGATCCTCCCTGGAGCAGCCCTCTGAGCTGCCACGCACGTGAACCGAGGCGGCGGTCGTCTCGTTGAGTGATCGAGTGAATGCCATCCACAGTGAGGAAAGACATGGTCACCGTCGAAGGAACGAGTACCGCCCGGTTCGAACCGGTCCGTGCAGCACTGGCAGCGCACCTCGAATGCGATCAGGAGTTGGGGGCGTCGATCGCCGTCGATGTCGACGGCGTCATGGAAGTCGACATATGGGGTGGGCACGCCGACGAGGCACGTACCGTTCCGTGGCACCAGGACACGTTGGTCAACTTGTGGTCGACCACCAAGACCCTCAGCAGTCTGGCGGCCCTCGTCCTCGTCGACCGGGGAGCGCTGGATCTCCACCGCCCGGTCGCGCAGTACTGGCCCGAATTCGCCGCCCGGGGCAAGCAGGACATCGAGGTGCGGCACCTCCTGGCACACACCTCGGGGCTCTCCGGCTGGCAGCAACCCTTCACCATGGACGACCTGTACGACTGGCCGACAGCGAGCGCCCGACTGGCCGGACAGGCGCCCTGGTGGGAGCCGGGGAGCGCCTCGGGCTACCACATGCAGACCCAGGGACAGCTTGTGGGCGAGCTTGTCCGGCGGGTCAGCGGCCGAACCCTGACCGAGTTCGTCGACACCGAGATCGCCAAGCCGTTGGAAGCCGACATCCAGATCGGCGCGCGGGAAGCCGACTGGCCGCGTATCGCACCGTTGGTGCCGCCGTCGCAGATCTCCGCAGTACCGGCCGGTCTCGAGCCCG
The DNA here is from genome assembly GCF_026242095.1 of Streptomyces sp. NEAU-W12. Lineage (NCBI taxonomy): Bacteria > Bacillati > Actinomycetota > Actinomycetes > Kitasatosporales > Streptomycetaceae > Streptomyces > Streptomyces sp. NEAU-W12. The sequence continues at coordinate 232,776 of NZ_JAPJDM010000011.1, forward strand.
AGGCGGTCTTCACCAAGACGCTGCTCGGGAGCCCCGCCCGGGACGAGCACGTCGACACCCCGCAATGGCGTCGCGCCGAACTCGGAGCCGTCAACGGACACGGCAACGCACGAGGCATGGTCCGTGCCCTCTCCGTGATCTCACGACGCGGAGAGGTGAACGGTCTCCGGCTGCTCTCCTTGGACACGGTCGACAAGATCTTCGACGTGCAGGCCGACGGAGTCGACCTGTTCCTGGGCGTTCCCGTGCGCTGGGGCATCGGCTACGCACTCGCCGACCCGAGGACGATGCCGCACATGCCCACCGGAACGATCTGCTTCTGGGTCGGCCGGGGCGGCTCGATCGTCATGATGGACCTCGACCGGCGCATCACGTTCGCGTACACGATGAACCGGCTGGGCGACGGGATCCTCGGCTCGGAGCGCACGCACAGCTACATCAGGCACGTCTACGAAGCTCTCGACGCCGCGAATTGAAACCCCTCCCCGAAGGCCCCGTCCGTCTCGCGGGACGACGGGCAGTGAGGACCCGCGCAGACCTCAGCCTCCGGGGACGGACCGTCCCTCGCCCCGAGGGGCCCTGGGCCGGACCGGGAGGATGCCGCGGGTCTGTCCCGGAGCACCACCGGCGCTTCCTTCCCCTCCCCGCATCGGGCTTCGGCAGCGCCTGCGGGCGCACACGGCGCGTCGGCCCGGCGCCAAGCCCTGGCCGAGGCGCTCGACCGGGGTGCCTCGTCGCCCGGCGGGATGAACCACGCAGTGCCGGATCCCGTTCACGGAGTAGCGAACACCCTGGAACGGAGGCTGAGACGGCATGCGCGTCATCGTGGAAAGCGGAGTGCGGGTGGCCCTGTCACGAGAGGGGGAAATGACGCTGCTGTCCCCCCGGAGCAGGGAGCGGCGCGTGTACACCCCCGCGGCCACCGCGATATGGATGGTCCTGCGCGAGTACGACGGGGACCTCAAGGCCGCCGCCGAGCGGCTGGCTCACGAGTGGTCATCCGACGTGGCGGCGGTTCGTGCCGCGATGGAGGCACGGGTGGCAGACTGGCAGAACGTCGGACTGGTGACCACGCAACACGCGGACGGACCTCCCGCGTGAGGGCGGACAGGCGCTCGTGCGTCACGCGGCGAGCCCGACCGCATGGTGCGGGCGTTCGTGTGCGGGGAGGCCGTTGCCGGCGCCGCCGGATGCGGGCGGCCCGCGCGGTGCCCGGCATGACAAGCTGTGCTTCCACTGCCCGACCTCAGGAGGTCACCATGACTGCAGAGTCTCCATCACAAGAAAACTCGGAGACGGCTGACATCGAGAGCCGCGCCCTGGTGCCTGACGATGACGGCCAGTACGACCTGAAGGGCAAGTTCCGGGAGGCCTTGGCGCGCAAGCGAGACAAGCAGGCGCAGGCCGCAGCCCTCGCTGCGAACACCGACGCGTCGAAGGTCCGCGGCGCGCACGGCCCGGCTGCGAGCCAGCGGTCGTTCCGACGAAAGAGCGGCGGCTGAGTTCAAGCCGCCACCGACAGGGACCCGGCGAGACACCGCCCGGCCGTCTTGCCGATGATGGTGAGCCGGGTCCCGCCGGGCGACAGAGGTGACCGTTTCCTTCGGTTCCTCTGGTGAAGGTCAGGAAGACCAGACAGGTCGGCTTATAGACCCAGCGTCCCGGTCACACAGGACCGAAAGGGCCGACGGTCGAGGACACTCCGCCCCGTTGGGTGTCGTCCATCGGGGCGGAGGGCGCTGTCACGTTGTTGAGTGTGTGAATGCCTGACGGTGTGTCGGGTGTGGTGGGGCCGGGTTCCGGCTCCGTGCTCAGACCGCGGCAGGCAGAATGGAGATGCCGGTGGCCTGGTCCCAGATCGCGAAGCACGTGGTCATCTCGGCGCGGTAGTGGGCGGCGGTCGTCAGATGACGGCGCGGTCGGAAACGGGGTGAGATGCCGCTGAACGCGGACAGGAACTGCTGGACTCCGCCGACAGAGCTGAAGCCTTTCATGGCGTATTCGCGCTGCCGGGTCGGCAGGGTCGTACTTGGTGACGCGGTAAACGTAGGCCGGCACGGCCCCACCCTTCTGCACGGGCCTGACGTCACGCCAAGGAAATGCCAGAGGGCTTGAGGCACCGGGGCAGGGACACGTTCTGGGACACGTCAGGAACTCACTGGTCAGCGCGATGCCTTGTGCCATGAGCCGCGAGACTCTACATGTTGTGGGTTCTCAGGCTCCGTGACTTTTCCTCCGCTGTCGTGTCATGACGATGGCACTCCTGGTGCTCTGGCTCACTTTGTTACGGACAGGCATTCGGCGAGCAGGTCGACGATGTCGCGCCAGGCCCGCTGCGCGTGCTGCGGGTGGTAGCCGACGCCGGGGAGCACGGTCTGGTCGACCGGCGGGTGGTGGAAGGCGTGCAGGGCTCCGCCGTAGACCATGAGGCGCCAATCGACGCCCGCGGTCTGCATCTCGGCGGTGAACGCGTCCCGTTGCGCGGGCGGCATGATCGGGTCTTCCGACCCGACCCCGGCCCACACCGGGCAGCGAATGCGCGCCGCCTCGCCCGGTCGGCCCGTGGTCAGTGCGTTGACCGTCCCGATCGCCCGCAGGTTGACGCCGTCGCGCCCGAGCTCCAACACGATTGCGCCCCCGGTGCCGTAGCCGATAGCGGCGATCCGGTCGGGGTCGGTCCGCGGTTCGGCACGCAGCACATCAAGTGCCGCATGGCCGATGTCCCGCATCCGGTCGGGGTCGGCGAGCAGCGGTGTCACGCGCGCCAGCATCTCCTGTGGGTCGGTGAACCAGCGTCCGCCGTGGAGGTCGAAGGCCAGCGCCACGTACCCCAGTTCGGCGAGGGCGTCGGCCCGGCGACGCTGGAAGTCGTTCAGACCCGGCCCCTCGGGCCCGATCAGGACTGCGGGCCGGCGGCCGGTACCGGCGGGGAGCGCGAGGTGTCCGATCATCGTCAGGCCGTCAGCCGTGTATTCGACCGTGCGTGTGGTGACCGTCGTCATGAGACTGGACTGTAGTGATTGTCGAGCCCGGTCGGCCGGGCTTCGCCGTCGGCAGAACAGTGGGGCTGTGGGCCCGTGGGCGGACACCGTGGAAGGCTCTGGTTCCGGCGGGACACATCGACACCGATGCGACCCAGGCCGTTGGCCGTCGTCAGGTCATGGAGGAATCCTTGCCTGAGCTTGATCTTCAACCCTTCGATCGGCTGTGCTCGGTGAGGGATTCGACTCGTGTGGTGGCCTTGCCGACGTCGTCCCTGGTGGCGGGGCTGGGTGTATTGCCCTGTGAGGTTGGGGACGCGGCTGGCGGGTGGTTGGCCCTTCAGCGCGGTGTGTCCGCGGTGGTGATTGCAGGTGTGCAGCCACTGCGGGAACGCTTCGCGGCGCTCGGCTTCCGACCGGTAGGGGCGGGCGTAGGCCCACTCGTCCAGCAGGGTGCGGTTGAAGCGTTCGACCTTGCCGTTGGTCTGCGGGCGGTGGGGCCGGGTGCGCTTGTGGACGATCCCGGCCGCGGTGAGCACGTCGCGCCAGTCGCGGGAGCGGTAGCAGGAACCGTTGTCGGTCAGCACGCGCTCGACCGTGATCCCGCACTCGGTGAAGAAGGCGTGGGCCCGGGTCCAGAAGCCGGTGGCGGTCTCCTTCTTCTCGTCCGTGTGGATCTCGCTGTAGGCGAGGCGGGAATGGTCGTCGACGGCGGTGTGCAGGTAGCTGTAACCGGTGTTCTTGCGGTTCTTGCGGCCTGCTTGCCGGCCCGGGACCTTGTGGCCGCCGCCGTCGGGGATGCTGCCGGGTTTCTTGATGTCGACGTGCACCGGTTCGCTCCGGTACGGGCGTCAGCTCCAGGCCTGTCGTTCCCGGCTGCGGGGGTCGTCGATCTGGGTCCACTCGGTGTCGATGCGCATCGTGGTCCTGCGTTCGGTGTCGTACGGGTCCCAGCCAGGGTTGCCGGTGGTGGCGAACCGGACCCAGGTCTTGTGTATGCGGTCCGCGAGATCCGCCGGGGGCTTGTCGGGGCCGAGCAGGGCGGCGGGGCCGAGCAACTGCGGTAGGTGCGTGAGATCGAAGACAAAGGGCAGCTCGACCGCGTGCGTGGCGCCGAGTTCTCCGTTCAGGGCGTGCGAGCGCCAGGCGAACTCGTAGGCAAAGGTCGCGGATCCGGGGTGGGCGGCGTGGGCGGCAGTCAGGGCGCGGGTGCCCGCGCCGAACAGCGCGTCGCTCATGATGGCGGAGCGCAGCGCGCCGTAGGACGCCCCGGGACGTGTCCTGCGGTACGTCTCGATGAGCTGCGCCGGGTTCGGGTGCGAGCGCGCCGCCGTCTCGTCCACGTCCTTGGCGGTCGAGGTGGCGTACTTGTCCACGGGGACCAGGTAGAGGAGGCTCTCTTCGGTGTTGGTGCCGATGAGCAGGTCGACGTCGGAGCTGTATCCGGCGGCGACGGCTTCGGCGGGCTGGGTGTCCAGGACCAGGCTGAAGGGGCTGAGGCCGATCAGCGGGTCGTGGTGGGTGGCGGTCTGCAGGTCGATGCCCGTGAGCTTGGAGGCGGCCTCCACCAGACGTTCGTCGGAGATGTCCGCGAAGGCGTTCACGTGCGGCTTGGCGCCCAGGACCTCGGCGGCCGCGGAGGTGACGCGGGCAGCCTGCTCGGTGGTGAACGCGCCCAGGCCGCTGCCGCTCTGCACGATCGCCCTGCGGAACAGGCCGGCGGCCTCAGGGGTGGCGAGGACGCCTCCGACGATGGTGGCACCGGCTGACTGGCCGAAGAGCGTGACGTTGTCCGGGGCACCGCCGAAGCCGGTGATGTTCTCCCGGACCCAGCGCAGCGCGCCGACGACATCGAGCAGGCCGCGGTTGGCGGGGGCCCCGGGCAGATCGAGGAAACCGGCGATGCCGAGCCGGTAGTTGAGCGTGACGAGGACGACGCCGTCACGGGCGAAGGCGGACCCGTCGTACATTGCGGAGCGCGTCGAACCGGCGACGAATCCGCCGCCGTGCACGAACACCATGACCGGCAGATCGCTCTGCGTGACGGCGGGCGTCCGGATGTTGACGGTGAGATAGTCCTCGCCACGGCTCCAGCCGGTGCCGAAGTAGGGGGTCATGTCGATGCTGCCGAGCTTGCGCTCGGACTGCGGTGCGTTGGGTCCGGGGACTGCGGCGTCCCGTACGCCGTCCCAGGGCTCGTGCGGCTGGGGCGGGGCGAACCGGTCGGCTCCGCGGGGCGGGGCGGCGTAGGGGATGTTCAGGAAGGCGACGGTGCCGTCCTCCTGGCTCAGGCCGCGGACGGCTCCCTGCGCGGTGGTCACGACGGGTCCGGGGTGGTGGTTCATTTCTCGTGCCTTTCCGCGGGCTTCAGCGCTGCTCGGTGTACGGGGTGAAGGGCGCCCAGCCTTTGATGGCGAAGGTGCTTCCGTCCCGTACGACTTCGGTGGCGCCGTGGCCGCCCAGATGGGCCGGGATCACGAGGGCGCTGTTGTCGGCGGCCCAGCCCAGCACCTTGCGGCGGGTGGCACGGGCTTCGGCGGGGTTCTCGCAGAAGCAGCTGTTGGCGGCCGGCTCCAGGATCTGCACCGGGCTGTGCAACATGTCGCCGACGAACACCGCGCGGTCCGTGCCGGAGGTGAGGGTCAGCACGGAGGAGCCGGGGGTGTGCCCGGGAGCCGTGTCCAGGCGCAGGTTCGCGTCGATCTGGTGGCTGTTCTCCCACAGTTGGGTCAGGCCGGCCTGGTGGACGGGGGCCACGCTGTCCTCGAAGACGTTCTGGTTGCCGCGGCTGAGGAGCGGCTGGTGGCCGTTCTCGGGGTTCCAGAAGTCGAAGTCGTCCTTGGGCATCAGGTAGGTGGCGTTGGGGAAGGTGGGAACCCACTGCCGGCCGTCCAGGTAGGTGTTCCAGCCGACGTGGTCGATGTGGAGATGCGTGTTGATCACGATGTCCACGTCCTCGGGCTGGACGCCGGCCCGGGCGAGGTTGGCCATGAAGTCCGTTTCGAGGTGGCTCCAGACCGGGGCGTAGGGACGCTCCTTGTGGTTGCCCACGCCGGTGTCGACGAGGATCGTCTTGCCCTCGCTGCGCAGCAGCCAGGTCTGGATCGCGGAATTTACGATGTTGGTCTCGGAATCCAGGAAATGTGGGGTCAGCCATCCGTCACCGGCTTCCCAGATTTCCTTCGAGCTTTCCGGGAAGAAAGTTTCGGGCGTCATTTCGACGGGTCCGAAATATTCCCGCACCCGGGTGATGGAAACAATGCCGAGGGTGATCTGTTCCATGGGATGTCCTTAGAATTCGGAGGATTTACGCAACCGTACGAGCGACCCGGTGGCGTACGGTGTCTCGCCCTGGCCGACGCGGCCGAAGCCTTTGTCGTCCTCAGCGTTCTTCGTCGAGCCACTGGGCGCGGGAGGTGAGGGCGGTCCCGACGCTTTCGGCCAGGTGGCGACGGAACGCGTCCAGGTCGGCGTGGGTGGCGCCCAGCACCAGGTCGAGGCGGAGCAGTCGCCAGGACTGCTGGACGACGGTTCCGCGGCCCGGGGGAGTGAAGGTCCACTTCCAGTGCGCGATGCCGTTTTCCGCGCCGCCGACGAGGAAGCCGAAAGTCGTCCCGGGGGCGGCTCGCACGATCTGGGAGCGGCTGGTCCACACCCTGTCGTCTCTGCGGGTGCGGCCGCTGAACCACGCGCCGGCCCAGGGGCCGGCCTCCGGATCGAAAGCGACGTCGTCGGCGACGGGGCTCCAGCGGCTGATCGCGGAGACATCATTGACCAGTTCGTGGACGGGGGCGGGCGCGGCGTCGACCCAAGCGCGCCTGGTGAAGGCGAAATCGGCCGCATCCGGGGCCTCGATGGGATCGTTTCCGACGGTGGTAGTGGCCAAGGCGGCCTCCTGGGTGAGCGCGGGGTGCCGGATTCGGTACCTCCGACTCCACCGAGGACGCGGGCGCGGAACCAGACCCGCTCTTGCCTATCCACGGCTGGGTCAGGCTCGGTGCCGCGAGGCAGCCCATACTCGGAGCCATGGACGGAAAGACGCAGCTCGGAGACTTCCTGCAGACGCGGCGCTCCCAACTGCGCCCGGAGGACATCGGGGTACCCACCTACGGGGAACGCCGGCGTGTGCCGGGGCTCCGGCGCGAGGAGCTGGCACTGCTGGCGGGGGTGAGCACCTCCTACTACACGCGGCTGGAGCAGGGACAGTCGCTGAGCGCGTCGCCCGGGGTTCTGGACGCGATCGCCGGGGCTCTGCGGCTGGACGAGTCCGAGCGGCGGTACCTGCACGACCTGGCCCGGGTGGACAGGCGGCGCACCCGGAGCCGGCGTCCGGCGCCGGAACGGGTGCCGGAGGCGACACGTCAGTTCCTGGACGTGCTCGGCGACGTTCCCTCGATCGTGCTCGGCCGACGCAGCGACGTGCTGGCGTGGAACCGGCTGGGCCATGCGCTGTTCGCCGGGCATCTGGACTTCGGTGCCCCTGACCTGCCGGCGCAGCGCCCCAACATGGCCCGGCTGGTGTTCCTCGACGGCCATGTCCGTGACCTGTACGCGGACTGGCCGAGCAAGGCCAGGGCCGTGGTCGGCAATCTGCGCCTGGTGGCGGCCCAGCACCCGGAGGACGCGGCACTGCATGCGCTCCTGGGAGAACTGTCCGCGAAAAGTGCTGAGTTCGCCTTGATGTGGGCCGACCACCGGGTCAAGGCCTGCACCGTCGCCGACTACGAGATGCGCCATCCTCTGGTCGGGCCGCTGACCGTCATTCAGCAGAGCATGAGCAGTGGGCGAGGTCCCGTTGTCGTGGTCGCCACTACGGAGGCGGGCTCGCCGTCGCGGGCCGCTCTCGCCCTGCTCGCCCAGACCGCCGGCGAGGGCGCCGCGCGGGCCGATCTGTCCTCTGACGCGGCGCGGCCACGGTCCCGCGCCGACAGGGACTGACACCCACACCATCACCGGGCGTTGTCTCGGCGAGCTGACGCCCGTCCTCTGCCCGCCCCCGCCGATGGCGGCGTCCACACCCCCACTCTCGGCTTCCCGCCGACCGTCGGCATCATCCGAGCCCACGACAGGAGCCCGTACTTCCTGTACGCCATCGGCACTGTCGACTTGATCAGGGTCTCGGACCGTACGTCGGTCAGCCAGATGCCGTGACGGGTCACCGCGAGGTAGTCCGGAGTGTGATGGCGGCGCTTCCCACCGGCATCGAAGGACGGCTCCAGCGGCTGCGAGACCACGTCAATGACGTCACCGGCGAAGTCCAGGGCCAGCAGGGCCCGGCCCTCCTCCAGGCTCCCGTTCCATTGAGTATTTGTGACAAGCCGCCTGCCTCGCTGGTGACAACCGGGCTGCTTCGACCGCGCTCATTCACCAGCTCAACCAGCTCAACCAGCTTGGCCGGTGACCACTACTGAGCTTCGGCTCAATATTTCACGGGCCGCCGTACAGCCGCCTGCCGGTGATCGTGTCGACGTGGAGGAAGTCCGCCGCGATGATCCTCGGCCTGGCTGGTGGGCAATTCGCGCCGGCCCGGGCCGGCGCGGCGGGGCCGATGTTGGCCGCGTGCAGGATTTACCAGACCGTGGACGGTGCGATCGGATGCCCCAGCCGGGCCGGCTCACCCTGGATCCGCCGGTGGCCCCACCGCGGGTTCTCCTTTGCCAGACGCAGCACCAGCTCCTTGAGCGTGGCGGCCGTGGGAGGGCGGCCGGTGCGGCGTCGGTCGGCGTAGTCCCACTTCTTGGCGATCAGCCTGCGATGCCAGGCCAACAGCGTCCCCGGCGTGCCCGGGAAGACATAGCTCCAGCGCCGACGCGGTGACAGCGACGACGGCGCGGCCGGCCAGAACCGGTCCGCGGGCTTGCAGCGGACCGGACCGGCGAGTTGCCGTCGCAGCACCGCGTTCTCGTGCCACAGCACCGGCAGTTCGGTGCCCCTGACCGTGTCCCGGCGCAGCGGGACCGCAGGCAAGGACAGCAACGCCCGGGGGCCCGGTACAGCAGCGAGGTGATCACTGGTGCAGCATCCCAGCCGCCGCCGAGGGGTCTTGCACGCGAGCTTCCACCTGCAGCGATGACTTCACGAGCCCCACAGGTCTCAGAGTGGGGCGCATGCGCGTGCCGCAAGGGCACGCAGCCTGGGAGCCACGGGCGGACAGAAGTCACCTGTGCGGTCACTCACCGTACGAGTGCGGCGTCCGGCCCCGTCAGCGCTCGGTGCGATCAGAACTCGTCCTCTGGGAAGCCCGGGTCGGCGTAGTCACTTTCGTCCCACTCGGCGTCGTTCATCGCCGGGACGGCGAAGAAGCCCCCCATGAGTTCTTGCAGATCCAGCTCGGTGGCACCGGCCGGAGCGGTGGGCTCGGTGCCGTCGCTCATCCGCACAGTCAGGCCGAGCTTTTTGACCTTGGCGTCCTCGGCCAGCGCGGCGAGGCCCACATTCACCTCGGCCAGCTCGTCGTTCTTCAGTGTGAAGTCCGCCGTCACCTTGGTGTCGGGCGCGTCCTTGAGGTCCTTGTCCGTCGGCAGCTCCATGCCCATCGGCATGTCCTTCGCCAGAGGGCGGACACCGTCGAGCAGTTCGGTGATCAACGTGCGGAAGGAAGCCGTGGCAGTGATGTGCTCGGTGCCGTTCTCGCCGTCGGCCGTCTTGAAACTCACCTCACGGGCGACGACCGTCCGGAGGGCTTCCACGAGCTTCTTCTGCGTCTTGGCGTCGAGGGACGGGGCGGGCGCGGGGCCGCCCTGGTCCTCGGCGGCGGCCTCCTCCATCTTCTTGGCGTTGAACTTCACCCACTTGCCCTCAAGGACGCTCTTGAAGGACTGAGCCTTCGGAGGCAGGTCTTCAACGGCCGGTACAGGGCTGCCCATCATCTTGCCGATCGTGTCGACGTCGGCACGGACGTAGATGTAGTCGCCGATCACCCGGTACTCGGCGAGGTCGCCCTCCGGATTGCTGATCTTCATGGCCATGCCGACGAGATCCTTCTCGCCGGACTCGTAGAGCGGCTTCTTCGACTGCATGGTAACCGTGATCGTCGCGTCGCTCATCAACTCGGCGGCCTCATCCGGGATCTCGTCGCCGGGCGCGGGGTCGGACTTGGCGTCCAGCGCCTTCAGGGACGTGACATCGGTGTCCAGGTCGAGCTGGAAGGAGAGTGTCTTCTTCTTGCCGAGCTGCTCGAAGGCATGGTCGAGCTTCTGGCCGGCGGAAAGCTGCTCCGCCGTTCCACAGGCAGCGGAGCCCGTGAGTACGGCACCGACGACGGCGGTAGCGGTGAGGGTCTTGCGTATGGCGCTGATGATGGTCTCCTCATGGGTCCGATCACGAAAGTGATCGATCAGAAGACCCACAACCCGCTCACAAGGTTGCGCTGCCCAATCGGGCAACCGAAGAGAGCCGCAGGAGAGGCCGTTTGGCGCAGCGTTGAGGGAGTGGCCGATCACGCTGGACCTGCCGGACGCGCACTCGACTCCCAAGGCTTGCACCTCCACTGCGCGGCTGCTTCCTGTGCCCTGCGGCAGCCTGCGGCGCGGACTGCGCAGCGGGACGACTGCGCGGGCGGGGGGTCCGTGTAGCGAACGGTGGAACTCGGTCGGTTTCGTTCAGCGGCCTCCGGCGGTGAGCCGGCCGTCGAAGGTGATGTCGAAGGCCTGGAGTGCGGCCTTCCGGCGCATGGTCCAGCGTTTGCGTCCGGTGCCGGTCGGGTCCAGGCTCATGACGGCGAGGTGGACGCGTTTGAGGGCGGCTTGGTCGGTGGGGAAGTGCCCCCGGGCCCGGACGGCCTTGCGGATCCGCGCGTTGATGCTCTCGATCGCGTTGGTGGTGCAGACGATCTTGCGGATCTCCACGTCGAACCGGAGGAAGGGCACGAACTCCGTCCAGGCCGCCTCCCAGAGCCGGACGATCGCCGGATACTTCCCGCCCCAGGCGTCGGTGAACTCCACGAACCGCTCCGGCGCGGCCTCCTCGGTCGGCGCGGTGCAGACGGGCCCGAGCGCCTTCGCGATCCTCTCCCAGTCCTGCCGGGCCGCGCGACAAAAGCTGTTCCGCAGCAGGTGAACGACACAGGTCTGGACGATCGTCGCAGGCCAGAGCGTGTTTACGGCGTTCGGGAGGCCGGTCGGGCCGTCGCAGAGCAGCATCAGGACATCGGCCGCGCCGCGGTTCTTGATCTCGGCCAGGACCTGGAGCCAGTACTTCGCGCCCTCCCCGCCGTCTCCGATCCACAGGCCCAGGATGTCCCGGTGCCCCTCGGCGGTGACCGTGACCGCCATGTGGACGGGCCGGTCGGCGACCTGCCCGTCCCTGACCTTCACGTTCACGCAGTCGATGAAGACGACCGGGTAGACGCTGTGCAGCGGACGGTTCTGCCATTGCGTCATGCCGGCCGTCACGCTGTCAGCGATCGTGGAGATCGTGGACTTGGAGATCTCCGCGCCGTACACCTCGGCGAGATGCGCGGAGATCTCCCCGTGCGTCAGCCCTTTCGCCGACAAGGACAGGGCCATCGCTCGGGCAGCTCCAGCCTTCTGGCCAGTTGGTGGGCGCCGTAGACGTTCCAGGTCTCGACGGTGTCCGATTCGGTGGTCACCAAGTTCTCCATCCGGTAGCCGGGGCGGGGATCAGGGGCGCAGGGCGTAACAGCGCAGGACGTCGAGGTCGGCGGTCCGGACGGCGGACCAGCCCGCGGTGAGGATCTCCGCCTGGGCAGGAGTGATGCCGAGGCCCTGCAAAGGGTCGGTAGCGGGGCGGCGCCCGGCGATCTCGGTGACCACCCAGAAGGTCCCGCCCGGGGCAAGGAGGCGGCGGACGCGGTCGAGGAAGGCGGCCCTGTCGTCGATCCACCGGTAGACCAGGCGGCAGGTGATGACCGCGTACGCCGGCTCGGGCAGGGCACGGAGGTCGCCGGTGGTGATGTCCATGCACCGCCAGACCGGTTCGTGGCCGGGCCCTGCGTTCTGGGCGGCGGCGAGCGCGATGGCGCTGGGGGAGCAGTCGATGCCGGTGGCGCGGTAGCCAAGTTCGGCGAGGCGCCGGGCGAGCGAGCCGTCGCCGCAGCCGATGTCGAGGGCGGGGCGGTCACGACCGGGGCCGAGGCGATCTCCCAGCAACCGGTTCTCGGTGTCGTCGAGCTGCCGGTAGCGGCGGCCCTGGGACCAGAGCGGCTCCCAGTAGGTCGCGGCCGCGGTGGACGTGGTGGTCATGAAGGAACTCCTTTGCGGGCGGGCGGCACGGCCGCGCGGACTGGAAATCACGCGGTGTCGCCCGCTTCGCCACCGCCGGTGCGCTGCTGAAGTTCCCACAGGGACCGGAACAGGCACGGCTCCCGGGTGAGCTGCGCGTAGGTTCCTTCTTGCACCAGGCGTCCCTGGTGGAGGACGACGATCCGGTCGGCCACGGCCACGCTGGTGAGCCGGTGCGTGATCAGGAGGATGGCCCGGTCCTTGGCCAGCTCCCGCAGCCCGGTGAAAACGTGGTGCTCAGCGCGGGCGTCGGGGGCGGCCGTGGGCTCGTCCATCACCAGCAGGGCCGCGTCGCGGTGGAAGGCCCGGGTGCGCACGACGCGCTGCCACTGCCTTCAAGACCGCGTTGTCACGTTGTTGGGTGTGCGGGTGCCTGACGGCGTGTCGAGGTGTGGTGGGGCCGGGTCGGTCATCAGGTGGCGGCGGGGCCGGAAGTGGGGTGAGACGCCGCTGAACGCGGCCAGGAACCGCTGCGCGACGCCCACGCTGCGGAAGCCTTTCATCGCCTGTCCTCGTTGCCGGGTGGGCTGGTGAACCGTTACGGGTTCGGTAGGGACTCTGATGTGCCCCCCGGGCCGGGTCAAAGCGGAGGGGCAATGAAACAGCCGCGATCCGGATCGTTGAACGACTCCTTGGCCACCAGCTCGTTCCAGGAGTTGGCCGTGCCCCACTGGTCGGTCACCTGTGCCTGTGAGGCGTCGTAGACATGGGGGTGCCAGGTGTCCTCCTCCACCTGTTCCATCTCGGTGGTGTACTCCAGAGTGTTGCCATGCGGGTCCAGGAAATACATGAAGGCGTTGTCGCCCGCGAGGTGCCGACCGGGACCCCATAGTTTGGTGGCGCCCGACCGGACGGCCCGGCCGGAGGCACGCAGATACTCGTCCAGGCCACGCAGCTCGAAGGATATGTGGTGCAGGGACGTGTGGGGTCCTCTGGAGAACGCTACTGAGTGGTGGTGGGAATTGATCCGCAGGAAATACATGAGGTCACCGTCCTGCGGTGAGCGTATCGTGTCGGTGAGCCGGAAGCCGAGATGCCGCTCGTACCAGGCTCGGGTGCGCCCGATGTCCGGCGCGTTGAGAACCACGTGCGACAGGCGCACCGGTACGGGTTCCCGGGCCTCGATCCGCCGGTGCCGGCGCGGTGCCACGTTGGAGGACACCTCGACGGTACGGCCGTCCACGTCGAAGAAGCGGAAGCCGTAGCCGCCGCCCGGGGTCGGCAAGGCGCCCGGTTCGCAGATTAGTCGTACACCAGCGCCCGCCAGCCGCTCGGCCAGCACGTCGGCGTCCCTCGGAGTCGCGATACCGAAGGCGAGCAAATCCAGGCGCTTTTCATCGGCTTTGCGCAGCCGGACCACGTACTGCTCGGGTGACCCTTCCGCCGCCAGGAAGGAGAGGCCCGTGTCGTCGGCGGTCCGGGTCAGGCCCCAGAGGTCGGTGTAGAAGGCGAGCTGTCGATCGTGGTCGGAAACCGCCAGGTCGACATGGCGCAGATGCGTGAGCTGGACCGAGGACAACGTTCCTCCAGGTGACAGACGCGGGCACCGGGCAAGGACCGACCGGTCTTCCCACCACTACCACTGCCGCTGTTGCCGGAGTCAGGACGTAACAGGCCATGTGCGGCCCGGCCCATGACACGCCAGCGAGGCTTGTCTTGTCCTGCGCCTCTGCGATCATGGAGCTCGGGAGGCGGTTCGACCGCCTGCGCGGGCGAGCGCCCCGTCAGCAGCCGAGGCGTGGAGCTGCGGATCAAGAACCGCCGCCTGCGGCAGGCCAAGCTGGCCGCGGAGGATGGCTGCACTCGGGCCCGTGCGCTCGGCGAACGACCGGAACATGTCGTCTGTGACCGCCGGTGCCACGCGTGGGACAAACAGGCCCGGACGGTTTGTTGCGCCGTCACTGGACGGTGTACGTGCCCACGGCTCGGACACCTAGGGCCCGTCCGGCCCGCGCCCGCTTCGGATTCGAAGCCGCCGGCGGCACGACCGACAACGCCCGGATCCGCGACATCACCTCATTGCAGCGGAACCCCAGCAAGGTGGGGCGGACCAGCCGCATGGCGAAGGAGTAACCGGTCGCCCGGTTCAGCCGGTTGCGCAGGAGTTTGTCGTCACCGGCCACGTCCCCGACCGGATTTCCCTGGTCGTGTCCGGAGGCCCTCGGACCAGTCGTCCACGCTGGGGCGCGGGGCGGGGCAGGAGAGTGTCCTGGAGTTTGCGGATCTCTGCCACCGTGAAGCGGATGGTGCTGGTGGAGTCGTTTCTGCGGCCTCCCTTTCGGTGGCCTGGGCTGCGACGGTGCGGCAGCTTCACGAGTGCAGGACCTCAAAGCGCCCATACCTGCCTCAGGCCTCCCCTGTCGTGGATGCCGAGCTTGCGGTAAACCCGGCCGAGCGCGTTGTCGACCGTCCGTACGGACAGACCACACTCGCCGGCGATCTCCCTGCTGGTGTGCCCATAGGCCGCCAGTTGCGCGATCTCCCGTTCGCGCGGACTGAGTTCCGCCGCCATCGAGAGGTCCGCCAGCGCAGGGGTTGCCGCGTCCTCGCACTGCCGTCGCAACGAGTGGGCGCGGGCCGCGGCCCGCCGGGCTGCCCCCTCCCGCGCCGCGCCGCCCGATGTGCGCCACAGCCCGGCCGCTCCGGCGAGGCTCTCGGCGGCGAGGAGCAGCGCGCCCATCGCCGTCCATGCGTCGGCCACGGCCACCAGCGCGTCCGGGCCACGGTCGGCCACCGCACGCGCCTGGGCGGCACGAGCCGCCGCGTACGGCCCCTGGGCGTCCTCGGCCAGTTCGCGTACGCGAGGAGCCGCGTCCCGGACGCCCCAGCGGAGCAGATCGTGTTCAAGCGTCAAAGCGCCGGCGAGCTCCCCTTCCGTCCGTGCCGCTTCGGCCCCGGCACGCAAGACGGCTTCTGCCTCGTGGTGGCGCCCCCGGCACCGCAACGACCAGGCCCGGGCGCGCAGCGTGTCGGTTTGAGCGAGCGGGGAGTGCGGATCGGTGGAGCAGGAGGCGAGTCCGGCCGTCTCCGGGGCGCTACGACCGGCGTACGCCTCGGCCAGCACCAGCCCGGCCAGCGCACGCTGCTCGGCGAATCCGTGTCCGCACAGATGAGCCTGTGCCCGGGCCTCACGGAAGTGGGCGGCCGCCTCCGCGCACCGTCCCCGGTCGAGCGCGATCCGTCCCCGCACCCAACCGAACCAGACGACCAATGCCGGCACCGGTGAGTGCAGCAGCCCTTCGAGCCCTTCGGACGCTTCCCGCTCCGCCTCGTCGAACCGTCCCGCCTCCAGCAGGGACGCCGCGACGAGGTAGAGGCTGCGTGCCGGATAGAAGACCGCCGACCGGTCGGCCAGCATGCGGTGCGCGGCATGGGCCGCGCGGCCGCTGCGGACAGCGTCCTCGGGCCGCCCCGAGGACAGTTCCACCCTCAGCCGGGCTTGGAGCAGCAGAACACCGGAGTCGGACGGCTCGGCCCCGCCCGGCGGCGGCAGCCACGGGGCGAGCACGGTGCGAGCCCGCGCGGTCCGCCCCGCCGAGGTCAGCAGGGTGGCCTCCCAGGCGGCCATCTCGGCGCACGGCCCGCCCCGGCGTCCGGCCTCGTCGAGTACGGCCAGCGCGCGGGTCATGTTGCCGGGCCCGTAGAAGTGGTGGACGGCCAGGGTCAGGGCGGCGGTGTGCAGGTACGGCTCCCGGGCCGCGGCGAAGGCATCTTCCAGGACGGCGATCCCCTCGTCGAACTCGCCCCGCTGTCCCAGGGCCTCGCCGAGCATCAGCCCGGCCCGGGTGTTGGGACCGTGCACCAGCGCGGCGCGTGCCAGCCGGCACATGGTGTCCACGTCGTCCGCGTGCAGGGCCTGTGCCGCGGCCCGCACCAGCAGGGCGGGGTCGGCGGTGCCGGTGGCCTCCAGTTCCCAGCCCGCCAGCGCGGGAGGGTCGCCGGCCCGCCGGGCTCCGTGCCCGCGTACCCGGCCGACCTGGTCCAGCAGCAGGGTCCGGGCCCGAAGCCGGGTGATGCCGGCGCGCAGCAGCCGTGCGTGCATCGGGTGGGCGAGGGCGAGCTGTTCGCGGCGCCCGTCGAGGCGTGATTCGACGAGTTGCTGCCGCTCCAGTCCGGCCAGGGTGTCCGCATCGACGTATGCCAGACCGTCCCGCAGCCCGATCGGCCCGCACACCGCGAGGAGTTCCATCAGGGTCCGCTGCGGGCCGGCCAGTTCCCGCAGTCGTACGTCGAGCAGGGCGCCCGCCAGCACCGCGGCGAGCGGCCGCGTGAGGCACCACACCCCGTGCACAGGGCTCAGCCGCCCGTCGGCGAGGGCGCTTCGCAGCAACTCCCTCAGACACAGCACGTTGCCACCGCTGGCCTCCCACAGGGCCCGCAGGGCGGGTGCGGCGACCGGTCCACCCATCGTGGCGGTCAGCAGCCGGGCGCTCTCTTCCTCGCCCAGCGCCGGCAGCGCGATGTGGCGCAGTGCGTCCTCCCGCCACAGGGACTGCAGCACGTCGGGCCAGTCGGCGCCGTCGGGGAGGGTCACGGCCAGGAAGAGCGAGGAGTCCGCCAGCAGCAGCGCGATCAGCGCCAGTGACGTGGGATCGAGCAGCTGGACGTCATCGACGACCAGGACGGTGCGGGTGGTGGCGGACGCGCGGTGCGCGGCCATCTGCTGCCGTACCCGGCGGAAGAACTCCGCCGGCTCCTCCGCGTACATGTCCGAGGGCAGCAGTGGCGCCAGTGCCGACAGCGGCAGCGCCCGGGCGCTGTGCGTCGCCTGGACACGTACGACACGGTGGCCGCCGCGGCCGCCCGCCCCGGTCGAGAACTCCTCGGCGAGGCGGCTCTTGCCCACCCCGTGTGCTCCTGTGATCACCACTGCTCTGCAGTCCGGTCGGCGCAGCGCGCCGCGGAGCGCTGCCAGCTCTGTGTCCCGGCCGGCGAAATGCAGGCGGCCGCCCCCCACACCCGTGTCCACCGTAGGTCCCCCTCGGCGCCCGGGCGATCCGGCCCCCAGCCGGATGGTTCACCCATGGCGTGCGGCCCGCAGCGTGGCACGTCGGTCGTCGAAGCTGCCGGGGCGCCACGCGGGTGGCCGAAAGAAAGCCGAGTTCGTCCGGAAGGCGGGCCGGTACGGAGTAGCGGCCCTTCCTCGATGGAGTAGTCGACTGCTCTGTACCGCGGTGTGCGGACGGGTGAAGGTGTTGCCACGCCGGGGCAGCGGACCAAGTGGCCGTGCGGCCCA
Source organism: Streptomyces sp. NEAU-W12 (assembly GCF_026242095.1). NCBI lineage: Bacteria > Bacillati > Actinomycetota > Actinomycetes > Kitasatosporales > Streptomycetaceae > Streptomyces > Streptomyces sp. NEAU-W12. The sequence continues at coordinate 250,235 of NZ_JAPJDM010000011.1, forward strand.
CGGCGTGACCACCGATTCACCACGGGGAAGGAAAACCAGATGCGATCGACAACACTTCGCCGCCTCGCCACCGGGGCCGCGGGTCTCACGGCTGCGTTCACTCTGACCGTCCCGGCGGCCGCCGCCGCCCAGCCGCCCGTGCCCGGGGAGCTGTACAAGGTCCAGCTGTTGACCCTGCGCTGCGCCAACATCTCGGAGAGCGGCGAGGACGAGGTGTACATCAAGTTCGACGGCGGTGTCGCGATCCCCACTTCGGTCTGCCGTGAACGGGGCACGGTCGACTACAGCGGAGTGGATCCCGAGCGGTTCATCTTCGAGGGCGGCACGGTCCTTCCCCTCGAACTGTGGGAGCAGGACACCGACGTCATCGACCCGGACGACAAGCTGGGCGTATTCGAGCTCAATGACAGCAGGGTCGGCACGACCAACCTCGCCAAGATCACCAACGGGTCCGACTATTCCTTCAGCCTGACCTACCGGGTCCTGCCGCTGGACTAGGGTCTGTGGTGAAAGTGCTGGTCACAGCCACTCGTTGAGGACTGCGACCAGCACGGTCGCCTCGTAGCGGACCGCGAGCTTGTCATACCTCGTGGGCTACAGCCCGGTGGCGCCTGAGGCGGTTGATCCCGCACTCGACCGCGTGCCGCTGCTTGTAGTCGTCCTTGTCGAACTTGGGCGGCCATCCGCCTCGCGATCCGCGCTTGAGGCAATTGCGGACGCGGTCCGTCGGGACCGGGATTCCTTGATGCCGCGTCTGCGCGGGTAGGCGCGATTGCTGCGGGAGTCATACGCCTTGTCGGCCCGGACCCGGTCCGGCCGTTTGCGCGGCCTGCCGAGCCCCAGCCGGGGGACCCGGATGGCTTCCAGGACTGGCTCGAACTGAGGCGCATCACCCCGCTGTCCGGCAGTGATCACCACCGACAGCGGCTTCTGCCCCTGCTCGACGGCGAGGTGGATCTTGCTGGTCAGGCCGCCCCGGGAGCCTCCGAGCCCGTGGTCGGCCGGCTCGACGGTGATCCCGCCGGGCGGTTCCTTCTGGAGGTCCCCCTTTTCGCCGCCCCGGCCGCGTGCTGGTGGGCCCGACAGACCGTGGAGTCGACGTTCACGTCCCAGACAATCAGGCCCTCGGCATCCGCTTCGACCTGCAGCTGAGTGACAATCCGGGCTCAGGCGCCATCGCGCTGCCAGCGCCGGAACAGGTCATAGGCCCGGTCCCACGGCCCATAGCGTTCCGGCATGTCACGCCAGGGAGCACCCGTCCGGGTCCGCCACCGTATGCCGTCTATCAGCTGCCGCCGCGTCCATACCGGCGGGCGGCCCGACTTGAGGGCCCTCCGCCTTGATCGTGGACACCTCGACACTGGATCTTGAGTCCAGGGAGAGGAGTCCCAGGTGGGGACCTACAAGTACTCGGCGGAGTTCCGAGCCGATGCGGTGGCACTGGCCCGTTCGTCGGGCCGGCCCGTCTCACGCATCGCCGCCGAGCTCGGCGTGAACCACGAGACGCTGCGGCAGTGGATCAAGACCGCGGAGAACGCCGAGCGGCCCGAGTCGCTCGCGCAGTCCACGAAGGACGCGGAGATCGCGGCCTTGCGCAAGCAGGTCCGCGAGCTGGAGATGGAACGTGACATCCTGCGCCGGGCGGCCAAGTATTCTGCGGGCGAGAGTGCGGGTGCGCATCGAGGAGCGCGGTCACCTGGGCCGGGTCGGGTCGAGCTGGGCCGCGAAAAAAGCCGAGGCCGTTCGCAGGACCTCGTTCGCCCGCTTGAGCTGGACGTTTTCCTTGCGCAGGGCGGCCAGCTCCTCACGCTCGGCGGTGGTGAGCATGTCGCCTCGCTCGCCGGCGCCGGCCTCGGCCTGGCGAATCCAGTTGCGCAGGGCCTCGTGGTGCACGCCGAGCTCCTCGGCCATGCGGCGGATCACGGGCTTCGGTTCGGAAGTGCGGTACATCCGCACCGCACGCTCACGCGACTCCAGCGGGTACTTCCTCGGGGCAGGCATCGTCAGAGCTCCTCTCGTGAAACCCATCTGACCTGCTGTCACTTCTCCCCGCATCTCGGGGGAACCTCAGGACGCCCGGCGGACCGGGCCTCAGTCGTGCTCTTCTCTACGGACGTTGACATCACACGAGTGGTCTTATCTGGCAATGGCGTGGAATGGGGGGCATAGCGACGCGATGCCGGTTCCCGGCTGGCTGGAAGGCCGCGGCGGGCAGCCGGAGGGCTATCGGCGCCCCACGCTCAGTGCTCGTCGAGCGTCGAGCGCAGAGGCGCCTCCCGCAGCAGCAGGACGGCGGCCAGTGCGAGCAGGGCGAAGGGTACGGCGGCGGTGAACACGTCGCCGAAGGCCTGGCCGTACACCGTTCGGACGCTGCCCACAGCCGAGGGACCCAACGCGCGCAGGTCCGGCAGGCCGCCGTCGAGTCCGGTCCCAGCCGGGGCGTGTGCGGAGGTAAGGGCGTCCACGCGGGCGGTCAGCAGGGAGCCGAGGGTGGCGAGACCGAGCACACCGCCGAGGCTGCGGGAGAGGATCACGAAGGAGGTGACGGCGCCGAGGTCGTCGGGGGGCGCCGCGTTCTGGGCGATCGGCACGAGGTTCTGCGAGACGACGCCGACGCCGACGCCTCCCGCGAACAGGGCGGCGCCCACCAGGAGCAGCGGCGTACGGGCCCCCACGGTGCCCATGACGGAGAAGCCGAGGACGAGCAGCAGGCCCCCCACGGCCAGGGGGAGTTTCCAGCGGCCCCGCGCGCTGATGAGCCGGCCGGAGACGACGGACCCGGACAGCAGACCGGCGATCATCGGCAGGGTCAGCAGTCCCGACACGGCCGGCGACTGTGCCCGGGCGACCTGGAAGTACTGGGCCAGCAGGGCGGGAGCAGCGAACAGCGCCGGACCGACCGCGAAGCCGGCCAGCGCCGGCAGCGCGACGGTGCGGTCCCGCAGCAGGTGTAGCGGCAGCAGCGGGTCGACGGCCCGTGACTGCCGCCGGACGAACAGCGCGGCGAGGACGGGCACGGCACAGGTCGCTCCCGCCACCGGCCAGGACACCCATGGCACGCCGTTCCCGGCCCAGGTGACAGCGAGGAGGAGAGCCCCGACCGTCGCGGTGAGCAGGGCCGCACCCCACAGGTCGGGACGTGGACCGCGCGACATGCGCCCGGAGTCGGGCAGCCGCAGCGTGCGGTGGAGGGTGAGGGCGGCGCCGGCCGCGAGGAGCACGCCCAGATGGAAGCAGGCGCGCCAGCCCATCCCCGGAGTGTCGGCCAGCACGCCGCCGAGCGGGGGACCGGCGACCGTTCCGGCCGTCATGACCAGCGTGATGCGGCCGTTGTACCGGCCGCGCTCCCGTGGCGGGACCAGCGCGGCCACGATCACCTGGGCCAGCGCGTTCACCCCGCCGGCCCCCAGCCCCTGCACTGCCCGCCCCGCGATCAGCTGCCCGACGTCGCCCGCGAGCGCGCACCATGCCGATCCCAGGGCGAACAGGCCCAGTGAGATCTGGACCAGCGTCTTGCGGTCGGCGCGGTCGGCGAGCTTCCCCCACAGCGGCAGACTGAGCGTCGAGGCCACCATCGTGGCCGCGACGACCCACGTGAAGGCGGCCTGACCGCCGTCCAGGTCGGCGACGACGCGCGGCAGCGCGGTGACGACCACCGTGCTGGACAGCAGGCCGGCGAAGAGGCCGAGCAGCAGGGCGCGGAACGCTCGGCGTGTCCGTACGGCGCTCTTGTCTACCGCGCTCTCGAGCGGGGCGGCGGGCTGTGCCATGGGGATCCTCGGGGTCTGCGGGGCCACGCAGAGGCGCCGTGACGGCTGGATGATGGCATTCGGCCGTGAGGGCACGGGACGCCGCACGTGCCGTACGGGCCAACGCAGTTGGGGAAGAGTTCAGCTGGGTGAACAGGCGGCTCGTACGGGTGATGCCGGCGTGAATGCCGTGGACGTGCCGTGGGCGGAACCCCCGGTTCCTCCACCCGGTGGCGGGCTCCGTGCCCACCCACCCCCAGCGGGACAGTTCACCCAAAGATCATTTCGGGTCGGCGGACTTACCTGCCGGTCAACTCGCCGTGCTAGACACCGGATCGGCAGTCGATCATTCCGGATCGCGGTCGGCCGGCGCGGCGAACGCCGTGGTCACCAGGCCCTTCCCGGACCGGTACCGCCGTCGCACCACGCTCGCCGCTCACCCCCCCGTATGCGCCTGGGAGTACGTACGTGCAAGACGACCACCTTCGTGGCCTGCCGCTGACCCCGGGACAGTCGGGCATGTGGTTCGGCCAGCAACTGGCCCCGGACAGCCGCGCCTACAACCTCGGCATCTACGTCGACATCGTCGGCCCGCTCGACATCGCGCTGCTGGCCGAGGCCACGCGCCGCTTCCTGGACGAGGCCGAGGGGTTCCGCGTCCGGATCCGGGAGCACGAGGGCGAACTGCGCCAGCGGGCCGAGCCGGACGACGCGTGGGAGCAGCTCTTCGTCGACGTGTCCGCCGAGGCCGACCCCGAGGCCGCCGCGCACCGCTGGATGACGGCCGACATGGCGCGCCCGCGCCGTGTGGGCCACCCCCCGAACCTCACCAGCGTGGTGATCCGCGTCACCGAGCAGCGCCACTGGTGGTACTCCGGCGTCCACCATGTGATCAGCGACGGGGCCGGCGCCGGTATCGCCATGCGGCGCGCCGCGGCCATCTACACCGCTCTCCTGGAAGGGCGCGATCTCGCGGAGGGGGCGTTGCGCCCGTTCCGTGAACTGCTGGACGAGCAGACGGCCTACCGGGCCTCGGACGACTTCCGCGCCGACCGGGCGTACTGGCGGGAGCGGATGGCCGACCGGCCCGCACCGGCCGCTCTCGTGGAACGTTCGGCGCCGCCCTGCGCCCCGGCGCACCGGCGGACCGCGTACCTGAGCAGGGAGGCCGAGTCGGGGATGCGGGCGGTCGCGCGGACCGCCCGGTCGAGCTGGCCGGCCGCCTTCGTCGCGGGCGCCGCCGCCTACCTGCACCGGATGACCGGGGCGGACGACCTGGTGCTGGGCTTCCCGGTTACCGCGCGCACCGGGTCCGCCTCGGACGCCGTCCCCGGCATGGTGTCCAACGTGGTCCCGCTGCGCCTGAGGGTGGACCCCGGCCTGACCTACGGCGAGCTGACCGCCCGGGTCGCGGCCGAGATGAAGGACGCGGTACGGCATCAGCGCTACCCGGAGGCGGACCTCGCCCGCGACCTCGGCCTCTCCGCGGGCGGCCGGCTCTACGGGCCGGTCGTCAACGTCATGCCGTTCGGCCAGGACTTCTCCTTCGGCGGCCTGCCCGGATCCCTGCACAGCTTGGCCGTCGGACCGGTGGCCGACCTGTCGATCGCCAGCTACGGCGGACGCCCGGGACAGCGCGGCGCCATCAAGGTCGTCGTCGACGGCAACCCCGCCCTGTACTCGGACGGTGAACTGGCCGGACACCACGAGCGGTTCCTGCGGCTGCTGGAACGGCTCACCATGGGGGACGACGCCGCCACGCGGCCCATCGGCCACGGTGACCTGCTCGACGAGGACGAGCGGCGGCGGGTGCTGGGCGACTGGTCCGGTCCCGGGAACGCCGACGACCGCGCCGTTCCCGCTCCCGTCCCGGTGAGCGACCCGGCGGGCGACCCGTGGCAGCTGGTCGCGGCCCAGGCGGCCCGGACGCCGGACGCCGTCGCGGTCACCGCCGGCACAGAAACCCTGACGTACCGCGAACTGGTCGCCCGGGCGACCCGTCTGGCCGGCGTCCTGGCCGGTCACGGGGTGGGCCCGGAGGACCGCGTGGCGCTGGCGCTGCCGCGTTCGGCGGACCTGGTGGCCGGTGTGCTGGCCGTCCTGCGATCCGGCGCCGCCTATCTGCCGCTGGACCTGTCACATCCGGTCGAACGGCTGGAGTTCATGGTGGCCGAGGCGCGCCCGGCCGTCGTCCTGACGACGGCCGCACTGGCCGAGCGGGTGCCGAGCGGCCCGCGACGCGTACTGACCGACGGGCAGCAACGGCCCCAGGAGCCGCAGGACGTGTTCCTCACCGCGGTGCACGGGTCGGCCGCCGCGTACGTCATCTTCACCTCGGGGTCCACGGGGCGGCCCAAGGGCGTGGTCGTCCCCCGGTCGGGCCTCGGCAACCTGCTGCTGGACATGGCCGGGCGGACCGGACTGGGCCCGGGTGACCGCCTGCTCGCCGTGACCACCCTGGGCTTCGACATCGCCAACCTGGAACTGCTCGCGCCCCTGGTGGCCGGTGCCGCCGTGGTGATGGCCGGGGCCGACGAGGTACGCGACCCCGCACGGCTGCGGCAACTGCTGGCGGCCGAGCGGGTGTCGGTGATGCAGGCGACGCCGAGCCTCTGGCAGGGGGTGGCCGCCGAGGTCGCACCCGTCCTCGGCGGTGTCCGCGTCCTGGTCGGCGGTGAGGCGCTGCCGGCCGCACTGGCCCGTGAACTCCTCGCATCTGCCGCGTCGGTGACCAACGTGTACGGCCCTACGGAGACGACGGTCTGGTCGACCGCGGCGGAGCTGTCGCCCGAGGACTCGGAAGCCGCGGCATCGGCGCCGGCCACCATCGGACGGCCGATCACCGGCACGGCGGTGTACGTCCTCGACCGAGCCATGCAGCCCGTACCGCTCGGCGTGGTGGGCGAGTTGTACATCACCGGCGCCGGACTGGCACGCGGGTACGCGGAACGGCCCGGCCTGACCGCCGAACGCTTCGTGGCCGACCCCTTCGGCGCGCCCGGCACCCGGATGTACCGCACCGGCGACCTCGCACACTGGACGCCGAACGGCCGGCTGGCCTGCACGGGCCGGGCGGACCAGCAGGTCAAGGTGCGCGGGTTCCGCATCGAGCCGGGCGAGATCGAGGCCGTGCTGGCGGAACAGCCAGGCGTGGCCCGCGCCGCGGTCGTGCTCCGCGAGGACACGCCGGGCCGACGGCAGCTGACCGCGTACGTCGTCCCGGGTGAGCAGCCCGTGGCAGGCGACCGAGAGCTGGCCGAGGCGCTGGCCCGGCGCCTGCCCCCGTACATGGTGCCCACGACCTTCGTGTCCCTCCCGCAGCTGCCCCTGACGGCGAACGGCAAGCTCGACCGGGCCGCGCTGCCCGCCCCGGCGGCGACCGCCGCCAACGCAGGCCGGGCACCCCGCAACGCGGTCGAGGAGACCCTCTGCCGGCTCTGCGCCGACCTGCTCGACACGCCGTCCGGCGTGAGCATCGACGACGACTTCTTCGCCCTCGGCGGCGACAGCGTCTCGGTGATGCGCCTGGTCGCCGCCGCACGCCGCGAAGGGCTGGCCTTCACCCTGCGCGACGTGTTCGAGCACCCGACCGTGGCGGACCTGTCCGTCGTCGCGGTTCCGCAGGGCAGCGGCACGGGCCACGCGGCCCCCGCGCAGGACGCCGCTCCGTCCGCTTTCGACGAGGACGACCTCCGGCGCCTGCGGGCCCGCTATCCGTGCTTCTCGGACGTCCTGCCCCTCTCCCCCGTACAACAGGGCCTGCTGTTCCAATCCCTGCACGATGCGCAGAACGCCGGGGACGACGACTACACCGTGCAGCTCGGCTTCACGGTCGAGGGTCCGCTGGACGGGACCCGGCTGCGCGGCGCCTGGCAGGCCCTGCTGCGTCGGCACCCCGTGCTGCGCTCGGCGTTCGTCGCCGACACCACCGACGTACCGGCGCAGGTGGTGCTCGACGACGTCGGACTCCCCTGGCGCGACGTCGACCTCACCGGGCCGCCGACGGCCGCCGGCCCCCGGGAACAGGACCGGCGGCTGCGGCAGGTGGCCGCCGGGGAACGGGCCGGACGCTTCGACCTGGCGCGTCCCCCGCTGCTGCGCGTCGCCCTCGTACGGCTCGCCCCCGAACGGCACGCCGTGCTCTTCACCCACCACCACATGCTGCTCGACGGCTGGTCGCTGCCCCTGCTGGGCCGTGAGTTGTTCGCCCTCTACCATGGCGAGCCCCTGCCGCCGGTGACCCCGCCGCGCATGTACCTGTCCTGGCTCGGGCGGCAGGACCGTGACGCGGCCCGCGCCGCGTGGCGCGCCGAGCTCGACGGACTGGACTCGCCGACGCTCCTCGTGCCGGACGCCACGGCGGAGGCGGAGCCGCCTCAGCGCCGCCACACCGTCGACCTGCCCACCGGCACCACCGACGCCCTGCGGGCCCTGGCCGCCGCGCACGGGCTCACCCTCAACACCGTCGTCCAGGGCGCGTGGGCACTCCTCCTCTCCGGGCTGACCGGGCGCGACGACGTCGTGTTCGGCACCACGGTCGCCAGCCGTCCGGCCGAGGTCGACGGGGCCGAGTCGATGGTCGGCCTGTTCGTCGACACCGTCCCCGTGCGCGTACGGCTGCGTCCGGCGGACGACCTGCGGGAGACGCTGCGCGGGATGCAGCGCCGGCAGTCGCGCCGCACGGCCGCCGCCCACCTGGGCCTGCCGGACATCACCCGCCTCACCGGCCTGGACCGGCTCTTCGACACCGTACTGACCTTCGAGAACTTCCCCGCCGATCCGGCCACCTTCCGGCCGGGTCCCGGCCTCGCCGTCACTGACCCGCACGTCCACGCGGGCACCCACTATCCGCTGACGCTGCTGGTGGTGCCGGAGGACGCCGGGCTCAGCCTGCGGTTCGGCTACCGCACCGGCGTCTTCACGCCCGATGACATCATCCGCGTCGGCGCACGGCTGGTGCGGCTGCTGGAGGCACTGGCCGCCGATCCCGCCCGCACCGTCGGCGCCGTCGACGTGCTCCTCCCGGAGGAGCGGCGGCAGGTGCTGGTCGAGTGGAACGACACCGCCGTGCCGGTGCCGCCCGTGTCGGTGCCCGAGTTGGTCGCGGCGCAGGTGGCGGCGACGCCCGACGCGACCGCCGTGGTGTACGCGGACGGCGGGGCCGGTGGCGAGGAGTTGACGTACGCCCGGTTCGACGCCCGGGTGGCGGCGCTCGCGGCACGGCTGCGCAAGCGGGGCGTGGCGCCCGAGACCCGGGTCGCCGTCGCCCTGCCGCGCTCGGCGGACCTGCTCGTCGCCGTGCACGCCGTGCTGCGCGCGGGCGGCGTGTACGTGCCGGTGGATCCGGAGCTGCCGGCGGAGCGGATCGGACTGCTGCTGGACGACGCGGCCCCCACCTGCACCCTCACGACGCGCGACCTCGCCGAGCGGTTCCGGCGCCTCAACGGCCCGGGCACCGTCCTCCTCGGCGCCGACGCCCCCGTCGGCACCGGCGCAGCCCGCATCGCTCCGGTCCCCGTGGCACCCGGCTCGGCCGCGTACATGATCTTCACCTCGGGCTCGACCGGCCGCCCGAAGGGCGTCGTCGTCTCCCACGAGGCCATCGCCAACCGGGTGCTGGGCATGCAGCGGGAGTTCGCGCTGGCCGCCGACGACCGGGTGCTGCACAAGACACCCGTCGGGTTCGACGTGTCCGTGTGGGAGCTGCTCTGGCCGCTGACCACGGGCGCCGCGGTGGTCGTGGCACGCCCCGGCGGGCACCGCGATCCGCACTACCTGGCGGGCGCCGTCGGGAACCACGGGGTGACGACGGTGCACTTCGTGCCGTCGATGCTCCGCGTGTTCCTCGACTCCATCGACGGGCCCGCCGCGGCAGGGTTTCGGCTGCGGCGCGTGATCTGCAGCGGCGAGGCACTCCCGGCCGACCTCGCCGGCACGTCCCTCGCCCTCCTCGGCGTCCCGCTGTTCAACCTGTACGGGCCCACCGAGGCGGCCATCGACGTCACACGGTGGCAGTGCCTCCCCGCGTGGACGGGCACGGTGCCCATCGGCGCCCCGGTGGACAACACCCGCGTGTACGTGCTCGACGCGGCGCTCCGGCCGGTCGCCCCGGGTGTGGCGGGCGAGTTGTACCTGGCGGGACGCCAGCTCGCCCGCGGCTACCCGGCCCGGTCCGGCACGACCGCGCTCCGTTTCGTCGCCGACCCCTTCGGCCCTGCGGGCAGCCGGATGTACCGCACCGGCGACCTGGCCCGGTGGCGCGGTGACGGCACGCTGGAGTACCTGGGCCGCACCGACCACCAGGTCAAGATCCGCGGAGTGCGGGCCGAACCCGGCGAGATCGAGGCGGTGCTCGGCACGCACCCGGCGGTGGGCCGGGCCGTGGTGACCGTGTGGGAGGAGGAGCCGGGCCGCAGGCAGCTCACCGCCTATGTCGTACCGGACGTCCGAGGGCGCTCCGCGTCCGCGCCCGGGTCCGCCACGTCCGAGCAGGTGCGGGAGTGGCAGGCCGTCTGGGAGTCCGCCTACGCGCCTGCCCAGGCACCGAGCACGCCCGGCACACCGGGAGAGGGAGAACCCACCGCCGCCTTCGGTGAGGACTTCTCCACCTGGGACAGCAGCTACGACGGCCGGCCCCTCTCACTCGGGGAGATGAGCCGCTGGCGGGACGCGACCGTCGAGCGGATCCGCGCACTGCGTCCCGTACGCCTGCTGGAGATCGGCGTCGGCGCGGGCCTGCTGCTGTCGCGGCTCGCCGGGGACACCGAGGCCTATTGGGCCACCGACTTCTCCGCCGCGGTGATCGACACCCTGCGCGACCGGATGCCGGACCACCTCGCCGGCCGGGTGACCCTGCGGCACCGGGCGGCGGACGACACCGAGGGCCTGCCCGCCGGGTACTTCGACACCGTCGTCCTCAACTCGGTGATCCAGTACTTCCCGGACGCCGACTACCTGGACCGGGTGATCGTCGCCGTCACGCCACTGCTGGCGCACGGCGGGCGGATCTTCGTCGGTGACGTACGGGATCTGCGGGCCGCTCGCGTGTTCGAGACGGAGAAGCACCTCGTGCGCCTCGCTCCGGGCCGGCACACCGGCACGGCGGCGCTGCGCCGCTCCATCGGCCGGGCCCTGCTGAACGAGAACGAACTCCTCGTCGACCCCGCCTGGTTCACCGCGCGGACCGGCGCAGGCACTCCCTTCACCGCCTTGGACGTCCAGGTGAAGCGGGGCCGTTACCGCAACGAACTCAGCCGCTACCGCTACGACGTCGTCCTGCACACGGCCCCGGCGGCGTCTCCGGCCGATCCCCACGAGGTCGGTGACGAAACACCTCCGAACGGGCTGCGGCACACCCTGTCCACGGCCCGCCCGGCGCGGCTGCGACTGTCGGGTGTCCCCGACGAACGCACCGCCCGGCAGACTCTGGCTGCCCGCCGGCTGGACGAGGGAACCGAACCGGCCCTCGCCGCACGCCTCCTGGCGGACGACGTCCCCGTGCCCGGCGCGGTGGACCCCGAGGACCTGTACGCCCTCGCCGAGGAACTCGGCTACCGCGTCGCCGTCGCGCCGTCGGTCACCGGCCCCGGCGCGGTCGATGCGGTCTTCCGGCGCGCGGACGCGTCGGACGCCGGGTCCGTCGAATCCGGTGAAGTGCTGTGCGCCTGTCGCCCCGCACCGGAATCCGTCACGGCCCCGGCACGGCTCACCAACGAGCCGGGACTCGCACGCGACCTCGCCGCGCTCCCGGCCGCACTGCGCGCCCTCGCCGAACGCACCCTGCCCGAGGCCCTCGTGCCCGCGGCCTTCGTGGTGCTGGCGGAACTGCCGCTCACCGCGAACGGCAAGCTCGACCGTGCCGCCCTCCCGGCGCCCGACTTCGCGGCCGCACCGGACAGCCGGGCACCGCGCGACGCGACCGAGCGGGCCCTGTGCACCGCCTTCGCCGAGCTGCTGGGCCTTCCGCACGTGGGCATCGACGACAGCTTCTTCGCGCTGGGCGGCGACAGCGTGCTGGCCATGCGGCTGGTGGGCGCCGCACGCCGGGCGGGCCTCGTCCTGGCCGTCCGTGACGTCTTCGCACACCCCACCGTCGCCGCGCTCGCCGGCGTGGCGCGGGCCACGGACCCGGCGGAGCCGCGGGGCGAGGCCCGCGAGAAGGACCTGGTGCCCGTACCCGCGCCGGTACGGGAGCGGCTGACCGCCCCGTACCCGGGCCCGGCGGAGATCCTGCCCCTCACACCGCTGCAGGAGGGCCTGCTCTTCGAGTGCCTGGCCGCCGCGCACACCCCGTCGGCGGCGGGTGAGGACGGCCCGGACCGGGCGGACGACTACACCGTCCAGCTGGCGCTCACGCTCGACGGCCCCCTCGACCCGGCCCGGCTGCGTGCCGCCTGGGCCCGGGTGCTGGCCCGGCACGACAGCCTGCGCGCCGCCTTCGTGTACGACGCGGACGCGGGCCTCGTGCAGGTCGTCCCCGGCACGGTGGACCTGCCCTGGCGGGAGACGGATCTGTCCGCGGCCGGTGAGGCGGAGCGGGAGTCCCGTCTCACCGTGCTGCGGACCCGGGAACGGACGGCCCCGTTCGACCCGGCCCGGCCGCCGCTGCTGCGGGTGGCGCTGGCCCGGCTGGCCCCGCACCGGCACACGATGATCGTGACCTATCACCACCTCCTGCTCGACGGCTGGTCGCAGCCGCTGCTGCTGAACGAGCTGCTGACCGCCTACGCGGAGCCGGACCCGCTGCCCCCGGCGCCCCAGTTCCAGCGGTACCTGGCCTGGCTCGCCCGGCAGGACAAGGACGCCGCCCGGCAGGCGTGGCGGCAGGCGCTCGACGGCGCCGAGCCCACCCTCGTGGTGCCGGTGACCGGCAGCCGGACGGATGACCACGCGGCCGGCGCACCCGGACACGAGGTCGTCGAACGGCTGCTGCCCCCGGACCTCACCGCCCGCCTGGCCGCGCACTGCCGCCGCCACGACCTGACCCCGGCCACCCTGGTGCAGGGCGTGTGGGCCACCTTGATCGGCGCGCTGACGGGCCGCGACGACGTCGTCCTCGACGCACCCAGCGCCAGCCGTCCGGCCGACGTCGAGGACGTGGAGTCCATCATCGGTCTGTTCCTCAGCACCGTCCCGGTGCGGGTTCGCCTCGATCCGGTGCGGCCGACGGCCGCCGTCCTGCGCCGGCTGCAGGAGGAGCAGTCCCACCTCGCCGCCCACCAGCACCTCGGACTGCCGGAGATCCAGCGGCAGACCGACGCCGCCTCGGCGCTCGCCGACACGATGGTGGTGTTCCTCAACTTCCCGCTGGACCCGGACGCGTTCCGGCCGGCGGACGGCATCCGTGTCTCCGCCGTGGACGGCGGCGTGGCCACGAGCTACCCGCTACGCCTCCTCGCCGCCCCCGGCGAACGGATGCACCTCACCCTCGGCTACCACACCTCCGCCTACGACCGGGAGGCCGCCCAAGCGCTGATGGACCGGCTGGTGCGGCTCTTCGAGGAGCTCGGCGAGGGCTTCGACCGGCCCGCCGGACACGCCGGGATCCTCACCCCGCGCGAACGCGGCCACCTACTGACCGCGTGGCAGGGAGCACCGGACGGGGACGAGGCCACGGCGGCCGGCACCGTCACCGGCATTCTCCGCGACCGGACGGCCACCGGCTCCGACACGCCCGCGGTCCTCTTCGGCGACGAGCGGTTCACCCGCCGGGAGCTGCGTGCCCGCACAAACCGCCTGGCCCGTCTGCTCGTCGCCCGGGGCGCCCGCCCCGGGCGGACCGTCGCCGTCGCGGTGCCCCGCTCCCCGGAGCTGGTGGTGGCCCTGCTCGCGGTCATCGAGTCCGGCGCGGCGTACCTCCCGGTGGACCCGGGCTACCCGGCGGACCGTATCGCGCACATGCTCGCCGACGCCCGGCCGGTGACGGTGCTGACCACCACCGAGGCGTCGGCGGCGCTGCCCGAGGACGCCCGCGCCGCCGCCGTACTGCTCGACGACCCGGCCACCGGACGCGCGCTGTCCGCCCTGCCGGACGGCGACCTCACCGACGACGAGAGCGCCGAACCGCTGACGCCCGCCCATCCGGCCTACGTCATCCACACCTCGGGCTCCACCGGCAGGCCCAAGGCGGTAGTGGTGCCGCACCGCGGGGTCGCCGCCTACTTGCCGTACCTGACGTCCGGCGTCGCCGGGCTCGGCCCCGAGGACGTCGTGCTCAACCTGGCGTCCGTGTCCTTCGACCCCTCGGTGCGTGACATCCTCGGCACCCTGGCGGCCGGCGGATGCGTGGTCATGGTGCCGCCCGACGAGGCGAACGACGCACGCGCCCTCGTCCGCGCCATGCGCCGCCACCGGGCCACCGCGCTGCTGTCCGTCGTACCGTCCCTGCTGACCGCCCTGAACGAGGAGGCGGACCGGCTGCCCGCCGACGAGCGCCCCTCCCTGCGGCTGGTGATGACGTGCGGCGAAGCGCTCGCCGAGGGGCACCTTCAGCAGGTGGCCGCTCTCGGGGGCCCGCTGGTGGTCAACCAGTACGGGCCCACCGAGGCCACCATGAGCAGCACCTTCCAAGCGGTGGACGAGCCGGGCGCGCTGCGGTCCGGCGGCCGCTTCCTGATCGGCCGTCCCCGCCCGGGCGTCCGCGCCTACGTCCTGGACCACCGCCTGCGCCTGGCCCCGCCCGGCACTCCGGGCGAGCTCTACCTGGCGGGACCCGGCGTCACCCGCGGCTACGCGGGCCGCCCCGGCCCGACCGCCGAGCGTTTCCTCTCCGACCCGTACGGCGAGCCCGGCACCCGCATGTACCGCACCGGCGACCTGGCCCGCTGGACCGCGGACGGCCGCCTGGGCCACCTCGGCCGCACCGACCACCAGGTCAAGTTGCGCGGTCACCGCGTCGAACTCGGCGAGATCGAGGCGGTTCTGGAGGGGCACGAGGCGGTCGTCCGCGCCGTCGCGGACGTACGCCGGGACAACCCGGAAGGCGACCCCCGGCTGGTCGCATACGTCCTTCCGGAGTCCGGTGAGCCCACTGGTTCCGGTGAGTCCGGGGCGTCCGGCAGCGCCCTGGTCCCGGCCGAGCTGCGCCGCCACGCCGCGGCCCGGCTGCCCGGGTACATGGTGCCCACCGCGTTCGTCGTCCTGGACCGGCTGCCGCTGACCCCCAACGGCAAGGTGGACCGCCGCGCCCTGCCCGCCCCCGGCCCCACCGGCGGTTCCGCGGCATACGGCGGTCGCGAGGCGCGCACACCGCTCGAGGAAGTGCTGTGCGGGCTGTACGCGCGGCTCCTCGGCACCGGCCGACGCGTCGGCATCGACGACAGCTTCTTCGAGCTGGGCGGACACTCGCTGCTCGCCACCCGCCTCGTCGCCCACATACGCAACGCGCTCGGCGCCGAACTCCCCGTCCGCGCCGTCTTCGAGGCCCCCACGGTCGCGGAGCTCGCCGAACACGTCACCGCCGCCACCGGCGCCCCGGCCCGGCCCCGCCCCGCCGCCGTGGCCCGGCCGGACGACATCCCACTGTCCCCTGCCCAACGCCGCCTGTGGTTCCTGCACCAGCTCGCGCAGGGGGCCACGGACGCCTACAACATGCGGGTGGTGCTGCGGCTGCGCGGCCGTCTCGACGTCCCCGCGCTGCGCGCCGCGCTCACCGACCTGACGGACCGCCACGAGGTGCTGCGTACGGTCTTCCCCGACGCCGAGGGCCTTCCTCGCCAGGAGATCCTGGACGCCGGCACCGGGCGGGCCCGCCCGGTCCTGGAGACCGGCCGGGTCACCGAGGCGGATCTGTCCGCCGCGCTGGAGCGGACCGTGCGGCGCCCCTTCGACCTCGCCTCCGACATCCCGCTGCGGGCAACCCTGTTCGAGCTGGGTGAGGACGACCACGTCCTCGCGCTGGTGGTGCACCACATCGCCGCCGACGGCTGGTCGTTCGGACCGCTGGCCGCCGATCTGTCCGCCGCGTACCGGAGCCGTACGACGGGGCAGGCTCCCGTCCGGACGCCCCTGCCCGTCCAGTACGCCGACTACAGCCTCTGGCAGCACGAGCTGCTGGCGGACGACAGTGCGGACGGTGTGACGGCTCGTCAACTGGCCTACTGGCGGCAGCAGCTCGCCCACCTGCCGGACCGCATCGACCTGCCCGTGGACCCCCGCGCCGCCGCGTCCGGTGACACCACCGGTGCCGCGCCCGGCGGCTCGTACACCTTCCGTCTCCCCGCGCCGCTCCACGCCCGCCTGGCGGAGCTGGCCCGCGAGCACTCCGCCACCGTCTTCATGACGCTCCAGGCGTCCCTCGCCGCGCTGCTGACCCGCCTCGGCTCGGGGACGGACATCCCGTTCGGCACGGCCGTGGCCGGACGCGGCGACGAGGTGCTGGAGGATCTCGTCGGGTGCTTCGTCAACACGCTCGTCCTGCGCACCGACACCGGCGGCGACCCGGACTTCCGGGAACTGCTGCGGCGGGTGCGGGAGAGGGACCTCACCGCCTACGCCCACCAGGACGTGCCCTTCGAGCGGCTCGTCGACCACCTGGGCGTGGCCCGCTCGGCCGACCGCAACCCGCTGTTCCAGGTGATGCTGGCCGCCCAGCCCGAACTCACCCGCGACGCCGTCGCACTCCCGGGCCTGGACACCGAGCCGATTCGCGTCGGCGCCACCACCGCCCGCTTCGAGCTCTCCTTCAACATGGCCGAACGCCGCACCCCCGAGGGCGCCCCGGACGGGATCGACGGCCGAGTCGAGTACCGCGCGGACCTCTTCACCCCCGCGGCCGTACGGCTGCTCACCCAGCGCTGGACCCGGCTGCTGGAGTCATTCGCCGACGACCCGGACCTCACCGTGTCCCGCGCCGCCACCACCGCCGACGACGAACGCCGGCAGGTCCTCACCGACTGGAACGACACCACCATGGACGTCCCGTCCACCACGATCCCCGAACTCCTCGCCGACCGCGTCGCGCGCACCCCGCACGCCGAGGCCGTCGTCTGCGGCGCCGACCGGCTCACCTACGCGCAGCTCGACACCCGCGTCGACGCCCTCGCCCGCCGCCTGCGCGCGGCCGGGGCCGGACCGGAGCGCCGCGTCGCCGTACTCCTCCCGCGCTCGGCGGGCCTGCCCGTGGCCCTGCACGCGGTCCTGCGTACCGGTGCCGCGTACGTGCCGGTGGACCCCGAACTCCCGGCGGAGCGCGTCGCCCTGCTGCTCGCCGACACCGACCCGGTGTGCGTGGTGACCACGGACGAGACGCGCGGCTTGCTGCCCGCCGCCGTGCGGGTCCCGGTCCTGCTCCTCGACGGGACGGCGCCCGCGTCCTCGGCGGCCACGTTCCCGGCACCCCACCCCGACAGCACCGCCTACGTCATCCACACCTCCGGCTCGACCGGTCGCCCCAAGGGCGTCGCCGTCCCTCACCGGGCCGTCGTCAACCGCCTGTTCGGCATGCAGAAGCAGTACGGCCTCCGGTCCGACGACCGGGTGCTGCACAAGGCGTCCGCCGGCTTCGACGTCTCCGTGTGGGAGCTCTTCTGGCCGGTCCTCACCGGCGCCGCCGTGGTCGTCGCCGAGCCCGACATGCACCGCGATCCCGCCCGCCTCGCCGAGCTGATCCGGGACGGGGCCGTCACCACCGCGCACTTCGTGCCGACCGTCCTGCGTGCCTTCCTCGACCAGCCGGGCGCCGCCGAGTGCACCGGCCTGCGCCGGGTGTTCTCGGGCGGCGAGGCCCTGCCCGCCGACCTCGTGCGGCGCTTCCACAGCACCCTCGGCGCGTCGGGTGTGGCCCTGTTCAACCAGTACGGCCCCACCGAGGCCACCATCGACGTCACCTGGTGGCGCTGCCCGGCCGACCCGGAGGGCCCGCCGCCGCTCGGCCATCCGGTCGGCAATACCCGCCTGTACGTCCTCGACGCGGCCCTCCAGCCCGTACCGCCGGGCGCCTCGGGCGAGCTGTGGATCGCCGGTGCCCAGCTGGCCCGCGGTTACCTCGGCCGTCCCGGCGCCACGGCGGAGAGCTTCGTCGCCGACCCCTTCGGCCCGCCCGGCTCCCGGATGTACCGCACCGGCGACCTCGCCCGCTGGACCGAGGACGGGGTGGTGGAGTACCTGGGCCGCGTCGACGACCAGGTCAAGGTGGGCGGCGTACGCGTCGAACCGGGCGAGGCCGCGGCCGCGCTCGGCGAGCAGGACGGTGTGTCCGCGTCCGTGGTCGTGGCCCATGAGACTCCTGCGGGCGGCGGCAAGCGCCTGGTGGGGTACGTCGTGCCCGAGCCCGGCCGCACCCTGGACGGCGGACAGGTGCGCCGCCGGGCCGCCGACAGCCTGCCCGAGTACCTGGTCCCCGCCGAGATCATGGTGCTCGACGCGCTCCCCGTCACACCCAACGGCAAGCTGGACCGCACGGCTCTGCCCGTGCCCGACCCCGCCGGTCCGGCGGACGGAGGACGCGCGCCGCGCACCCCGGACGAGGAGACCCTCCGCCGCATCTTCGCCGAGCTGCTCGGCGCCGACGCCCGGGACGTGGGCGTGGACGACGGCTTCTTCGCCCTGGGCGGGGACAGCATCATGTCGATCCAGCTGGTCAGCCGGGCACGGCGGGCCGGTCTGGTCCTCACCCCGCGCGACGTCTTCACCCACCAGACGGTGGCCGAGCTGGCGCGGGTCGGCAGGCGCGAGGACGACCGGCCGGCCGTGCGCGCCGAGGACGACGGGACCGGACCCGTCGAACTCACCCCGATCGTCCACCGGCTGCGCGAGCGCCGCGGCCCCGTCGACGCCTTCCACCAGTCGGTGCTGCTCAAGGTCCCGGCCGGACTGGGTCAGGAGCGGCTCACGGCGGCCGTGCAGGCACTGCTCGACCACCATGACGCCCTGCGGCTGCGGCTGACCCGCACGGCGGGCGGACTGGTTTGGGCGCTGGAGTCGGGTGAGCGCGGTTCGGCGGACGCCGCCCGGTGTGTGCGCCGCGTGTCCCTGGCCGATGCCGACATGACGCAGGAGGCGCGGGCGGCGGTGGCGCGGCTGGCGCCGGAGTCGGGCGTGATGGTGCAGGCGGTGTGGTTCGACGCGGGCGCGGAGGCCCCGGGTCGGCTGCTGGTCGTGGTGCATCACCTGGCGGTCGACGGGGTGTCGTGGCGCATCCTGCTGCCGGACCTGCGGCAGGCCTGGGAGTCGGTGGCGGCGGGTGAGCCGGTCCGGCTCGACCCGGTGGGCACGTCTTTCCGGCGCTGGGCGGCCCTGCTCGGCGAGCGGGCGCAGGACCCGGCGCTGCTGGAGGAACTGCCGTACTGGACCGACACGTTCGCGGCCCCGGAGCCGCCGTTGGGCGGCCGCCCGCTGAACCCCGTGCAGGACACGGTGGCCACGGCGCGGCAGTTCACGGTGACACTGCCGGGGGCGCGCACGGGCCCGCTGCTGTCGTCCGTCCCCGCGGCCCTCAACGGCGGCGTCAACGACGTCCTGCTGGGCGCGCTGGCCCTCGCCGTGCGCCAGTGGCGCGAGGTCCGTGGCGGCGGGGCCGAGGGCGGGGTGCTGATCGACCTGGAGGGCCACGGTCGCGACAGCGACCGCCCGGACGTGGACCTCTCCCGCACGGTGGGCTGGTTCACCCGCGTCCATCCCGTACGGCTCGACGTCACGGGCGACGACCCCGTGGGCGCCGCCAAGCAGGCCAAGGAACAGCTCGGCCGGGTGCCTGACCAGGGTTCCGGCCACGGACTGCTGCGCTACCTCAACCCGCAGACGGCCCCGCTCCTGACGCACTGCGCCCGGCCGCAGATCGGCTTCAACTACCTGGGCCGTACGAGCACGTCGTTGTCGGCTTCGGAGAACGGCGACTGGACGGTGGCCGACGACGCGCACGGCCTCGGCGCCGGCACCGATCCGGCGACACCGCTGCTGCACACGCTCGACGTCAACGCGGTCGCGGTCGACGGCCCCGAGGGGCCAGTGCTGTCGGCGACGTTCGCGTGGGCGGGCGGATTGCTGGACGAGGCGGAGGTGCGGGAGCTGGCCGAGCGGTGGCTGCGGGCGCTGGAGACCCTCGCGGACCTGGGCACGGATACCGGGACCGGTGGTCACACGCCGTCCGACTTCCCCCTCGTACCGACGCTCACCCAGGAACAGGTCGAGACCCTGGAAGCCGCCTACCCCGGCCTGGAGGACGTCCTCCCGCTCTCCCCGCTCCAGGAGGGCCTGCTCTTCCACGCCGTCTACGACGGCGGCGAGAGCGACGTCTACACCCCGCAGCTCTGCCTCGACCTCGAAGGGCCCCTCGACGCGGGCGCGCTCCGGGCCGCCTGCACGGCGCTGCTGGACCGGCACGCCAACCTGCGGGCCGCGTTCGTCCACGACGTCACGGATACCCCGGTCCAGGTGATCGTCAGCGCTCCCGGACTCCCCTGGCTGGCGGACGACCTGAGCACCCTGCCCGAACCCGAGCAGGCCGCCGAGAGCGACCGGATCGCGGACGCGCAGCTCGCCGAGCGCTTCGACCCTGCGCGCCCGCCCCTGCTGCGGGCCGCGCTGCTCCGCCTCGGCGACAAGCGCCACCGGCTCGTGCTGACGCATCATCACATTCTGCTGGACGGCTGGTCGGTGCCCGTCCTGGCCCGGGACCTGTTCGCCCTGTACGCGGCCGAGGGCGTGGCAGTCGCGCTTCCCCGGGTCGCCCCCTACGGCGACTACCTGCGCTGGCTGGCCGCACAGGACCGCGACGCCGCGCACACCGCCTGGGCCCGGGCCCTGGACGGGGTGGACGAGCCCACGCTCGCCACGCCCGCCGCCCCCGACCGGACCGCGCCGACCGCGCGCCCCGAACGGGTGCACCCCGAGCTCCCGCCGGGCCTGGCCACCCGCCTCGTCACGTACGCCAGGTCCCGCGGGCTCACCGTCAACACGGTCCTCCAGGGCGCCTGGGCGCTGCTGCTGTCCCGGCTGACCGGCCGCGACGACGTGGTCTTCGGCACGACCGTCTCCGGCCGCCCGCCGGAGATACCCGGCATCGAGACCATGGCGGGCCTGTTCATCAACACCCTGCCCGTCAGGGCACGGCTCGACCAGGACCGGACCCTCGAGGACCTGCTGCGCGGCCTCCAGGACGAGCAGGCCGACCTGATGGCCCATCAGTACCTCGGACTGAGCGACATCCAGCGTCTCGCCGGACTGCCCCGCCTGTTCGACTCGGCCATGGTCTACGAGAACTACCCGGTCGACGAGAAGGGCACGGCCCTCACCGGCACGTCCCTCGTCCTCACCCGCGCGGAGACCCGTGAGGCGGCCCACTACCGGCTCATGCTGCTCGCGGCACCGCACGAACAGGGGGTGTCCCTGCGCATCGAGTACGCGCCCACCGCGTTCGGCGAGGAGGAAGCACGCGTGCTCGCCGACCGGTTCGTCCGGGTGCTGCGGGCGTTCGCGGACGAGCCGTACCGGACTGCCGGCACGGTCGACGTCCTCACCGCCGAGGAGCGGCACCGCATCCTGACCGACTGGAACGACGCCCATGCCGGTGCGGACTCCGTGCGGCCCGCGGAAAGCCTCGTCGAGGTGTTCGCCGCGCAGGTGGCGCGTACGCCGGAGGCCGTGGCCGTCCGCTGGGACGGCGGCGTGCGCACGTACCGCGAACTGGACGAGCGGGCGGACCGGCTCGCGGCGCGGCTGCTGTCCCTGGGAGTCGTCCCGGAGGAGCGGGTCGCGCTGCTGATGGAACGCTCGCCGGACATCGTGACGGCGATCCTCGCAGTGCTGAAGGCCGGGGCGGCCTACGTGCCCCTCGCCCCCGACCTCCCCCCGGCCAGGCTGGACACGATGCTGCGGCAGACCGGGGCGTCGGTCGTCGTCACGGACGGCACCCACCGCGACACGGCACCCGCCCTGCTGCCTCGCGCCGACCACTTCGTCACGGTGTCCGACGAGGACCCGCACCACCCTCCGGCCGCCGTACGCCCCCACCCGGACAACGCCGCCTACGTGATGTTCACGTCCGGTTCCACCGGCGAGCCGAAGGGCGTGACGGCCACCCATCGCGGTGTGGTGGGCCTGGCCGCCGACCGCCACTGGACGACCGCGTTCGACGCCGAGCGCCCGGTCCGGACGCTGCTGCACTCGCCGTACGGTTTCGACCCGTCCACCTGCGAGCTGTGGGTCCCGCTGCTGAACGGCGGGGAGATCGTGGTGGCCCCGCCCGGCGACCCGGACGTGGCGGCCATCGCGCGGGCGGTCGGCGAGCACGGTGTCACCCTGCTCCTGCTGACGGCCGGCCTCTTCCGCGTGGTGGCGGAGGAGGACCCCGGCTGCCTCGCCGGCGTCCGCGAGGTGATGGTCGGCGGCGACGTCGTCACGGCCGCCACCGTGCGCCGGGTGCTGGAGCACTGCCCTCGGACCGTGGTCACCGACGCGTACGGCCCGACCGAGATCACCGTGTACGCCACCGCGCACACCATGGAGAACCGGGACACGGTCCCGCCGACCGTGCCGATCGGCCGCGCCCGCGACGGCATGCGCGCCTATGTGCTCGACGGCCGGCTGCGTCCGGTGCCGCCCGGCGCGCCCGGGGAGCTGTACATCACCGGTGACGCGCTGGCCCGCGGCTACCTGAACTGGTT
>NZ_JAPJDM010000012.1:0-240982 GCF_026242095.1 Streptomyces sp. NEAU-W12
CGGGCGCCCAGCAGCAGGCCGAAGATGAAGAAGTACACGGCCGCGTTCAGCAGCGGCGTGGCCACCTGCCACAGCTGGCCGAGCCTGGCCTGGCTGTACTGCGCGGTCAGCTTCGCCCGGGAGAAGGCGAGGATGAAGTGCCGGCGCGCCCACAGCTCGCGGACGTAGGCGGGCAGGGTGGGGCGGGCGCCGCTGACCGTGAGGCCGTGGCGGGCGGCGAGGGCGGGGAGGTCGTCCTCGGCGGCCGGGTGGACCGGTGCGGGAGGCGGTGTGTGGAGGACCTGACTCACATCCGCTGCTTTCGCTAGGGGGGTGGGGGAGACGGCGGGGTCGTGCGGTGCCGGGTTCCGCCCGGTGTTTCCCCGCGCATCGTCGCGCGTTCACCCACGTCGGGACGGCACCGTATCGTCGCAACGCGAGCGTAGGCCGAACGCGCGTCGGAACGCAACCGTTTCGTCGTAACGGCCCGGGTCCGGCCGGGCCGGGCCGGACCCGGTTTCGTGCCTGGCTGTGGTGGATCGGTGCACGTGCCGTCGTCGGAACGGGTCCGTATCGTCGTCACGCCCTATGCTGGTCCGCATGACGACGAACGCCGAGGAGCCCCAGCCGCCTCCGCGCCGCAGGGCTCCCGCCGGGGCGGCCGTACTGCGCGAGGACGTGACGGAGGCGATCCGGGCGGCGGTCTTCGAGGAGCTCGCGGCCGTCGGCTACGCGCGGATGTCCATCGAGGGCATCGCGCGCCGCGCGGGGGTCGGCAAGACCGCCGTGTACCGCCGCTGGCGGTCCAAACTGCACCTGGTCCTGGACCTGGTCTCGGCGATCGCCGTGCAGGGCCTGCCCGCGCCGGACACCGGCTCCCTGGAGGGTGACCTGCGGCTGCTGTACGAGGTCACCTCACGCGCCCTGCGCCACCCCGTCGCCTCGCAGATCCTCCCCGACCTCCAGGCCGAGGCCGCCCGCAACCCCGACATCGCCGGGGCGCTGCAGAAGGCGCTGCGGGAGGGCCAGGACGGGGTCGCCAAGGGCGTCGTCACGGCGGCCCAGGAGCGGGGCGAGGTACGCCCCGGCGTCGACCACGCCCTGGCCCTCGACCTGATCTCGGGCCCGCTGTACTGGCGCTCGGTGGTCATCCGCAACCCGAAACTCCCGAAGGGCTACCTGGCAGCCCTGGCAAGGGCGACGACCGCGGCGCTCAGGGCGCTGTAGGCGGGTTCAGCCGCACGGCCGCCGGGCGAGGGCGCTGCCGGCCCTGCCGGGCCGAGCCGGGAAGGTTCCCTCGGGGCCGGGCTCGAAGGGGCCGCCCGGGGCGTCGCCGACGGCGGAACCGGCGACGGCGCCCACGGCGTGCTCGGCAGGTGCCGGGGCGGAGGGCATCCGCGCGGTTCAGCCGCGCTCCGCCGCCGGGTGCAGGCGCTGCCAGCCCTGCCAGGCCGAGGTGATCATGTCGTCGACGCTGTGGCGGGCCTTCCAGCCGAGTTCGGTGGCGGCGCGGTCGGACGAGGCGACGACGTTCGCCGGGTCACCGGGGCGGCGGGGGGCGATCGTGGGCCGGAGGCCGTGGCCGGTGAGGGCGTTGATGCGGTCGATCATGCCCCGGACCGAGACGCCCTCGCCGCGGCCGATGTTGAGGGTGAGGTCCCGGCCGGGCGCGGTGCGCAGGGCGTGCGCCGCGGCCACGTGGGCCTCGGCCAGGTCGACGACGTGGATGTAGTCGCGGACGCAGGTGCCGTCCGGGGTCGGGTAGTCGTCGCCGAACACCCGCGGGGGCTCGTTCGCGGTCAGCTTCTCGAAGACCATGGGGACGAGGTTGTGGACGCCCGTGTCGGCGAGTTCCGGGCGCGCGGCGCCCGCCACGTTGAAGTAGCGCAGGGAGGCGGTGGACAGGCCGGTCGCCCGCCCCGTGGCGCGGACCAGCCACTCGCCGGCCAGCTTCGTCTCGCCGTAGGGGGAGATCGGCAGGCAGGGGGTGTCCTCGGTGACCAGCCCGGCGCCGGAGGGCGGCGTGCCGTACACCGCCGCCGACGACGAGAACACGAAGGACGACGCCGCGTCCGCCGCCGTCACCGCCTCCAGCAGGACGCGCAGGCCCTCGACGTTCTCCCGGTAGTAGTGCAGGGGCAGTTCCACCGACTCGCCCACCTGCTTCTTCGCCGCCAGGTGCACGACGCCGGTGACCTCGTGGTCGGCGAGGGCGCGCGCCACCCGTTCGCCGTCCAGGACCGAGCCGACCACCAGCGGTACGCCGTCCGGCACGCGGTCGGGGATGCCGGTGGACAGGTCGTCGTACACCACCGTCCGTTCCCCCGCCTCGGTCATCGCGCGTACGACGTGCGCCCCGATGTAACCGGCGCCGCCGGTGATCAACCAGGTCATGTGCGACCGTCCCCTCGTCGTTGGCCCCGTGGCGGTGCGGTGGGTGGTCGGTCTCCACCGTGCGTCCGGTCTCCGCCGTCCGTCAGGATCCTAGGCTCCGTTCGCCGCCGCCGTGTCCAGTGCGGTGGTGAGACGGTCCAGGCGGACCTTCAGGTCCTGGATCTCGTCGAGCCCGAATCCGGTCGCGGTGGCGATCCGGCGCGGGAGGTCGAGGGCCTGGCCGCGCAGCGCGAGGCCCTCCCCGGTGGGCCGTACCTCCACCGAGCGCTCGTCGCGCGCACTGCGTTCCCGATGGACCAGGCCGGCCGCCTCCAGCCGCTTGAGCAGCGGGGACAGCGTGCCGGAGTCGAGCCGCAGGTGCTCGCCGAGCGTCTTGACGGGCAGCGTGCCGTGCTCCCAGAGGGCCAGCATCACCAGGTACTGGGGATAGGTGAGGCCGAGGTCCTTGAGGAGGACGCGGTACAGGCCGTTGAAGGCGCGTGAGGCGGACTGCAGGGAGAAGCAGACGTGCTGGTCGAGGCGGAGTGCGCCGACGGGGGAGTCGGGCAGCGGGGTGCCGGCCGGATCGGGGGGCGGGGCGACGGCCCGCTCCGGGGAGGCGGCGACGGCCGGCTCCGGGGCCGGCCCGGCGTTCGGGGTCGGTGTCATGGCTCCAGAGTAGCTCTTTCGAGCCATTTGGTTGTGTGCAATTTAATTGTGTGCTTTCCTTGTGGTCGTGCGGAGGTCCGGGCCACCGACGGGCCGGCTGCCGCACGACCGTCATTCGAGAGGGAAGGGTTCCCATGGACGCGCTCTACACCGCTGTCGCCACCGCCACCCACGGCCGTGACGGCCGCGCCGTCACCTCCGACGGCAAGCTGGACCTCGGCCTCAGCGCCCCCGTGGAGCTGGGCGGCAACGGCGAGGGCACCAACCCGGAGCAGCTGTTCGCCGCCGGTTACGCGGCCTGCTTCGGCAGTGCCCTCGGCCTGGTCGGCCGGACCGCGAAGGTGGACGTCAGCGAGGCCGCGGTGACCGCCGAGGTCGGCATAGGCAAGCAGGGCGAGGGCTTCGCGCTCGCCGTGACGCTGCGCGTCGAGCTGCCCGACACCGTGGACCAGGAGACCGGACGCAAGCTGGTCGAGCAGGCCCACCAGGTCTGCCCCTACTCCAACGCCACCCGCGGCAACATCCAGGTCGAGCTCGTCATCGAGTAGCCCACGGGACCGGGGCCGGTCCCGGCCGTGTTTCGGGCCCCGGACGCGCACGTCGCGTCCGGGGCCCGAAACGCGGTACGTCACTTCACCGCGCCCGCCATCACGCCGGAGACGAACTGCCGCTGGAAGGCGAAGAACACGGCCAGCGGGATCACCATCGAGATGAACGCGCCCGGTGCCAGCACGTCGATGTTGTTGCCGAACTGCCGTACCTGCGTCTGCAGCGCGACCGTGATCGGCTGGCTCCCGGAGTCCGTGAAGATCAGCGCGACCAGCATGTCGTTCCACACCCACAGGAACTGGAAGATGCCCAGCGAGGCGATCGCCGGCCCGCCCAGCGGCATCACCACCCGGGCGAACAGGCGCAGTTCGCCGGCGCCGTCCAGGCGGGCCGCTTCCAGCAGCTCCTTCGGGATCTCCGCGAAGAAGTTGCGCAGCAGGAACACCGCGAACGGCAGACCGAAGCCGACGTGGAAGAGGACCACGCCGACGACCGAGCCGAAGACGCCGATGGTGCCGAAGAGTTCGGCGATCGGGATCAGCGCCACCTGCACCGGCACCACCAACAGCCCCACCACGCCCAGGAACCACCAGTCCCGGCCGGGGAACTCCATCCAGGCGAAGGCGTATCCGGCCAGCGAGCCGATCACCACCACCAGCACCGTCGCCGGGACGGTGATGTACACCGTGTTCAGCAGGGAACCGGTGATGTCGTCGTTCTCCAGCAGGGTCTCGTAGGCGCCGAAGGTGAGCTGCGACGGCTCGGTGAACACCGTCCACCAGCCGTCGGCGGCCATGTCCTGCGGGGTGCGCAGGCTGGCCAGCAGCAGACCGGTCGTCGGGACCAGCCAGAACAGACCGACGACGGTCAGGAAGACGCGGACCAGTCCGCCGCTCACCCACTCGCCGAGCCTCGAACCCAGTGACCGCCCGGCCTTGACGGCACCGGCAGGCGGCGAGGACGCCCCGGTGCCACTGCCGCCGTCCGCGCTCATCGCCGTACCTCCCGCCTCAGCCGCCGCACGTTGAACCACATCACCGGGATCACCAGAAGCAGCAGGAACACCGCGATCGCGCTGGCGATGCCCGGCTGGTCCTCGGAGAAGCCCTTGCGGTACAGCTCCAGCGCGAGGACGTTGGCGTCGTCCTGGGAGGAGCCGGGCGCGATGATGAACACCAGGTCGAACACCTTGAGCACATTGATCATCAGGGTGACGGTGACCACCGCGAGCACCGGCGCCAGCATCGGCACCGTGATCCTCCGGAACACCTGCCACTCGTTGGCGCCGTCGACCCGCGCGGCCTCCAGCAGCTCCCGCGGCATGCCCGCGAGCCCGGCCGCGATCAGCACCATCGCGAAGCCCGCCCACATCCAGATGTACGAGCCGACGACGGCCGGCGTGACCAGCGACGGGCCCAGCCAGTCCAGGCCGTTGTACGGCTCCTGGAAGTTGCTCGCCGGCAGCCGGAGCCGTGCGCCGTCCGCCTTCGCCGACAGGGAGAACGTGCCGTCGGCGCCCGCCGTGGCCGTCTCCACCACCGTGCCGTCCCTGACCGCCTCGATCCTCATGCCGGGATAGCCCAGCTCGTCCGCGTCGACGCCGTTCAGCGTGCCGACGCCCTTGCCGCGGGTGAAGTCCTGCCAGGTCGTGCCGGTGATCCGGTCCGCCTTCGGCTTCGGCGGCGCGGCCCGCTCCGCGTCGTCCGGGAGCAGGCCCGGCGCGACACCGACCAGCGGCAGCGCGACGGTCCCACCGACGCTCACCGTCGCCCTGGTGACGAAGGCACCCCCGCCGGCCGCCTCCAGCGGCGACTCACGGCCGGGGTGGGCCTTCGGGTACGCCGACGACCGGGCGAAGGTGTCGTGCACGCCCACCCACACCGCGTTCGCCACGCCCTTGTCCGGGTCCTGGTCGTACACCAGGCGGAAGATGATGCCCGCCGCCAGCATCGAGATCGCCATCGGCATGAAGACGACCAGCTTGAACGCCGTTCCCCAGCGGATCCGTTCGGTCAGCACCGCGAAGACCAGGCCGAGCGCGGTGGCGACCGTCGGCGCGAACACCACCCAGACGACGTTGTTCCTCAGGGCGGCGCGGATGCCGTCGTCGGTGAACAGGGCCCGGTAGTTGTCGAACCCGGCGAATCCGTCGCCGGACCGGTCGTAGAAGCTGCGGACGACGGAGTACCCGATCGGGTAGACCACGAGCGCACCGAGCAGCAGCAGCGCGGGCAGCAGGAACAGCGCCGCCACGGTGGTGCGGGTGCCGGTGACGCTCCTGCGCGGCTGGCGAGCGGCAGGGGCCCCGGAGGACCCCGCCGCCGTGTCCGACGCCATCGCCGGCTCAGTCCCCGTACGCCGCGGCCGCGCCGGCCTCCAGCTGCCGCTGGGCGCCCGCGACGTCCTTCGGGTTCTTCAGGAAGTCCTGGAGCGCCTTCCACTCGCCCTTGCCGGGGGTACCGCCGAAGGCCTGCGGGGCCTGGTCGGACATGTCGAAGCGGAAGTCGTCCCCGGCGTCGACGAGCGCCCGGGCCATCTTCCGCTGCACCTCGTTCGGATACGCCGAGTTCGGCACGTTCCTGTTCGGCGAGAGGTAGCCGCCCAGCTTCGCCTGGACGCCGGCGGCGTCCGGGGAGGCGAGGAACGTCGCCAGCGCCTGCGCCGCCTTCGAGTCCTCGAGGATCACGGCCGCGTCGCCGCCGGACACCACGGGCGGGCTGTCACCGACCGCGGGGAACGGGAACACCTTCGCGTCCGTACCGACCTCCGCCTCGGTCTCGCCGATGTTCACCTGGACGAAGTCGCCCTCGTAGACCATGCCCGCCTCGGGCTGGTCGCCGCCGGTGAAGGTCTGCGTCACGGAGGCCGGGAACTCGGTCTGCAGGGCGCCGTCCGGGCCGCCCGCCAGGTACTCCGGCTTGCCCCAGATCTCCGCCAGCGTGGTCAGCGCGTCCTTCACGGACGGGTCCGTCCACTCGATCTCGTGCGCGGCGAGCCGGTCGTACTTCTCCGGGCCCGCCTGGGAGAGGTAGATGTTCTCGAACCAGTCGGTGAGCGTCCAGCCGTCGGCGCCGCCGACCGAGAACGGGGTGACACCGGAGTCGTAGACCGTCCGCGCCGTGCTGAGCAGGTCCTGCCAGGTGGCCGGCTCACTCGCGCCGGCGTTCTCGAAGACCTGGACGTTGTACCAGATCAGCGACTTGTTGGCGGCCTTGTAGTAGACGCCGTACGGCGTGCCGTCGACCGAGCCGATGTCCTGCCAGCCCTGCGAGTAGTTCTTCTCGAGCTCCGCCTGCGCCTCGGCGCCCAGCGGCTTCGCCCAGCCCTTCTCCACGGCCTGCTTGACGGCGCCCGGCTGCGGCAGCAGCGCCACGTCGGGCGGGGCGCCGCCCGCGATCTTCGAACCGAGGAAGTTGACGATGGGGTCCTGGGCGGGAACGAACGTCACCTTCGCGCCGGTGCGCTTCTCGAACTCCGCGAGGACCTTCTTGAAGTTGGCCTGTTCGGTGCCGGTCCACACGGCGGCGACCTCGAGGCTCTGGCCGTCGAGCCGGGGAAGGGTGACGGTGGAGGCGGTCTCGTCGGTGCCGCCGCCCGGCCCGTCGCTGCCGTCGTCGTCGCCCCCGCACGCGGTGAGCGAGACCGCGAGCACGCCCGCGACCATCGCGGCCGCCGCCCTGACGGCCCTGCGGGTGCGGGGAGTTGCCGTTGCGGTGGGTGTACCGGACGACCCGCGTGCCCGGATGATCCTGCTCGTCCTGCGCATCACTGCCCCGTTCTTCGTACCTCGTCGAACGCCGAGCACTGTCCCGTGCGCTCTGGTGTACGCCCGTGAGGTCGAGGGCGGCAAGAGCGCGTCTCGTGTCAAGTCCGGGATCGTGACCGCGTCGTGACTCTCCGGGGCGGAGGAGTCCCGTCCGGACCCGCGGGAGTGGGTCGTACGCCCTCGACACCCATGGAGCACAGGGGTGTTGAGGGTGTTGAGGGATTCTGCGGGTGGGGCTGGTGCGAGGGCCGTGACGGCCGGGGAACGGGGCGCGCCGCTCCCCGGGGCCGGGTCACAGCAGCGACGGCACCTCGGTGGCCGCGACCTCGCGGGCCGCGCGTTCCAGCGCGCTGGCGAGCAGCGCCAGGTCGGTCGGGCCGTTGCCGAGTTCCCTGACCGTGCGGCGGGCCGGCGGATCGCCCATGCGGTGCCACTCCAGCGGCACGACCGTGGGCCGCAGCGTCGCCGTGCGCGGGATACGCCCGGTCACCCGCCCGCCCTGGAACGCGGTCACCCGGCCGTCCGGGTGGGCCAGACGCCCCCGGCCCGGAGCCGGCTCGTCCCCGCTCTCCTGGTTCGGCTCGAACGGGGAGCCGGCCCCGCGGCCCGGCGCCGGCGCGTCGAGCGTCACGCGCAGGGTCGCGCGGCGCACCGGCTCGGTCTCCGCCGTACGGGCACAGGGTCCGGTGGCCGACACCAGGTGCACGCCCAGCCGTTCACCCTCCCGCGCCACCGCCTCCAGCGCCCGCAGCACCGACCCGGCGGCGGGCCGCCCCGGTGAACCGAGTGCGGGGGAGACCAGCGCGTCCAGGTCGTCCACGACCACGATCAGCCGGGGCAGCGGCGGCGGGGCCTCGGCCCTGCGCCGGGCGGCGCCGGGCCGCAGCCGCAGCGTGGAACTGCTGGGCAGGGAATCCAGGTCTCCACGGTGCTCGCCGCCGCCGGTCGCGGGGCCGCGGGGCGCGGCCGCGCGCTGGGCGACCATACGGTCCGACAGCTCGCGCCCGGTGTGCCACTCCACGAAGTCCGACCGGCCGAGGAGTTCGGCACGCCGCTTCAGCTCGGCGCTCAGCGACTGGGCGAACTCCCGCATCCGCACCGGGTCGTTGGCGCTGAGATGCGTGGTGACGTGCGGTACGTCCGTACACACGCGCAGTCCGTCGCCCTGGCCGCCGTCCGTGGTGCCGGCGCGGCCGTCCACCAGCACGATGCCCAGCCGGTCCGGCCGCTCGGCCGCGGCCAGGGAGGCGACGACGGCCCGGAGCAGTTCCGTACGGCCACTGCCGGACGGGCCCTCCACCAGCAGATGCGGCCCGTCGGCCACCAGATCGGCGGAGACCGGGCCACGCGGCCCGGCACCCAGCACCGCGCACACCCGGCCGCCGAGCCGCTCCTTGTCGTCGGCCGAGTCCGCCCAACGGGCCATCAGCGAGGCCGGGGTGGCGCGGGCCAACCCCAGCTCGTCCAGCAGCCGCGCCGATGGGGGCAGCGGCACCGACACACGCGCGTGCCGCGTGCCGGGAGCGCCCGCCGTGCGCAACGGTGCCAGGGCCCGCGCGAACCGCTCGGCCCACGCGGGGGAGACCGCGTCGACCGTGGCCACCGTGCCGTGGCCGACCGGGCCCGGTGCCGTCCCCGAACCGGTGGCGGCCACCCGCAGCAGCCGCAGGGTGGTCGCCACGTCCCCGCTGAGCAGGGCGACGGCACCGCACTCCCGGAACGCGGGCGTCACCGCGCAGGCCGCCTCGTACGTCCTCGTCACCGGGGAGGAGGCCGAGGCGGCGGCCGTCTCGGCGAGACACACCAGGTGGATCCCGGCCCGCGGCCCCTCCACCGCCAGCCGTGCCACCGCGTCGCGCACCCCGGGGTCCCCGGGGTCGCCGTCCAGGACGACCACGGTGTACGACCCGGCGAAGCCGCCCGCCGCACCGCCACCGGCGCTGTCGTCCCGGGCCCGGGAGGGGCGCCGGGGGGCACCCCGGTCGGCGCCGGAGGCCCGGGGCTGTTCGGGGATGAGCGGGGCGGACGAGGTGGAGGAGACGGACGAGCCGGAGGGGGCGGCCGGGGCGGAGGAGGTGCGGGACGCGTGGTCGTGGTCCTCCAGGCGGCGCAGCAGCTCCTCGGCGCGGGCCGCCGCCTGTTCACGGTCGTGGGCGAGGAGCAGCCGGCAGTCCTGCCCGTGCCCCGGCCGTACGTGTGGCAGCCAGCCCAGCCAGGCCCATTCCGCGGTGCGCTCCTCCAGGGTGCGGGAGCGGTCGGCGGTGATCAGGACGATCTCGAGCACGTCGGGGGAGTGCAGTGCGGCGAGCTGGGCCAGGACCGCGCGGGCCAGCCCGGTGAGCCGCTCGCGCGGACCGGCCAGACCCAGCGAGCCCACCTCGCACAGCCCCGACGTCACCGGTACGGCGGGCAGCAGGCCCGAACCGCCGGGCACCGCCCGGTCGGCCGTGCCGAGGCGTATCGCGAGCGCCTCCGGGTGGCCGGGTCCGCGCTCCCACAGGCGGGGGCCGGGGCCCAGGGCGGTCAGCAGCAGGGTGGCGGGGTCGGGCCAGGTCTCGGGCGGCCCGGCCGCGGCGGCGGCGGCCGGTTCGGCCGGGACGGCACCGGACGCCTCCCCGCCGTACGGGTCCGGTCCGGTGCTCTCCGGCTCCGGACGTCCCCCGGCCAGCCGGCGTGCCCACGCCGAGAGCCCGCCGCGCCGGCGTCCACCGGAGGGCTGCGGCGCGAGGTCGGCTTCGGCCGGACCGGTGCCGCGCGCCGGGGTGCCCCGGCGGCCGTCGGCGGGCCGGTTCCCAGGAGTGCCGGACCAGGCGGTGAGCCCGCCGTCGGCACCGGACCCGGCGGGCGCGCCGGTACCACCCGCGTGGGTGCCGGCCCCCGCCCCGGAGACCCGGCCGGGCCCGTCGCCGGCCGGCCTCGGCTGCGACACCCGGCGCCCCTTGGGGACCCGCGGCACCTCGCCCCGGGAGGCCACGTGGACCGTACTTCCGCCGTGGCGATCGGTGTTTCTGGAGCCGTAGCCGTAGCCGTAGTCGGTCTCGGAGCCGAGACCGGCACCAGCATCAGCACCAGAGCCCGTGCCCGTGTCCGAACGGGAGCCGGGGCCCGGGCCGAAAGCGGGGCCGGGGCCCGAATCCGAGCCGTAGGCCGAACCGGAACCCGGACCGAAGCCGGAGCCCGTGTTTGTGTCCGTGTCCGAACGGGAGCCGGAAGCGGCGCCCGAGCCCGAGCCGTGGACCGAACCCGAACCCCGACCGCCCGTCCCGCGGTTCTCGGCCCCCGGGGCACTGCCCCGACCGGGTACCGGCGGGGTTTCCCCGGTGGTCCGGACCGTCGCGGAACCGTGGGCGTGGTGTGTCGGGCCGTCCGGCGGACGCACGGCCGCCGCCTGCGAGCCCGCGCCCGCCTGCGAGCCCGCGCCCGCCTCCGCGCCCGAGAGCGGCTCGGCGGACGACCCCGTGAGCGGCTCCGTGGACGGCTCCGGCACGCGGACGTGCCCCTCGCCGTCCGGCGTCGTCCACGCCCGCGCCCCCGGCCCCGCGGCCGGGGTGAGCCGGAGGGCCGACTCGCCGATCCGCAGCAGCGCGCCCGGTGCCAGGGCGACCGGGCGGGAGCCCACCCGTCGGCCGTCCAGGGTCGTGCCGTTGGTGGAGCCGAGGTCGGCGACCGAGACCCTGCCGTCCGGGCCGACCGTCACCGCGCAGTGCAGCCGGGAGACGTCCGGGTCGTCGAGCGGCACATCCGCGTCGGCCGAGCGGCCGATGCGGATCTCACCGCCGTGCAGCAGATGGACGCCGCCCGCGTCGGGACCGGCGACGACGTGGAGCCTGGTCGGGGCGTCGTCCAGCTCGGGATGCGGCTCGGGCTGGCCCGGGGCGCCCACGGCCAGCACCGCACCGTCGATCAGGGGCGGCTCGCCGAGCGTGCAGCGCTGGGCGTCCAGCCGCTGGTCGCCGGCGTACAGCACCGGGGCGCCGGAGGAGCCCGGGGAACCGGAGGCGCTGTCGCCGCCAAAGACCGCGGAGGCCAGCGCGGTGGCCACCGCCGCCAGGGCCGTACCGGCGGGGGCGGTGACGACCACATGGCCTCGCGCGGGGGAGAGCGGGCCCAGCGGATCTACCACGGTCAGCCGGATCTGCATCGCCGTGAGCGGTCCCTTCTGCGCGAGCGCCCGTGGTACGGAGGACGGGACCGCCCCGCGGTCCCCCACCGCGGACTTCCCCCACCACCACACGCGCACGTACGGCCAGTGCTCCCCGCATCCTCGCACCTGCCACCGACAACGCGCCCGCCTTCCCGCATCAAATGATCTTGATTGGTCGGCTCTGCCCTCAAAAGTGCCTGACCAATGAGCCGTGAATGAGCGTTCCACCGCCACTTGAGATCGGTCACGTGTGGCCCTCGGCAACCAAGGGACCGGGTCGGGCGTCTTCCCTTCACACGTGTTGCCTCGCGTCGCCTCGCACGGGGGTGGGGCCCGCGGGCCCCGTACGGGAGACGGGGAGGGAACCGAAAAGGAACCGAAAAGGAACCGGGAAGGAACCGGGAAGGAAGTCGTCGACGGTGTCAGGCCGGTGTCCCGCGCTGCGGCATTACAGTGGGGCGGAACATTTCCGAGCACGACGCATCACGGTGTACGCCAGCCAAGCAAGCAGCAGGGAGCGCATGACGTGCGGCCGGTAGGCAGCAAGTACCTGCTCGAGGAGCCGATCGGACGCGGCGCCACGGGCACCGTCTGGCGGGCCCGCCAGCGGGAGACCGCGGGGGCCGAGGCGGCGGTGCCCGGTCAGCCGGGAGAGACCGTCGCGATCAAGGTCCTCAAGGAGGAGCTCGCGAACGACGCGGACGTCGTGATGCGTTTTTTGAGGGAACGCTCCGTCCTGCTCAGACTGACCCACCCCAACATCGTCCGGGTCCGCGACCTGGTCGTCGAGGGTGATCTGCTGGCGCTGGTCATGGACCTCGTCGAGGGCCCCGACCTGCACCGTTACCTGCGCGAGAACGGCCCCTTCACACCCGCCGGCGCCGCTCTCATGACCGCCCAGATCGCCGACGCCCTCGCCGTCAGCCACGCCGACGGCGTGGTGCACCGCGACCTGAAGCCCGCCAACGTGCTGCTCCAGCAGGGCGGCGGCGAGCTGCACCCGATGCTGACCGACTTCGGCATCGCCCGGCTGGCCGACTCCCCGGGGCTGACCCGCACCCACGAGTTCGTCGGCACGCCCGCGTACATCGCGCCGGAGTCCGCCGAGGGCCGCCCGCAGACCTCCGCCGTCGACATCTACGGCGCCGGCATCCTGCTGTACGAGCTGGTCACCGGCCGCCCGCCGTTCTCCGGCGGCTCCGCCCTGGAGGTGCTGCACCAGCACCTGAGTGCCGAACCGCGCCGCCCCTCCACGGTCCCGGACCCGCTCTGGACGGTCATAGAGCGCTGCCTCAGCAAGAACCCCGAGCAGCGGCCCAGCGCCGAGAACCTCGCGCGCGGCCTGCGGGTCGTCGCCGACGGCATCGGCGTGCACGTGAACTCCGCGCAGATCTCCGCCGCCGAGAACGTCGGCGTGCTCCTCATGCCCGACCCGGCGCCCGCCCCCGTGCCCGGCACCCCCGGCGCGCCCGGTTCCGCCGACCCGACGCAGGTGCTGCCGCACACCCAGGGCGCGTACGACCCCGACGGCGCGACCAGCGTCCTGCCGCAGACCGGCCCCCGCGCCGGCGCGGGCGGCCCCTCCGGCGCCGCCGACCCGACCGCCGTCATGCCCCCGGTACCGCCCGGCCCGCCGGGCCGGGGCGGCCAGGGACAGCCCGGCCCCGACGACCCGCATCCCTGGCAGAACCAGATGCGCGCGGCCCGCGACCGCAACGAGCAGACCCAGGTCCAGTACGTCGACCCGGGTGAGGACCCGCTGCGCCGCCGCCCCCAGCGGCAGGTCGCCCGGCCACAGCAACAGCCGCAGCAGCCGCCGCGGCGCCGCCCGCAGTCCGGAACCGGCCCCGGACGGCAGCAGCCGTACCAGCAGGCGCAGCAGCCTCAGCAGTACGCCCCGCCCCCGCCCCCGCAGCCCCGGCCCCAGCGGTCGCGGCAGCCGGAGCCGCAGCGGTACACCCCGCCGCCGGAGCCGCGACGCCCCGCGCGCGAGCCCCGGCAGCGCGGCGCCAACCCGATGCGCATCCCCGGTCTCGGCTGTCTGAAGGGCTGCCTGTTCACGATCGTCATCCTGTTCGTGGCGAGCTGGCTGATCTGGGAGCTGAGCCCGCTGCAGGACTGGATCGGCAGCGGCAAGGGCTACTGGGACCAGCTCACCGACTGGTTCGACAACACGGTGGGCTGGTTCCAGGAGCTGGGCGATTCCGGGTCCGACCTGCCGCAGTAGTCCGGCGCTGCCGACGGCCCGGGGCGCTTCCGGCCGGTTTGCCGATGTGTCGACATCCGGCGGGTGATTTCCGGATCCCCGGTGAAGGCCGGCTTCCGGGGCGCGTAGCTTTGGCGGCAACACGCGTCGGTAGGAGCAGTCTTGGCACGGAAGATCGGCAGCCGGTACACCGCCCACCAGGTCCTCGGCCGGGGCAGCGCCGGCACGGTGTGGCTCGGCGAGGGGCCGGAGGGGCCCGTCGCCGTCAAGCTGCTGCGCGAGGACCTCTCCTCGGACCAGGAACTCGTCGGACGCTTCGTGCAGGAGCGGACGGCGCTGCTCGGCCTGGAGCACCCGCACGTCGTCGCGGTGCGCGACCTGGTGGTCGACGGCAACGATCTCGCGCTGGTCATGGACCTGGTCCGCGGTACGGATCTGCGCACCCGCCTCGACCGCGAGCGCAGGCTCGCCCCGGAGGCCGCCGTGGCGATCGTCGCCGACGTCGCGGACGGCCTGGCGGCGGCGCACGCGGCGGGGGTCGTGCACCGGGACGTCAAGCCGGAGAACGTCCTGCTGGACATGCAGGGTCCGCTCGGCCCCGGCGGCTCGCACCGGGCGCTGCTGACCGACTTCGGTGTGGCCAAGCTCATCGACACCCCGCGCCGCACCCGTGCCACGAAGATCATCGGGACGCCGGACTACCTGGCTCCGGAGATCGTGGAGGGTCTGCCGCCGCGCGCGTCGGTCGACATCTACGCCCTCGCCACGGTCCTGTACGAGCTGCTCGCGGGCTTCACGCCGTTCGGCGGCGGACATCCCGGAGCGGTGCTGCGCCGCCATGTCACGGAGTCGGTCGTCCCGCTCCCCGGCATCCCCGACGAGCTGTGGCAGCTGCTCGTGCAGTGCCTGGCCAAGGCGCCCGCCTCGCGGCTGCGGGCCTCGGAGCTCGGGGCGCGGCTGCGGGAGCTGCTGCCCCTGCTGGCCGGGATGCCGCCGCTGGACGTGGACGAGCCGGACACCGGCTCGGCGGAGCGGGAGGGCGACGAGACCCGGCCCTCCGGTCCGGCGCCGGCCGCCGGGGAGCCCGCGCCGCGCCGCGGCGCCGTTCCGCTGGTGCCGGGAGCGAAGCCGGCCGACTCCAACCGGGACACCCATACGTCGATGCGGGTGCCGGCCCCGGACGAGCTGGCCGGAGGCGCCCGCGGCACGGCCCGCGCGCCCCGCGCCAGCGGCGCCCGCCGCCCCGGCTCCGCCCGCAACCGTGCGATCGCCCGGCGGCGCCGGCTGACCCTCGCCGCGCTGACGGTGACCCTGCTGGCCGCCGTCGGCGCGGGCGCCTGGCTGGCCGCCTCGGACGAGGGGCCCGGAGCGGACCCGCGCGACTCGAACAACTCGGCCCCCGCCACGCCCTGACCCCCGCCACGCCGCCCTGACCTGCCCCGACGCACGCGAAAGGCCCTGCGGGCGGGCGTCCGGCATGGGCTGCTCGGGCGAGCCGTTACGCTGGGGGTGTGGCAGTCGTCGATGTTTCCGAAGAGCTCAAGTCCCTCTCCTCGACCATGGAGTCGATCGAGGCCGTTCTGGACCTCGACAAGCTGAGGGCAGACATCGCCGTGCTCGAGGAGCAGGCGGCCGCTCCCTCCCTGTGGGACGACCCGGATGCGGCGCAGAAGATCACCAGCAAGCTCTCCCACCTCCAGGCCGAGGTCAGGAAGGCGGAGACGCTGCGCGGGCGGATCGACGATCTCGCCGTGCTCTTCGAGATGGCCGAGGAGGAGGACGACCCGGACACCCGCGCGGAGGCCGAGTCCGAGCTGACCAACGTCCGCAAGGCGCTCGACGAGATGGAGGTCCGGACCCTCCTGTCCGGCGAGTACGACGCGCGCGAGGCGCTCGTCAACATCCGCGCGGAGGCCGGTGGCGTCGACGCCGCCGACTTCGCGGAGAAGCTCCAGCGCATGTACCTGCGCTGGGCCGAGCAGCACGGCTACAGGACCGAGATCTACGAGACGTCGTACGCGGAGGAGGCCGGCATCAAGTCGACCACCTTCGCCGTGCAGGTGCCGTACGCCTACGGCACCCTCTCGGTCGAGCAGGGCACCCACCGGCTGGTGCGCATCTCGCCCTTCGACAACCAGGGCCGTCGCCAGACCTCGTTCGCGGGAGTCGAGGTGCTGCCCGTCGTCGAGCAGACCGACCACGTCGAGATCGACGAGTCCGAGCTGCGGGTGGACGTGTACCGGTCGTCCGGGCCCGGCGGCCAGGGCGTGAACACCACCGACTCCGCGGTGCGGCTGACCCACCTCCCCACCGGCATCGTGGTCTCCTGCCAGAACGAGCGCTCGCAGATCCAGAACAAGGCCACCGCGATGAACGTCCTCCAGGCCAAGTTGCTGGAGCGGCGCCGTCAGGAGGAGCAGGCCAGGATGGACGCCCTCAAGGGCGACGGCGGCAACTCCTGGGGCAACCAGATGCGTTCGTACGTGCTGCACCCCTACCAGATGGTCAAGGACCTGCGCACGGAGCACGAAGTCGGCAACCCCGAGGCCGTTTTCAACGGTGAGATCCAGGGTTTCCTGGAAGCCGGAATTCGCTGGCGCAAGCAGCGGGAGAAGTAACCCCGCGCGCGAACAGCGCTTTGTCGACAAGGCAACTGCCGCCCCTGTGGCGGCAGTTGCTTTTTGTGCGTCGGAGAAGTCGGGGTTTTACATCACAATCACAGCTCCAACTCTCGGCAAAGTACCTTTACTCGGACATCGCGTACGCAACGGCCTTGACGTTCATTTGAAAAATGGGAAGGGTGAGGCGCGGCATGCGTATCTCTGGGGCGCATGTGAACCGGGGGGGCTTGCCTGTGGCAGCCGGCCCTGTTGATCACGGCCCCGAGCGCGGCCTCACTGACGATGAGCTACTGGGGGTAGCAACCACATGACCAAGAAGACGCGCATCCGCGTCGCACGGATCGCGGCCGGTGCCGTGATCGCGGCCGGCGCCTCGCTGACCGCCGCCGGCGCGGCCTCCGCCCTCGACATAGGCGTGAGCGCCGGCCTCGGGGACGAGGGTGCCAACGTCGGTGTCAACCTCGAGGTCGGCGACGGCGACTCGGACGACGAGCCGACGGACCCGCCCACCACCATCCCGGAGGACCCCGAGGAGCCCGTCGAGCCGGAGGAGCCCGTCGAGCCGGAGGAGCCCGTCGAGCCCGAGGAGCCCGTCGAGCCGGAGGAGCCCGTCGAGCCGGAGGAGCCCGTCGAGCCCGAGGAGCCCGTCGAGCCGGAGGAGCCCGTCGAGCCGACCGAGGAGCCGACCACCCCGGGTGGTGGCGGCAACGGTGACGGCAAGGGGAACGGCAACGGCAACGGCGGCAACGCCGCCGACCCGGCCGGCGGTTCCGGCCCCTCCACCCAGGAAGAGGGCTCCTCGGCCCTCACCGACACGGGCGACGAGCCCGCCACGTCGGCCCAGGGCAGTGGCGAGGAGCTCGCCGAGACCGGTGCCGCCGAGATGACCTTCCTGGTCATCGGCGCCGCCACGATGATCGCCGGTGGCATCGGCTTCCGTGTGCTGCCGCGGCTCGCGGGCAACCGCTCGGGTGCCGCTGCCTGAAGGTGACGGCGCGCGTACGCACCGTACGCACGGCAGGGCAGAGGTCGAGGGGCCCGGAGCGGCGCGTGCGCTCCGGGCCCCTCGGCCGTCCGTGCCGTGTGCCGTCAGGCGGTCTGGTGGGCGAGCAGCGCCACCGCCGCGACCAGTACCACCAGCAGCGCGATCAGTGCCGTCGGGTTCAGGCCCGCGAAGAAGTTCACCTGCTGCAGCCGCTCACGGTTCGCGCGGCACACCGGGCACCGGCCCTCGTTCACGGGTGCGGCGCAGTTGGCGCACACCAGCCGGTCGTACGTCATGCGCTCGCCCTCCTCGCGCCGGTTCCGGTCAGTACAACGCCCGCGACGACGCGAACGTTCCCCGTCCCACTGTGCCAGGTTCCGCGGGAATCGGCGCGGCCCCCCGTGTCCTGCCCCGCCCCGGCCCCGTCCCGCCCGCCCTCCGCCGGCGCTTCCCGCGCACCGGCGGGTGTACATCCGGCATATAGCGCGCAAGTGTCGCGCAACCCCGGCCGGTGACTGCGGGCGGCCTTCCGCTTCGCGTAAGGTCACGCACATCTACCCCCGGCGACCCGTGGTGCACCAGTGATCCGATTCGACAACGTCTCCAAGGCCTACCCCAAACAGAACCGTCCAGCCCTCCGGGATGTCACCCTGGAGGTCGAGAAGGGCGAGTTCGTGTTCCTCGTGGGGTCCTCGGGCTCCGGCAAGTCCACCTTCCTGCGGCTGATCCTCCGCGAGGAGCGGGCCAGCCACGGGCAGGTGCACGTCCTGGGCAAGGACCTCGCGCGCGTCTCCAACTGGAAGGTGCCGCAGGTCCGGCGCCAGCTGGGGACGGTGTTCCAGGACTTCCGGCTGCTGCCGAACAAGACGGTCGCCGAGAACGTGGCCTTCGCGCAGGAGGTCATCGGCAAGTCCCGCGGCGAGATCCGCAAGTCCGTGCCGCAGGTGCTCGACCTCGTGGGGCTCGGCGGCAAGGAGGACCGGATGCCCGGTGAGCTCTCCGGCGGTGAGCAGCAGCGCGTCGCCATCGCGCGGGCCTTCGTCAACCGGCCCAAGCTGCTCATCTGCGACGAGCCCACCGGCAACCTCGACCCGCAGACCTCGGTGGGCATCATGAAGCTGCTCGACCGGATCAATCGGACGGGCACCACCGTGGTGATGGCGACGCACGACCAGAACATCGTGGACCAGATGCGCAAGCGCGTCATCGAGCTGGAGAAGGGCCGCCTCGTCCGTGACCAGGCACGCGGCGTCTACGGCTACCAGCACTGACGAGGAACGGAAAGGCTTAACCCCACGCCATGCGCGCCCAGTTCGTTCTGTCGGAGATCGGTGTCGGTCTCCGCCGCAACCTGACGATGACCTTCGCCGTCGTCGTCTCCGTCGCCCTGTCGCTCGCCCTGTTCGGTGCCTCGCTCTTGATGAGCGACCAGGTCACCAGCATGAAGGGCTACTGGTACGACAAGGTCAACGTCTCCATCTTCCTGTGCAACAAGAGTGACGCCGAGTCCGACCCCAACTGCGCCAAGGGGGCGGTGACCGAGGACCAGAAGGGGCAGATCAAGGGCGACCTGGAGAAGATGTCGGTCGTCGACTCGGTCACCTACGAGTCCCAGGACGCGGCGTACAAGCACTACAAGGAGCAGTTCGGCGACTCCCCGCTGGCCAGCTCCCTCACGCCGGACCAGATGCAGGAGTCGTACCGCATCAAGCTCAAGGACCCGGAGAAGTACGAGGTCGTCGCGACCGCCTTCGACGGGCGGGACGGGGTGCAGTCCGTGCAGGACCAGAAGGGCATCCTGGACAACCTCTTCGGGCTGCTGAACGGCATGAACTGGGCCGCCCGCGCGGTGATGGCCCTCATGCTGGTCGTCGCCCTCATGCTGATCGTCAACACGGTGCGTGTCTCGGCGTTCAGCCGTCGGCGTGAGACCGGGATCATGCGGCTGGTGGGTGCCTCGGGCTTCTACATCCAGGCGCCGTTCATCGCCGAGGCCGCGGTCGCCGGACTCATCGGCGGCACCCTCGCCTGCGGATTCCTGCTGGTCGGCCGGTACTTCATCATCGACAACGGACTGGCGCTGTCGGAGAAGCTGAACCTGATCAACTTCATCGGCTGGGACGCGGTGCTGACGAAGCTTCCGCTGATCCTCGCCACCAGTCTGCTGATGCCGGCCCTGGCCGCTTTCTTCGCGCTGCGCAAGTACCTGAAGGTGTGACTCTTGCCAAGAGGGGGCGTACGGGCAACCAACCGTGCGCCCCTTCGCGCTGTCCTAGACTCACCGGCATGTCAGGTCGTGCCCTGTTCTGCGAGCCCCGTCGGATCCGCCGAGGGGGCGCCCTGACCTTGGTGTTCGCCGGTGTGCTCGTGGCCGGCGCGGCCACCGGCAACCTGCCCGCGCCCACCGACCGGAAGTCCGCCGCCGGCAGTACCCCGTCGGCCGCGCCCGTCGGCCGTCACGCCGAGGTCGCCGAGGCGGCCGAGGAGGCCATGGCCGCGGGCACGTCCCCCGTGGAGGCCGCACGGCGCGCCGTCAGCCGCAGCGGGGACCGGTGGGGCGCCGTCTACTCCCCGGGCGAGTACGAGGAGTTCGAGGACACCCTCGACGGCAGCTACACCGGCGTCGGCCTGTGGGCCCGGGAGCGGTCCGGCCGCATCGAGGTGACCGGGGTGGGCGGCGGCACCCCCGCGGCCGACGCCGGCATCCGTGCGGGCGACCTGCTGCGCAGCGTCGACGGCACGCCGGTCGACGGACGGCCCGTCACCGAGGTGGTCTCCTTATTGCGCGGTGACGACACGGAGGAATCCGCCGGCACCACCGTCCGCCTCGGCCTGGAGCGCGGCACGCGCGCGTGGAGCGAGACCCTGCGCAGGGCCAGGCTCTCCCGCGACACCGTCACCGTCGACGAACTCCCCGGCGGGACCACCGTCGTCAAGGTCGGCGCCTTCACCAAGGGCTCCGGCGACGAGGTCCGGGCCGCCGTGCGCCGGGCCCCGGCCGACGCGGGCATCGTCCTCGACCTGCGCGGCAACTCCGGCGGCCTGGTCGCCGAGGCGGTCACCGCGGCCTCCGCCTTCCTCGACGGCGGCCTGGTCGCCACGTACGACGTCGAGGGCGAGCAGCGCGCCCTGCACGCCGAGCCCGGCGGAGACACCGGCAGACCCCTGGTCGCGCTCGTCGACGGCGGGACGATGAGCGCGGCCGAACTGCTCACCGGCGCCCTCCAGGACCGCGGACGGGCGGTCGTCGTGGGCTCCCGCACCTTCGGCAAGGGCGCGGTGCAGATGCCCGGCAGGCTGCCCGACGGCTCGGTCGCCGAACTGACCGTGGGCCACTACCGGACCCCGTCCGGCCGGGGCGTCGACGGCCGGGGCATCACCCCCGACCTGGAGGCCGAGGAGCAGGCCGTCGAACGGGCGGGCACGGTCCTCGCCGGACTCGGCCGGTAGCACGGCCGGTGGCACGGCTGTCGGAATCGGCTTTCCGCCGACCCCCTCCGTAGTGCCAAAATGGGCTGCACTATGGCTAAGGAAAAAGGGCGCAAGCTGATCGCGCAGAACAAGAAGGCGCGGCACGACTACCTCATCATCGACACCTACGAGGCCGGCCTGGTCCTCACCGGGACCGAGGTGAAGTCGCTGCGCCAGGGCAGGGCGTCGCTGGCGGACGGCTTCGTCCAGCTGGACGGCAACGAGGCGTGGCTGCACAACGTGCACGTCCCCGAGTACAGCCAGGGCACCTGGACCAACCACAGCGCGCGGCGCAAGCGCAAGCTGCTGCTGCATCGTGAGGAGATCGACAAGCTGGAGTCCAAGTCCCAGGAGACGGGACACACCATCGTGCCGCTCGCCCTGTACTTCAAGGACGGCCGCGCGAAGGTGGAGATCGCGCTGGCGAAGGGCAAGAAGGAGTACGACAAGCGCCAGACGCTCCGTGAGAAGCAGGACCGGCGCGAGACCGAGCGGGCGATCTCGGCGGTCCGCCGCAAGCAGCGGGCGTAGGGCGGTCCGCCGCAAGCAGCGGGCGTAGGGCGGACCCCGGGCAGGGAGGGCCTGCCCGAACGGCCTCCGGGCCGGCGGCGGAGGCCTCGGAGCGGCCGCGCGGGAATACGCTGGCACCGACCCGCGTTGGTCACGTACGATGGGGATCGCACCTCACAGCGGGTGCACACCTTGAGAAATGAACATGGGGATGATCGGTTTCGACAGCGGCTGTCGAAGCAGGGGAAGCGTGTCGAGGAAGCGGCCATGATCTCGTAAACCACAGGCCGAAAAAAATAATCGCCAATTCCAAGCGATCCATCTCCCAGGGCGAGCTCGCCCTCGCTGCCTGATCTTCAGGTAGCGAGCAGCGGCTCCCCTACCAAAGGGAGTGTCAGCCCGGGGGTGTTCCCGACCCGGATCCTGGCATCATTCAGGGAACTAAACCTTGATCCCGGTCACGGGGTGAAGAGGGA
Source organism: Streptomyces sp. NEAU-W12 (assembly GCF_026242095.1). Taxonomy (NCBI): domain Bacteria; kingdom Bacillati; phylum Actinomycetota; class Actinomycetes; order Kitasatosporales; family Streptomycetaceae; genus Streptomyces; species Streptomyces sp. NEAU-W12. Next base: position 21,750 of record NZ_JAPJDM010000012.1, read on the forward strand.
AACCTAACAGTGACTGAGCCCGTCGGAGACTTGTCCGCGTGATCTCCGGGGCTGAGAAAAGCACAGCGGACTGCACACGGAGAAGCCCTGATTCCGCACCGTTGGACGCGGGTTCGATTCCCGCCATCTCCACTTACCCCATGTGGGCACAGGCCCCGTCGCATCAGCGGCGGGGCCTGTGCCATGCGCTCACGCAGCGTGTCACGCGGCCGCGCAAAGGGGCTCGGCCGGGTGGCACGCCGGGCGGGTCACGCCGGACGCGGCCCCGTGCTGGCGCGCTCGGTCAGGCGGGGCGGCAGCAGTGTGGCCTGCGGTACGGGGGCGCCGGACAGTTTCCGTACCAGCAGGTGCACCGCGCGGGTGCCCAGCTCGGCGGACGGCACGGTGACCGACGTGAGCGGGACACGGGCCGAGGCGGCGACCGGCGCCGGGCAGACGGCGGTGAGGGAGAGGTCGTCGGGGACGCGCACCCCGAGTTCCGCGAAGGCGTCGATCAGCGGGTCGAGCAGCGGCTCGTTGTGCACCACCACCCCGGTCAGCGCGGGCTGCTCGCGCAGCAGCCGCTCGGCGATCGCGCGGGCCGCGTCCCGGCCCGGCGCGCACGGGTGCACCGCGGAGGCGATCCGGTGCCGGTCCGCCGCGGCCGTGAAGCCCTGCACGAGCCGGCGGGCGAACGCCGTCCGCCGGACGTACACCTCCGGCGGCGAGCCGACCAGCGCCACCGTCCGGTGCCCGAGCCGCACCAGATGGTCCACGCACAGCTCACCCGCCGCACCGAAGTCCAGGTCCACACAGGTCAGCCCGTCCGGTTCGGCCGGGACGCCGATCAGCACGGACGGCAGGGGCAGCGTGCGCAGTAACGGCAGCCGGGGATCCTGGAGCTGTACGTCCATCACCACCAGCCCGTCCGCCAGCCCCGTCTCCGCCACCCGCCGGACGCCCTCCACGCCCTCCCCCTGGGTGAGCAGCAGTACGTCGTGGTCGTGGGCGCGGGCGGCGGTGACCACCGACACCGCGAACTGCGTCACCACCGGCACGTGGACACCGGAACGCACCGGCACCGCCAGCGCCAACACCCGCGATCCGGCCCCGCCCGCGCCACGGGCGTGCGTGCGGTAGCCCAGCTCGTGGACGGCGGCCTGGACGCGGCGCCGGGTCTCGTCGGAGATCGGCCGCTTGCCGCTGAGCGCGTACGACACCGTGCTGGGGGAGACCCCGGCGCGCCGGGCCACGTCCGTGATCTTCACCATCGGGGGTCCTCGTCGGGGTCCGTGTCGGGGTCCGCACTGAAAACGGAATCTGTCGAAGCGCTTCGACCGGTGAAGGTATGTGCGGGCCGTGGGGCCGTCAATGGGGTGCGCGGGAATCGGTGGAGCGGTTCGACGGCCCGAACCGCGGACCGGGGCGAACGGTGCCGAAAGGGCTGAACGGGCGGGGCCCCGACGGGCCGAGCAGGACGAGGGCGGTCAGCAGGGCCGTCGCGGCCGCCGCCACCGGGACCCCGTACCCGGCCGCCGCCGAGACGTGTTCCACCGTCCAGCCGCCGGCCGCGCTGCCGCAGGCGATCCCGCCGAGCAGGCCGGTCACCGCGAGGGTCATGCCCTCGTTCAGCCGGCCCTCGGGGGTGCAGCGCTGGACCAGGGTCATCGCCGTGACCATCGTCGGCGCCGTGGCCATCCCGGCCGGCAGGAGCGTGCCCGCCAGCAGGACGAGCGAGCCGCTGAGGGAGGCCGCGAGCAGCGGCAGCACCATCAGGGCGGTCATCGCCGCCAGGCACCACGGCAGCCGGGACCACGCGGACCCCGCCGGGCGCGTCGCCCCGTACGCGAGCCCCGCCGCGAAGGAGCCGGCCGCCTGGAGGGCGAGCACCGCGCCGGCCGCCGGGCGGTGCCCCCGGGCGTCCGCGAACGCGATCGTGACGACCTCCATCGCGCCGAACACCGCGCCGGTCGCGAGACAGACGACGAGCAGCGGACGCATCCCGGGCGCCCGGAAGGGGGCCCGGCCGCCCGGCGTGCGGCCGGTGGCCGGCGGCTCGGTGGAGCGCTGGGCGGTGAACAGCGTCACGCCCGTCAGCAGCAGCACCGCCCCCGCCAGCGTGCCCGCCTCCGGGAAGAGCGCCGTGCAGAGGAAGGCCGCGAGCACCGGCCCGAGCATGTAGCACAGCTCGTCCGCGGCCTGCTCGAAGGAGTTCGCGGTGTGCAGCGCCCCGGCGGCCCCGGTGCGGCCCTTCAGCAGGTGCGCCCAGCGGGCCCGGGACATCCCGCCGGTGTTCGGCGTCGTGGCGGTGGCGGCGTGGGCGGCGAACAGGGTCCAGTCCGGGGTGCCGTGGCGCACGCAGAGCAGCAGCGCGAGAGAGCCGAGCACGGCGAACACCGTGGCGGGCAGGGCGACACGGGCCTGCCCGTGCCGGTCGACCAGCCGCGCGATCCAGGGGGCGGCCACCGCGGTCACCGCGAGCCCGGTCGCGACGACCGCGCCGGCCAGGGCGTACGAACCCCGTGTCACGGCGATCATCATGACCGCGCTCACGCTGAACATGCCCATCGGCAGCCGGGCGACAAGGTTCCAGGCCGTGAACGCGCGGGCGCCGGGCAGCGCGAAGAGGCTGCGGTACGGGCTCCGCCGCCGGGCGCGGCCGTCGTCCTCTCGGCCCCGCGGCGAGAAGTCGACGGCGACCAGGGTGTCGGCGGTGACCGTGAACAGAGGGGTGTCCCGGGAGGCCGAAGGGCGCCTGTGGAAGGTCGGTTGCGGCATGGCCCCACCGTCGCCCGGGCCCGCGGTGCCGGTCCAACACCTTCCCGGTACCGATTCACGCACCCGCATTGTAGGTTCACGGGGTGCCCGCTCCCGCCCACCTCAACCCCCGGCTCCTGCGCGCCTTCGTCACCGTCGCCGAGGAACTGCACTTCACCCGCGCCGCGATGCGCCTCTACGTCGCCCAGCAGGCGCTGAGCCGCGACGTGCGGCGGCTGGAACGGGAGCTGGGCAGCGAACTGTTCGTACGGACCACCCGGCAGGTGGCGCTCACCCCCGACGGCGAACGCCTGCTGCCGTACGCCCGCCGGGCCCTGGCCGCGCAGGACGACCTGCTCGCCGCCGCCGGACAGGCCCGGCCGCTGCTGGTGGACCTCAACTCCCCGGGACTGGCCACCGGGCGCCGGGTCCTGCACCGGGCCCGCGAACTCACCCCCGGTCACGAGCTGATGGCCCGCTACGAGAGCGGACTGACCTGGGCCGCCGGCGAGTTGACCGCGGGGCGGCTCGACGCGTCGTTCGGGCGGTTCGCGGGGCTCCCCGAGGCGCTGAAGGCCGGGCTCGACCAGCAGCCCGTACGCTACGAGCCGATGGCGGTGATCCTTCCCGAGGGCCACCGGCTGGCCGCCCTGGACCGGGTGCCGCTCGACGCGCTGGCCGGCGAGACCGTGTACGCCGGGGCGGGCAATCCGCGCACGCCCGAGTGGACCGACCTCGCGAGGCTGCTGTTCGAGGGGAGGGGCATCGACGTCGCGCCGCCCGCGCCCCTGGCCGTCGGTGAGGAGGAGTTCCAGCGGCTCATGGCCCGTACCGGGCATCCGGTCCTCGCCGTGGTGGACTTCCCGCCGCTGCCTTCGATGGTGCTGCGCCCGCTGGTCGACCCCGTTCCGCTGTCCCCTGTGTCACTGGTGTGGCGAAAAGGGCTGATTCATCCCGCTCTGGAGGGACTTCGTGGTGCGGCGTCCGGAATCGCCGCAGAAGAGGGCTGGTTGCGACGGCCCGCGAAGGGGTGGGTTTCGGACAGGGATCTCGATGTCATGAGTTCTCCGTGATGTCTCATGGATGTCTCGTGCCTGTCCGCGATGTCTCACGTCTGGCACGAATCCACACCCGGGGAACACGGGACCCCCGCGTACGCTACATTCGATGCTCGAGCACAGTGTGATAAACGGGACGCTCGGAGCGGGCGGGGGACCATGTCCGGCGGCGCGCGCCCAGGCCGCACGCGCACCCGGAACAGTCCCGTGGGGGAAAGAGCGTGCGCGTGGAGAAGTGGCGAGAAAACGCCCAACCTGAACGGTCCGAGGCCGAAGCCGCCCCGACCGGGGACGCCCGGCCCGCCCCCGGCGGTTCTGTCACCGACCGGGGGACATGGTTCTCCCGGGACGTGCCCGGCCGCACCGCCCGTGCCGCCGGGGCGGACGACGCCACCGCGGTGAAGAGAACCCCCGGCACATCCCACGCGGCCGGCCCGGACGTCCGGGCCGACCTGGAGCACCGGGTCGCCCCGGACGACGCGAAGGCCAGGACGACCACGATGAGCGCAACGCCCCCGCCGGGCGGCACGAGCAGGATGCCCGCGCAGCGCGGGCCGGAGCGGGCCGCCCCGACGCACCCGAGGGCCTTCGAGGACCCCGAAGAGACCAGGGCGCTGCGCATCAGGCCCCGCACTCCTGCCGAGGGGGCAGGTGGGTTCGACCGGACCGACAGGTTCGAGAGGCCCGGGGCGCCCTTCTCCGCCCGTACCACCCCCGCGCCCCCCTCCACCGGGAACACCGGCTTCACCGCGCGCCTCTCCACCCAGGTCCCCGCGTCGCCCCGGCCGCCCCGCACCCCCCTGCGCGACCCCTGGCAGGAGGGAGCCGAGGCGACCGCGCCCGCCCCCGCCGCGCCCGCACCCACCAGGCCGGTGCCCGCGGTCGGGGACACCGCCGTAGCCGCATCCGTAGCCGCATCCGTAGTCGCGGACGCCAGTGCGACCGAGCACACCCACGACCCGCACGAGGTGACGGTCCAGCTCGACGCCGTGCAGTTCGGCGACGGCGTGCTGCGGGCGACGCCGGGCAGGCACCGCAGCGGTGCGGGCCACGACGCCGGGGACGGCCCCGTGTTCGTCGACGAGACGGGCCGCCGCAGCCGCCTCTACCGCCGGATCGGCCTGGCCGTCGGCCTGGCCTGCGCCGGGTACGCCGCCGTGATCGTCGCCACGCTGATGTCCGGCAACTCCACCGCCCCCTGGATGCCCGTGCCCGGCCAGGAGCAGGAGCAGCCCGCCGGGAAGGTCGAGACCTCGCCGCGGCCCGCCGAGCCGGACGCGTCGCCCAGTGCCGACCCGCCCCCGGGCACCGGACCGACCGCGGGTGACCCCGACGCCCCCGCCTCCCCCGCCGCCGGCGTCCCCGCGGGCGGCGTGGCGACCGCCGGGGCCGAGTCCGGCGAGGCCGCCGAGCCGTCGTCGACGCCGACCGGGACCGCCCCGGAACCGGGCACCGGCACCGGCGGCTCCGCCACGACCGAGCCGGCCGATCCCCCGGCCGAGACGGAAACCGCCGATCCGCCGGCCTCGTCCGGCGGCACCGGCACCGGCACCGGCACCGATCCGGACACTCCCCCCGCCGGGGAGGGCCCCGGCGACGAGGAGCCCGCGGGCACCGACACGGTCGCCCAGGCGCCCCAGGCCCCGCCGGCCGTGGCCGCCGAGGACTCCGCCACACAGCCCGACCCGTCCCCCGACCCCGCCGCACCGTCCCCGGAGCACGCTCTCTGATGGCCTCCCACTCCCGCCGCCCCGGGCCCGCGACCAGAGCCCGAGGCGGCTCCCGGCGTCGCCGTCTGCCCCTGCGCCTGCTGCTTCCGCTGCTCGTCCTCGTCGCCCTGTCGGCGATGCTCATGCTGCGCGGGTACACGCACAGCGAGATCCTCGCCGACCACCGCGTCCAGCCGCCCGCCGCCACCGACCGGGTGCCGGAGAAGATCCTGGAGGGCGGCCCGGTCATCGACGCCCGGGAGGGGCGCGCCGAGACCCTGAGCGTGCCCGACCGCCGGCTGGTCCTCACCTTCGACGACGGCCCGGACCCGGTCTGGACGCCGCGCGTGCTGGACGTGCTGAAGAAGCACGACGCGCACGCGGTCTTCTTCGTCACCGGCACCATGGCCTCCCGCCACCCGGACCTCGTCCAGCGCATGGTCGACGAGGGGCACGAGCTCGGCCTGCACACGTTCAACCACCCCGACCTCTCCCTCCAGTCCAGGGAGCGCATCGACTGGGAGCTGTCGCAGAACCAGCTGGCGCTCACCGGCGCGGCCGGGGTGCGCACCTCGCTCTTCCGCCCGCCGTACTCCTCCTTCTCCGCCGCCATGGACAACAAGTCCTGGCCGGTCACCGAGTACATCGGCAGCCTCGGGTACATCACCGTCGTCAACAACACCGACAGCGAGGACTGGCAGCGGCCCGGCGTCGACGAGATCATCCGCCGCGCCACGCCCGAGAACGGCGAGGGCGCCATCGTCCTGATGCACGACTCCGGCGGCGACCGCAGCCAGACCGTCGCGGCGCTGGACCGGTTCCTGCCCGACCTGAAGGAGCAGGGCTACGAGTTCGCCAACCTCACCGAGGCCCTGGACGCGCCCGGCGCGATGACCCCGGTGACCGGCGCCGAGCTGTGGAAGGGCAAGGCGTGGATCTTCCTGGTCCAGGCCTCCGAGAAGATCACCGGCGGCCTGGTGGTGGGCCTGGCGGTCATCGGCACCCTGGTCATCGCCCGCTTCGTGCTGATGCTCCTGCTCTCCGGCATCCACGCCCGCCGGGTCCGCCGCAAGGGCTTCCGCTGGGGTCCGCCGGTCACCGAACCGGTGACGGTGCTGGTCCCGGCCTACAACGAGGCCAAGTGCATCGAGAACACCGTCCGTTCCCTGATGGACAGCGACCACCCCGTCGAGGTCCTGGTCATCGACGACGGTTCCAGCGACGGCACGGCCCGCATCGTCGAGGCCATGGGCCTGCCCAACGTCCGGGTGATCCGCCAGCTCAACGCGGGCAAACCGGCCGCCCTCAACCGGGGCCTGGCCAACGCCCGGTACGACATCGTCGTGATGATGGACGGCGACACGGTCTTCGAGCCGTCCACCGTCCGCGAACTCGTCCAGCCCTTCGGCGACCCGGGGGTGGGAGCCGTGGCGGGCAACGCGAAGGTCGGCAACAAGGACAGCCTCATCGGCGCCTGGCAGCACATCGAGTACGTGATGGGCTTCAACCTGGACCGCCGCATGTACGACGTCCTCGGCTGCATGCCGACGATCCCGGGCGCCGTCGGCGCCTTCCGCCGCTCGGCACTGGTCCCGATCGGCGGCATGAGCGACGACACGCTCGCCGAGGACACCGACGTCACCATGGCGCTGCACCGCGCCGGCTGGCGCGTGGTCTACGCGGAGAACGCCCGCGCCTGGACCGAGGCCCCGGAGACGGTCCAGCAGCTGTGGTCCCAGCGCTACCGCTGGTCGTACGGCACCATGCAGGCCATCTGGAAGCACCGCCGCGCCGTGATCGACAAGGGGCCCTCGGGCCGCTTCGGCCGCGTGGGCCTGCCCTTCGTCTCCCTGTTCATGATCGTGGCCCCGTTGCTGGCCCCCCTGATCGACGTCTTCCTGCTCTACGGCCTCGTCTTCGGCCCGACCGAGAAGACGATCACGGCGTGGCTGGGTGTCCTGGCCGTCCAGGCGGTCTGCGCGGCCTTCGCCTTCCGGCTCGACCGCGAACGCATGACCCACCTGATCTCGCTGCCGCTGCAGCAGCTCCTCTACCGCCAGCTCATGTACGTCGTGCTGCTCCAGTCCTGGATCACCGCGCTCACCGGCGGCCGCCTGCGCTGGCAGAAGCTGCGGCGCACCGGCGTCGTCGAGGCGCCCGGCGGCTCGGTGCCGCGCCAGAACGCGCGGACCGACGACGATCGGAGGCCCGTGGCATGACCCACGGCTACACGACCGGTACGGGTCAGGTGCCGGAGCCGGCCGGCCCGTACGGAACCCCGTACGCGGGAGACGCGAACGGCGCCCCGGAAACGCCGCTGGCGGTCCCGCGACAGCGCACGACCGCGTCCGCACCCGTACCGGACCCCGCCGCCCCGGCGGCCCCCGCGAAGCCCGGCCGTGACCGGTATCTCGACCTGCTGCGCTCCCTCGCCCTGGTCCGCGTGGTGGTCTACCACCTGTTCGGCTGGGCCTGGCTGACGGTGCTGTTCCCGTCGATGGGCGTGATGTTCGCGCTGGCGGGGTCGCTGATGGCGCGTTCGCTGAAGCGTCCTGCGGGGAGCGTGATCCGCAGCCGGGTCCGCCGTCTCCTGCCACCGCTGTGGGCGTTCGCCGCGGTCGTGCTGGTGATGATGTTCGCGGGCGGCTGGAACCCGGCCGAGGACCCGGACCACGGTGACACCTGGGGCCTGATCGGGCTGTTCCACTACATCGTCCCGATCGGCGCCCCGCCCTACCCGTGGCATCTCGGCTCCCCGGGCGGCCTCCTGGACGAGACCTGGGCGGTGCAGGCGGCGGGGCCGCTGTGGTACCTGCGCGCCTATCTGTGGTTCGTGATCGCCTCGCCGCTGCTGCTGTGGGCGTTCCGCCGGGCCCCCTGGCCGACCCTGCTCGCACCGCTGGGCCTGACGGCGGTCGTCGGCACCGGCCTGGTGACCATCCCCGGTGAAACGGGCAACGCGGTCACCGACTTCGCGGTCTACGGCGGTTGCTGGGTGCTGGGCTTCGCCCACCACGAAGGCATGCTGCAGCGGATCCCGCGGTACGTCTCGGTCTCCTGCGCGTCGCTGGTGATGGCCTTCGGCCTGTGGTGGGCGTCGAACCACCTGGGCCCCGACGGCTGGGACCTCAACGACATTCCGCTGGCCCAGGCGGCCTGGTCGTTCGGGTTCGTCGTGATCCTGCTCCAGTACTCCCCGTCGTGGCGGGAACTCCCCGGCCGCCTGGCGCAGTGGGACAAGCTGGTGACCCTCTCCAACAACCGGGCGGTCACCATCTACCTGTGGCACAACATGCTGATCATGGCGACCGTCCCGGTCATCGACCTGCTGTACCGGCTCCCGTTCCTGCAGAGCGAGCGCGGGGCGGATGCCATCACCAGCACGTACACCCTCTGGATGTTCGCCCTGATCTGGCCGCTCATCGGCCTGACGGTGCTCGCGGTCGGTTGGGTCGAGGACCTCGCGGCGAAGCGGAGGCCCCGCCTGTGGCCGAACGGCGCGAAGCGCTCCGCCGAAAAGGGACCCGGCCGCCGCGCCGCCCGCCGGGGCTGACGACGCCCCTCTTCTCGGAACTCCGCCTTCTTCGGCGACAGCGTTGGCGAGGGCGGCGGGCATGCGGTCCAGGTCGGCGCAGGTCTCGTCGAAGAGGTGCCGGCAGCCCGTTCGGTGTTCCGGTCGGGTCCGACGGCTCGGGTGGAAACAGAGATGTCCGCGGTGGTCAGCCCGCGTCGGGCAGCGCCTCCGGGAAACCCTGCTCACCCGCCTTCCGCCGTGCCCGCTCCGTGTTGAACCGCCGGACCGTCTCCAACCACCGCCACGGGCGGATCTCGTCCAGGGCCAGGCCGGGACAGGCGAGCTGGTGTGGGATGCGGCAGGTGGCGCCGGGCAGGGGTTCGTCCAGGCCGCCGTTCCAGGCGGTGCCGTCGGTGTCGAGGTGCCAGCGGTGTCCGCCGGGCACGAGGTGGGCGGGCAGGGTGAAGCCGGGCTCGAGGAGGACGTGCTGACCGGTGTAGGTGCGGCGGCGTTCGCCGGTCAGGCCGCAGTGGGGGCAGAAGGGCGGGCGGGGCGGTTCAGGGCCGGTGGCGCCGTCCAGGGCGGCCTGGGCGCGGTCGATGTTCTCCCACGGTCGTACGGTGGCGGGTGCGTGGCGGTGGGCGTCGGGGCCGGGTGGCGCAACGATGGCCGGTTCGTTTGTTTCCCTCATGGGTGTGAGCGTGGGGGCGGCCGTCGGTGCGGGGTAGGGCGCGATTCGGGCGTAACGGGAGCATGAGGGCGGGGCGCGTGGGCGCGGGGCGCGACTCCTGAGGCGATGGGGGACCACGAGGTGTCGTGGTGGCGTGGCCGGTCCTTGGCGTGGTCGTCCAGCCGCTTGTACATCCCCGCCCCGTTCGGCGGGTCCCGCGAGGACTCCGCCCGCTCGCTCCGGCCGACACCGGTTCCGGGCGTGGACTGCGCCTCGTTCAGGAGTGCGCCGACTCCTGGGGAGGGTGGGCCCTCGACGGCAGCGTGCTGGGGTGTGGGGCCGGGAAGCTGCTGTGGTTCGAAGCGGGTGAGCGATGAGCGGTGAGCGCTGCGGTGAGGATCAAGCCTCCGCCAGGCGTCTCGGCCGCGCTTCCTCGGTGGTGCGCCCCGTGCGAAACTGCCCCCTGTTGCGGAAGCGAACAGTGTGGCCAGGGGGAGCGGGAACGGATGAGCAAGCGGCAGATGCGCAAGATGCTGGGGCTGATGGCGGGCGGGGAGCCGGTGGAGCTCACCAGTGCGATGGCATCCGTGAAGAAACTCGCCCGACTCGCCTTCGTCGCGCAGCAGTTCGGGTACGAGTACGCCGACGTGCGCCAGGGCGGCGGGCAGAACGCCTCGCTCAGGATGCTCATCGTCCCCGACCCCTCCCCGCGGGCCCGGGCGCGGGCCGCGCAGAACTGGGCCCAGTACCCGAACGCGGGGGACGGCGTCTCCCTGCCGCCGCTCGTGCCGGACGCCTTCGAACTCCTCAAGGCCCGCATCAACTTCGACCTCACCGGCAAGAACGCCGAGAAGCGGATGGGATACGGGGCGCTCGGTGTCTCCCTCGGCTGTGTGATCCTGGCCTACCGGGCCGGCGGCGCGTCGTCCGACTTCGTCGTGGCGGGCGTGATCTGGGCCCTCCTCATGGCCGTCCTCGGCATCGGCTTCGTCGTCACCCGCAAGCGCAACGCCAAGTTCGCCGCCCGGCTCCGGGCGGCCGGGTTCACCCCGGTGACGGACGAGACCGGCCGGGTGCGCTACCTGCCGCCGGGCGGGCAGACGCCGGGGCACGGCAATCCGCTCGGCGGGAACCCGTACGGCGGGAACCCGTACGGCGGGAACCCGTACGGCGGGGTCCCGTACGGCGCCCCGGGCGCGGCCCCCGCGCCGTACGCCCAGCAGGGCCCGTACGCCCAGCAGCCCCCGGGCCCGTACGGCCAGCAGGCTCCGGGCTCCTACGCCCAGCCCACCCCCGCCACCCCCGCCGCCCACGGCACGCCGCCCGCGCCCGTCCCGTACGGGACCCCGCAGCAGCCCCCGGCCCCCGGCGGTCCCTACGCCCAGCCGCAGCCGCCGTACGGGCAGTCGGCCCAGCCGCCGTACCCCCGGCACAACCCCTACGGGCAGCCTCCGCAGCGCTGACCTCACGGTGTGGTGTCCGACCGGAGCCGGACTCCTCTCACCCCGCCCCGGCCCGGGGTGAGAGCAACGTTCCCCAGCGGTCACCCACAGCCACAGACCGGAAACGCTCCCTCCCTACCTTCGGGACCAGGCCCCGGGCCCCCGGGCCCTCGCGGCATCCGTCCGCACCACCCCGGAGAACAGTGGAGGCGTCATGACAGCCCCTGGCCAGGTCCCCGCACCGGCGCCGCCCCCGAGCAGGGGCGGCCGCTGGATCCAGCACTGGGACCCCGAGGACGAGACGTTCTGGAACCGGACCGGGGAGCCGATCGCCCGCCGGAACCTCTTCTTCTCCGTGCTGTCCGAGCACATCGGGTTCTCGGTGTGGACGATGTGGTCCGTGCTGGTGCTCTTCATGGGCCCCGAGTACGGGCTGACCCCGGCCGACAAGTTCCTGCTGACGTCCGTGGTGACGCTGGTCGGCGCCGTGGTCCGGGTCCCGTACACCTTCGCCGTGGCGGTGTTCGGCGGGCGGAACTGGACGATCATCTCGGCCGCGCTGCTGCTCGTGCCCACGGTCGCCGCGTTCACCGTGATGGAGCCGGGGACGTCCTTCTCCACGTTCCTGCTGGTCGGCCTCCTGGCCGGCATCGGCGGTGGCAACTTCGCCTCCTCCATGACCAACATCAACGCCTTCTTCCCGCTGCGGAAGAAGGGCTGGGCGCTCGGTCTGAACGCCGGCGGCGGCAACATCGGCGTCCCGGTGATCCAGCTCGCCGCCCTCGCGATCATCGGGGCGAGCGGCGGGCCCCGGGTGCTGCTCGGCCTCTACATCCCGCTGATCGTCGTGGCCGCCGTGCTCGCCGCGCTGTACATGGACAACCTGGCCTCGGTACGCAACGACACCGGTGCGGCCAAGGACGCCGCCCGGGACGCGCACACCTGGATCATGTCCTTCCTCTACATCGGCACCTTCGGCTCGTTCATCGGCTACAGCTTCGCCTTCGGGCAGGTGCTGCAGAACCAGTTCGACCGCACACCGCTCGAGGCCGCCTACGTCACCTTCATCGGCCCGCTGCTCGGCTCCCTGATCCGTCCGGTGGGGGGCAGGCTCGCCGACCGGTACGGCGGCTCGCGGATCACGCTGTGGAACTTCGTCGGCATGGGCGCGGCGACCGGGGTGCTGATCCTCGCCTCCATGCAGGAGTCGCTGGCGCTGTTCACCGTCGCCTTCGTGGTGCTGTTCGTGCTCACCGGCCTGGGCAACGGCTCGACGTACAAGATGATCCCGGGCATCTTCCAGGCCAAGGCGCTGGCCCGGGGGCTGAGCGGCGAGGAGGCGGCCGCCTACGGGCGCCGGCTGTCCGGGGCCTCCATGGGGCTGATCGGCGCGGTGGGCGCGCTCGGCGGCGTCGGCATCAACCTCGCCTTCCGCCAGTCCTTCCTCTCCTACGGGTCCGGCACCGGCGCGTTCGTCGCCTTCCTGGCCTTCTACGCGGTCTGCCTGGCGGTCACCTGGGCCGTATACCTTCGCCGCCCGGCCCGGCCGGCCGGTCCGACGGCCGTCGCGGAGGAGAAGCCCCAGCTCAGCTATGCGCAGGTGTGACGTAACACGGGTGACATGAAGCCGAACCGAGCCTGTCATGGACCATTGACAGGCTCGGTTCGGCATGAGGACGAGCCGTGCCTCAGGCAGCACAACGCAACGCAGCACACCGACTCGAGTGCGGGACGAGAGCGGGACGAGAACCATGCACGACGAACAGCAGAAACCCGATCGGCCCACGGAGCCGTCCACGGAGCAGACCATGGAGCAGACCCCCGACCACGGGCCGCTCGCGGGCTTCACCGTGGGGGTGACCGCGGCGCGCCGGGCCGACGAGCTGGGCGCGCTGCTCCAGCGGCGTGGTGCCGCCGTCCTGCACGCCCCCGCGCTGCGGATCGTGCAGCTCGCCGACGACAGCGAACTGCTGGCCGCCACCAAGGAGATCATCGGACAGGCCCCGGACATCGCGGTCGCCACCACGGCGATCGGCTTCCGCGGCTGGGTCGAGGCCGCCGACGGCTGGGGGCTCGGCGACGCTCTGCTGGCGCGGCTGCGCGGGGTGCGGATCCTGGCCCGCGGACCGAAGGTCAAGGGCGCGATCCGGGCGGCCGGGCTGACGGAGGAGTGGTCGCCGTCGTCGGAGTCGATGGCCGAGGTCCTCGACCGGCTCCTGGAGGAGGGCGTCGACGGACTGAGGATCGCCCTCCAGCTGCACGGCGAACCCCTGCCCGGGTTCGTGGAGTCGCTGCGGGCCGCGGGAGCGGACGTGGTGGGGGTGCCCGTCTACCGGTGGATGCCGCCGGAGGACATCACCCCCGTCGACCGGCTCCTCGACGCCACCGTCGCCCGGACCCTGGACGCAGTCACCTTCACCAGCGCGCCCGCCGCCGCGTCCCTGCTGTCCCGGGCCACGGAACGCGGTCTGCTCGACGACGTCCTCGCCGCCCTCGGCCACGACGTCCTGCCCGCCTGCGTCGGCCCGGTCACCGCGCTGCCGTTGCAGGCCCGGGGCATCGACACGGTCCAGCCGGAACGCTTCCGGCTCGGCCCCCTCGTCCAGTTGCTCTGCCGGGAACTGCCCGGCCGGACCCGCTCGCTGCCGGTCGCCGGGCACCGGGTGGAGATCCGCGGGCACGCCGTCGTGGTGGACGGCGAGCTGCGTCCCGTACCGCCCGCGGGCATGTCACTGCTGCGGGCGCTGGCCCGCCGCCCCGGCTGGGTCGTCGCCCGCGCGGACCTGCTGCGCGCGCTGCCGGGCACCGGCCGCGACGAGCACGCGGTGGAGACCGCGATGGCCCGCCTGCGCACCGCCCTCGGCGCACCCAGGCTGATCCAGACGGTCGTCAAACGCGGCTACCGCCTGGCCCTGGACCCCCAGGCGGACGCCAAGTACGGGGACGCCTGAACGGACCGGACGGCGCGGCGCCGCGCGCGAGGCCGGGGGAGGCGTACGAGTGCGGGTCCTGAACCGGGACGTGGACCGACCCTCGGTGGGGGCCCGGGAGGAGGGTCCTGCGTCGGTAGGTGGAGCGGCCCTCGGTGGGGCCCTTGCCGGGGCCGGGTCGGACCTCGGTCGGGACCTGTGCCGGGGCCGCAACCCGGTGCGGGATGTGGGACGTGGGACGCGGGTGGCACCGGCAAGGGGTCCGTCCCGGGACCGGGCCGGAACGTCCGGGCCGGAACGTCCGGGCCGGGCGCCCCGGGCGAGGGGGTTCCGGTCGGAGGGTCCTGGCCGGGGGGTTCCGGGCGGGGGAGCGGGCGTGCACTGTAGAGGGAGCGGATTCCCGGAACGCGTCCCTCAGATCCCTCACTCGCACCGCCCCGGCCCCCACCCGACCGGGGTGAACCCTAGGCGGTGACAGGCACATGGCACTGGGTACGGTCACGGCGCCCCACGAGCTGCGGTTCGACACCGGGCGGGTCTGTCTGGATCTCCTCGCGACCACGCATCCCGAGGAACGGCTCGGCTCCGTCGACGTGCTGAGCGCCTGGATCACCGGCTCCGGCCTCGTCCCGGACGGCACCCCGCTGACCCACGCCGACGATGCCTGGCCGGTCGCCTTCCGCGAGCTGCGCGGCCACCTCGCCCGCCTGGTGCGCGGCCACCTCGCCCGTCCGGCGCGCGGTCGCCCGGCGCCCGGCGGTGCCGCCCACGACCTCGCGCTCGCCCGCCTCAACGAGACCGCCCGGGTCGCGCCCCCCGCCCCGCGCGCGGTCCCCGGCGACGACGGGACACTGGTGCGGCGGCTGGCGGCGCCGCCCGGTTGCGCCGCGCTGCTCGCGGCGATCGCCCGGGACGCCGTGGACCTGCTCACCGACCCGCTCGCGCGCGCGTGCCTGCGGCAGTGCGAGGGCGACCACTGCCCGATCGTGTACCTGGACACCTCACGGGGCCGCCGCAGGCGCTGGTGCTCCAGCGAGGTCTGCGGAAACCGCGAACGCGTGGCCCGCCACCGCCGCAGGGCCGCCGCCCGCCCCCGCGCCTGACCCGTCCTCGACTCCGTGGCCGTGTGACATCGCCGACACCCCGTTCGCCTTCCGGGCGGCACGGGCGACCGGGCCGCCCCTCGCCTGTGGTGGAAACGTGAAAGAGGAGCGGGGGGAATGTGCTCCCATGTCCTGGTCTCCACCTCACTCTTCAGAAAAACGACGCCGCACGTTGAACACCCGGCGCACCGTCTCCGTACCCGATGTCGAGCGACCGACGGGGGGATCCCCGGGACACCGGAGGTGGGCGTGCGCAAGGATGCGGCCGTGGCCAATGAACGTGGAGCGAGGGCCCGACATCGCATGTCCTCGTCCTCGTCGAATGAACCCGACGAGGAGTTGATGCGTGCGCTGTATCGAGAGCACGCCGGGCCTCTGCTCGCCTACGTCCTGCGGCTCGTCGCCGGAGACCGGCAACGAGCCGAGGACGTCGTGCAGGAGACGCTCATCCGTGCCTGGAAGAACGCCGGTCAGCTCAATCGGGCGACCGGATCGGTACGCCCCTGGCTGGTGACGGTCGCCCGGCGCATCGTCATCGACGGCCACCGCAGCCGGCAGGCCCGGCCGCAGGAGGTCGATCCGTCGCCGCTGGAGGTCATCCCCGCGGAGGACGAGATCGACAAGGCGCTGTGGCTGATGACGCTGTCGGATGCACTCGACGACCTGACCCCGGCCCACCGGGAGGTGCTCGTCGAGACGTACTTCAAAGGACGTACCGTGAACGAGGCGGCCGAGACCCTCGGGATACCCAGCGGCACGGTCCGCTCCCGGGTGTTCTACGCCCTGCGTTCGATGAAGCTGGCTCTGGAGGAGCGGGGGGTGACGGCGTGATGGGTGCGTACGGGGGATTCGGAGCGGGCGGTACGGGTATGTCTGGTGCCATGCAGGGATCACCGGTGCCGAACGAGCACGAGACCGTCGGTGCCTACGCACTCGGCATCCTCGACGATGCCGAGGCGACCGCGTTCGAGTCGCACCTCGCCGGCTGCGAGTGGTGCGCCCAGCAGCTCGACGAACTCGCCGGTATGGAACCGATGCTGGCCGCCCTCGCGGACCTGCCCGGCACCGGCACGCCGTCGCTCGGCGAGTCGCTGTCGGCCAAGCCGGCGCCGCGCGTGGTGGAGAAACTGGTCGACGAGGTCGCCGAGCGCCGCGCCAGGAAGCGTCGCCGCAACTTCTACATGGTCGCCGCCGCGGGCGCCCTGATCGTCAGCGGCCCCTTCGTCGCCGTCGCGGCGAACGGCGGGGGCGACGGCGGCAGCGGGGGCGGCAACACCAGCCAGACCCTCTCCGCCGACCCCGCGAAGGACGTCTTCGAGCAGATCCCCGACAAGCTCACCGCCACCGACCCGGGCACCAAGGTCTCCGTGACCGTGGCGTTCCAGGAGAAGGACTGGGGCACCGGCCTCGCCGCGCGGATCACCAACGTCAAGGGCCCCGAGAAGTGCGCCCTGGTCGTCGTCGGGAAGAACGGCGAGCGGGAGACCGCGACCTCCTGGACCGTCCCGGAGTGGGGCTACGGCCTGCCGGACGCCAAGACGGACAAGGCCAAGCAGCCGCTCCACGTCCAGGGCGGCGCCTCGCTGAACCCCGACGAGATCGACAGCTTCGAGATCGTGACCTTCGACGGCGACAAGCTCGTCGAGGTCGACGCATAGCCTGACGGGTCCCCTTCGCGTACGGTTGACGGCTGCCCAGCACGTCAGAAGGGGGCCCGGTGGCCGTTCAGGCTCAGCAGGAAACCGCGGTCGATCCGGTTCACGAATCCACTCGCGACCGGGAGATCAGTGTCGAACAGGAACACCTCGACCGGGTGTACCGGCGGCTCGAGGAGAAGATCCACGAGGCCGAGTTCCTCATGCACGACGCCGCCCGGCGCGGCCAGGTCGGCACGCCCGGCGCACTCGCCGAACGGGACGCCCAGGTCTTCCGGGCCGGCGTCCACCTCAACCGGCTGAACAACGAGTTCGAGGACTTCCTCTTCGGCCGGATCGACCTGCTCCTCGGCAAGGACGGCAAGAAGGGACCCGACGGCGCCTACACCGCCGTCGAGCCCGCCGGGGGCGCCGTCCGCCCCGACAACACCGCCGACATCGCCGAGACGCTGCACATCGGCCGCATCGGCGTCCTCGACGAGGACTACACCCCGCTGGTCATCGACTGGCGGGCGCCCGCCGCCGCCCCGTTCTACCGGTCCACCCCGGTCGACCCCGGCCGGGTGGTGCGCCGGCGCGTCATCCGCTCCAAGGGCCGCCGGGTCCTCGGTGTCGAGGACGACCTGATGCGCCCCGAGCTGACGGCCTCCCTGGACGGCCGCGAGCTGCCCGTCATCGGCGACGGCGCCCTGATGGCCGCGCTCGGCCAGGCCCGGACGCACAGCATGCGGGACATCGTCGCCTCCATCCAGGCCGAGCAGGACCTGGTGATCCGCGCCCCCGCCGCGTCCGTGACCCACGTCGAGGGCGGCCCCGGCACCGGCAAGACCGCCGTCGCCCTGCACCGCGCGGCCTACCTGCTCTACCAGGACCGGCGCCGGTACGCGGGCGGCATCCTGATCGTCTCGCCCACCCCGCTCCTGGTCGCCTACACCGAGGGCGTCCTGCCCTCCCTCGGCGAGGAGGGCCAGGTCGCCATCCGCGCCATCGGCTCCCTGGTCGACGGTGCCGGGGCCACCCTGTACGACGCCCCGGCGGTGGCCCGCGCCAAGGGCTCCTCCCGCATGCTCAGGGTGATCCGCAAGGCCGCACGCGGCGCCCTGGAGAGCGGCGGCACGCCGACCCGGCTGCGCGTCCTCGCCTTCGGCCGGCGGCTCGAACTGGACGCCGACGAACTGGCGGCCGTCCGCCACACCGCCCTCGGCGGCACCGCCCCGGTGAACCTGCTGCGCCCCCGCGCCCGCAAGCTGCTGCTCGACGCCCTGTGGGAGCGCTCCGGCGCGGGCGGCCGGCACACCGACCCGGAGCTGGCCGCCGAACTGCGCTCCTCCTTCGACGACGACATCACCACCGAGGACGCCTTCCTCGCCTTCTTCGACGCGTGGTGGCCCGAACTGACCCCGGCCGCCGTGCTGGACGCCATGGCCGACGAGCGCCGCCTCGGCCGCTGGGCCCGGCGCGTCCTCAACCCGGGCGAGGTCCGCAAGGTCGCCCGCTCCCTGCGGCGGGACGGCCGCTCGGTGCACGACATCGCGCTGCTCGACGAACTCCAGGCCGTCCTCGGCGCCCCCTCCCGCCCCCGGCGCAAGCGCGAGCTGGACCCGCTGGACCAGCTCACCGGTCTCGAGGAACTGATGCCGGTGCGCGAGGAGTCGCAGCGCGAACGGGCCGAACGCCTCGCCCAGGAACGCACCGAGTACGCCCATGTCATCGTCGACGAGGCCCAGGACCTCACCCCCATGCAGTGGCGCATGGTCGGCCGGCGCGGCCGGCACGCCACCTGGACGGTCGTCGGCGACCCCGCCCAGTCGTCCTGGTCCGACCCCGAGGAGGCCGCCCAGGCCCGTGACGAGGCCCTCGGCAGCAGGCCCCGCCGCCGCTTCGAGCTCACCGTGAACTACCGCAACCCGGCCGAGATCGCCGACCTCGCCGCCAAGGTGCTCGCACTCGCCATGCCCGGCTCCACCTCGCCGCGGGCGGTGCGCTCCACCGGCGTCGAACCCCGCTTCGTGACCGCCGGCCCGTCCGCACCCGGCTCCGCCCTGGCCGAGACCGTGCGCGCGGAGGCGGCCCGGTTGCTGGAGCGGGTCGACGGCACGGTCGGTGTGGTCGTCGCCATGCAGCGCCGCGAGGAGGCGCGACGCTGGCTGGACGGGCTCGGCGACCGGGCCGTCGCCCTCGGCAGCCTGGAGGCGAAGGGCCTGGAGTACGACGCGACGATCGTCGTCTCCCCGGCCGAGATCGCCGACGAGTCCCCGGCCGGCCTGCGCGTCCTGTACGTCGCCCTGACCCGCGCCACCCAGCAGCTCACCGTCGTCTCGGCGGAACGCGACGAGCCGGACGCGGCGGGCGTCCCCGATCTGCTGCGGGACTGATCCGGCCGCGGGAATGGTTCTGCGGCATCCGTTTGTTAGCCTGGCAAGTGACACCGGCCCGATCCAAGCCCCCGGGCCCAACCTTCGTCGCTACGAGCGACCACTTGCCGCGAGGCGAGCATGGCGGGCCGGTGTCACTGAACAACCGAGAGGCCCATGTCACTTCCGGGTGGCATGGGCCTCTCGCGTTGGCCTGCGAGACGTACGAGACGTACGAACGTCCCCCGATTTCTCGTATGGTGGAACAACCTTTCCGGAGGGTTTCGCAGTTACCCGCTTTCCCTGTGACCAAAACGTTCGCAATCGGATGCGGCTACCACGTACTCGGCGGTAGGTGCGACGATCGGACGGCACAGAGCAGCTACACGGTGAAAGCAGAGGAAGTCGGCCATGGCAACGGCGCCCAGCGTCTCCTACTCGATGACCATCCGGCTGGAGGTGCCGGCGAGCGGGACCTCCGTCTCTCAGCTCACCACCGCCGTGGAATCCTCCGGCGGCACGGTCACCGGACTCGACGTCACCGCGTCCGGCCACGAGAAACTCCGCATAGACGTCACCATCGCGGCCACCTCCACCGGGCACGCCGACGAGATCGTCGAGAAGCTCCGCGGAGTCGAGGGCGTCAGCCTGGGCAAGGTCTCGGACCGTACGTTCCTGATGCACCTCGGCGGCAAGATCGAGATGGCGTCCAAGCACCCCATCCGCAACCGTGACGACCTCTCGATGATCTACACGCCGGGCGTGGCCCGCGTCTGCATGGCCATCGCCGAGAACCCCGAGGACGCCCGCCGTCTGACCATCAAGCGCAACTCCGTTGCGGTCGTGACGGACGGCTCCGCCGTGCTGGGCCTCGGCAACATCGGCCCGAAGGCCGCCCTGCCGGTGATGGAGGGCAAGGCCGCCCTGTTCAAGCGGTTCGCCGGCATCGACGCCTGGCCGCTGTGCCTCGACACGCAGGACACCGACGCCATCGTCGAGATCGTCAAGGCGATCGCCCCGGGCTTCGCCGGCATCAACCTGGAGGACATCTCCGCGCCGCGCTGCTTCGAGATCGAGGCCCGGCTGCGCGAGGCCCTCGACATCCCCGTCTTCCACGACGACCAGCACGGCACCGCGATCGTCGTCCTCGCCGCCCTGACCAACGCGCTGCGGGTCACCGGCAAGGCGATCGAGGACATCAGGGTCGTCATGTCCGGCGCCGGCGCGGCCGGCACGGCGATCCTCAAGCTGCTCATCGCGGCCGGTGTGAAGAACGCCGTCGTGGCCGACATCCACGGTGTGGTGCACGCGGGCCGCGCGGACCTGGTGGACGCCCCCGCCGACTCCCCGCTGTGCTGGATCGGCGACAACACCAACCAGGAGAACCTGACCGGCACGCTGAAGGAGGCCGTGCGCGGCGCGGACGTCTTCATCGGTGTCTCCGCCCCGAACGTCCTCGACGGCGACGACGTGGCCGCGATGGCCGACGACGCGATCGTGTTCGCGCTCGCGAACCCCGACCCCGAGGTGGACCCGGGCATCGCCCGCCGGACCGCGGCCGTGGTCGCCACCGGCCGCTCCGACTTCCCGAACCAGATCAACAACGTGCTGGTCTTCCCGGGTGTCTTCCGCGGCCTGCTGGACGCCCAGTCCCACACCGTCAACACCGAGATGATGCTGGCCGCCGCCAAGGCCCTGGCCGACGTGGTCACCGAGGACGAGCTGAACCCGAACTACATCATCCCCAGCGTGTTCAACGACAAGGTCGCGGGCGCGGTCGCCGGTGCGGTCCGGGAGGCCGCGAAGAGCACGGAAGCCCCGGCCGCCCTCGCCTAGGTCCCCTGCCGCGGCTGTGACCATCACCACGGCAGGTGTGCGAACGGCGCGTCGTGGAACCCGTGGTACACGGCCGCCCTCTAGGGTGGCGGCCGTGACTCGGGCCCCGGCCTCCGCGGTCCGCTGCCGGCGGTGGACGCAGCGTTACCGTCGTCGGGCCGTGGGCGCCTCCCGGGTGACTCCCACGGGTGACTCCGGGGTGGTATCGCGGCTCCTGCGAGTGCCGGATTGGCTTTACCGCCGCAGGTAGAGGCAGGATGCTCCACCGGGACCACGTTCAGGGGGCAGCACCTCCAGGGGCGTACGGGCCCGAACAAGTACCCGGGTCCGGGGGACTCACCGAGGACCCTGGCAGCATCGGCTTGGTCGTGCCCCAAGTGCGGCCCCGCCGCGTGGCACGCCCCAACGGCAAGAAGAACACGGGAGTAACAACATGAACCGCAGTGAGCTGGTGGCCGCGCTGGCCGACCGCGCCGAGGTGACCCGCAAGGACGCCGACGCCGTGCTGGCCGCGTTCGCCGACATCGTCGGCGACATCGTCTCCAAGGGGGACGAGAAGGTCACCATCCCCGGTTTCCTGACCTTCGAGCGCACTCACCGTGCCGCTCGCACCGCGCGCAACCCGCAGACCGGTGAGCCGATCCAGATCCCGGCCGGCTACAGCGTGAAGGTCTCCGCGGGCTCGAAGCTCAAGGAAGCCGCCAAGGGCAAGTAATTCCGCCGTTCGTACGTCCGGGGACGGCGTACGACGCACAGCGACGCCAAAGGGGCGGCCACCCGAACGGGTGGCCGCCCCTTTGGCGAGACCGCAACAGGCCGGCCGGGGGCCGGCCCGCCGGCCGGGCGCCCTGCCGGGCAGCCCGGCCTCCGCCTCCGGCTTCCCCGGCCTGTCCATGCTGTGTCTGTCCGGGGGGACGCCCCCCGGCCCCTTGGCCGGGCGGGGGTGCCGGTGCCGGCGGTCAGCCGGTCTCAGCCGAGCGCCTTGCCGGGCAGCTCGACCTTCGCCCCCAGCTCCCCCAGCTTGTCCATGAAGTTCTCGTAACCGCGGTTGATCAGGCCGATGCCGTGGACGCGGGACGTGCCCTGGGCGGCGAGGGCGGCGATCAGGTAGGAGAAGCCGCCGCGCAGGTCGGGGATGACCAGGTCGGCGCCCTGGAGCCGGGTCGGGCCCGACACGACGGCCGAGTGGAGGAAGTTGCGCTGGCCGAAGCGGCAGTGGGAGCCGCCCAGGCACTCGCGGTAGAGCTGGATGTGGGCACCCATCTGGTTGAGCGCCGAGGTGAAGCCGAGCCGGGACTCGTAGACCGTCTCGTGGACGATCGACAGGCCCGTCGCCTGGGTCAGGGCGACGACCAGCGGCTGCTGCCAGTCGGTCTGGAAGCCCGGGTGGACGTCCGTCTCCAGCGCGATCGACGTGAGCTGGCCGCCCGGGTGCCAGAACCGGATGCCCTCGTCGTCGATCTCGAAGGCGCCGCCGACCTTCCGGTAGGTGTTCAGGAACGTCATCATCGAGCGCTGCTGGGCGCCGCGGACGTAGATGTTGCCCTCGGTGGCCAGCGCCGCGGACGCCCAGGAGGCCGCCTCCAGGCGGTCGGGGAGGGCGCGGTGGTTGTAGCCGCCGAGCTTGTCCACACCGGTGACGCGGATGGTCCGGTCGGTGTCCATCGCGATGATCGCGCCCATTTTCTGCAGGACGCAGATCAGGTCCTCGATCTCCGGCTCCACCGCCGCGTTGGACAGCTCGGTGACGCCCTCCGCGAGGACCGCCGTCAGCAGCACCTGCTCCGTCGTGCCGACGGACGGGTACGGCAGCTTGATCTTCGTACCGCGCAGCCGCTGCGGGGCCTCCAGGTACTGGCCGTCGGCACGCTTCTCGATCGTCGCGCCGAACTGGCGCAGCACGTCGAAGTGGAAGTCGATCGGCCGGCCGCCGATGTCGCAGCCGCCCAGCCCCGGGATGAACGCGTGCCCGAGCCGGTGCAGCAGCGGGCCGCAGAACAGGATCGGGATGCGGGACGAACCCGCGTGGGCGTCGATGTCGGCGACGTTGGCGCTCTCCACCCGCGTGGGGTCGAGCACCAGTTCACCGGGCTCGTCGCCGGGACGGACCGTCACCCCGTGCAGCTGGAGCAGCCCTCGGACGACGCGGACGTCGCGGATGTCCGGAACGTTGCCCAGCCGGCTCGGCTCGCTGCCCAGCAGGGCGGCGACCATGGCCTTCGGTACCAGGTTCTTCGCACCGCGGACACGGATCTCCCCCTCCAGCGGGGTCCCGCCGTGGACAAGCAGTACGTCTTCAGCGCCGTTGACGGTCATGAATCTCGCGTTCCGTGGAGGGGGCAGGGCCAGAAGGGCAAGGGTAGTCGCCCGCAACGCCCGGTCCACCAGCCCGTGCACGGCCCGCTCCCGCCCCCGGGCCGCCACGGCACGGGAAGTCCCCGTCCGGACACCCGGGGTCACCGGCGGCACCGTGCGCCGGGGGTGCTTCCGTACGCCCGCCCGGCCCGGGCGGGCCGCTTCGGCCCACCCCGACGGGCGCCCCACCAGGCCGCTCCCGCGCGGGACGGCCGCGACCACCCCCGTACTCCCATTGCCTCCCCACGGAGGGGGAAGATGCGGGATCATGTCTGGCATGACCGAGGTGTCCTCGCTCACAGGGCGGCTGCTCGTGGCCACGCCCGCCCTGGCGGATCCGAACTTCGACCGCGCGGTCGTGCTCCTCCTCGACCACGACGAGGAGGGGTCCCTCGGTGTCGTGCTCAACCGCCCGACCCCGGTGGACGTGGGCGACATCCTGGAGGGCTGGGCGGACCTGGCCGGCGAACCCGGGGTCGTCTTCCAGGGCGGCCCGGTGTCGCTGGACTCGGCCCTCGGCGTCGCCGTCGTCCCCGGCGGGGCCGGGGCGGGCACCACGGCCGCGCCGCTGGGCTGGCGCCAGGTCCACGGCGCGATCGGACTGGTCGACCTGGAGGCGCCGCCGGAGCTGCTCGCCGCCGCCCTCGGCTCGCTGCGCATCTTCGCCGGATACGCGGGCTGGGGCCCCGGTCAGCTGGAGGACGAACTGGTGGAAGGCGCCTGGTACGTCGTCGAGTCGGAGCCCGGCGACGTCTCGTCCCCGGTGCCCGAGCGGCTCTGGCGCGAGGTGCTGCGCCGCCAGCGGGGCGACCTGGCGATGGTGGCCACATATCCGGACGACCCTTCGCTCAACTGAGGCGTGTGAGCTTCAGTACTCTTGGCTTCATGAGCACTCTTGAGCCCGAGCGCGGGACTGGTACGGGGACCCTCGTAGAGCCGACGCCGCAGACCTCCCACGGTGACGGCGACCACGAGCGCTACGCCCACTACGTCCAGAAGGACAAGATCATGGCGAGCGCTCTCGACGGCACGCCCGTCGTGGCGCTGTGCGGCAAGGTGTGGGTGCCCGGCCGTGACCCGAAGAAGTACCCCGTCTGCCCCATGTGCAAGGAGATCTACGAGTCCATGAGTGGCGGCGACGACGACAAGGGCAAGGGCGGCAAGGGCAAGGGCGACAAGTAGCCGCGCCGGGCTCCGGCCCCCGGGCGCGTTGTGTGCGCCCTGGGGGCCTTCGTGCTGCCCGCGGTTGCACGGAGTGCGTCCGCCGGTCACAGAGTGGTGGAGACCTCTTGTGGGCTCGTTCACCCGGTCTCTGACCTCCGGTGTTGTCGTGCACGGCGAAACCGGCGTTGCGCATGGTGCAACACTTCATCGGAGGAAGCAGTCCATGAAGCTGTCCGTCCGCACGGTCGCCCTCGCGGCCGTCATCGCCACCGCCGCCTGCGCGCCCCGGACTTCCGGGGACTCCTCCTCCGGAAAGGACGAGAGGGCCGGGACCTCGCGCGTCTGGCTTTTCCAGGAGGTGAACAACGCACCCAAGGAAAAGGTCGTCGAATCCGTCGTCGCCGGATTAGAGAAGGCGCACGACGGCACCGAGGTCACCGTGGAGCACATCCCGGTCGAGACCCGCGCCGAGCGCGTCAGGGCCGCCTTCAACGACCCGAAGTCCGCCCCCGACCTCGTCGAGTACGGCAACACGGACACCGCCGGCTACGTGAAGGACGGCGGACTCGCGGACGTCACCGAGGAGTTCGGTGCCCGGGACGAGGCCAAGGACACCGACCCGACCGCCCGGCAGTCGGTCACCGTCGGCGGCAGGGTCTACGGCGCGCCGTACTTCGTGGGCGTGCGCGCCCTCTACTACCGCACCGACGTCTTCGACGAACTCGGCCTCGAACCCCCCGCCTCGCAGGCCGAACTGATCTCCACCGCGCAGGAGATCCGCGCCGCGAAGCCGGACCTGTACGGCATCGCCGTCGGCGGCGCCTACACCTACGGCGCGATGCCCTTCCTCTGGGCCCACGGCGGCGAACTCGCCACCGGCAAGGGCGGCTCGTACGCCTCCGCGATCGACACCCCCGCCGCCCGCAAGGGCATCGAGGCGTACACCTCCCTCTTCGGCGACGACAACTGCCCGGCCGCCAGGTGCGCCGGCATGGGCGGCAACGACACGGTGACCGCCTTCGCCTCGGGCAAGGCCGCCATGGCGATCGGCGGCGACTTCAGCCACGCGGCGATCGAGGCCGGGACCGTGAAGGGCAAGGACGCCGTCGTGCCGCTGCCGGGAGTGGAGCCCGGTTCCGTCGCCCCCGCTTTCGCGGGCGGGAACAACCTCGGTGTCCTGAAGTCGACCTCGCACCGCACCCCCGCCGTCGACCTGATGCAGCGGCTCGCCTCGAAGAGGGCGCAGGGCGAACTGTTCGACGCGATGGGCTTCCTGCCGACCTTCTCGGACGTGCGCCGGCAGGCGGCCGCCGGAAAACCGTTCGTGGAGACCCTCGAGGCCGGCACCGAGTTCGTGCCGGCCTCGCCCGCCTGGGCGCAGATCGACGCCTCGCTGGTACTGCCGACCATGTTCCAGGAGGTCGTCAGCGGCAAGAAGGACGTGGACGCCGCCGCGGAGAGCGCGGAGAGGAAGATGAACGAGGCGTTCGGCTCCGCCGGATGACTGCGCCCGGCAGCTCGGGGGGCGTGGACCGGGTACTGCTGCCGGCGGTTCGTGGCCGGCCGCGCCCGCGCGAGCGGGGCGGCGTGATGGCGGCGTCCACGGTGTTGACGGTTCCGGTACCGGTCTTCTTCCTACTCGTACAGCGGCGCCTGGTCTCCGGCCCGGGCGGCGCGGTGAAGGACTGACGTGACAGCATTGACGGAACTGATTCCCGCACCGCGCAGCGTCGTCGCCGGTTCGGGTGAAGTGCGGCTGACGGCGGACTCCCGGCTCTGCGCCGGCACCGCGACGGAAGGCGTCGGCCACTGGCTGCGCACCGTGCTCCGGCAGGCCACCGGCCTGCCGCTGCGCGAGGGACGGGAGCCCGACGGCACCGGCGGCGACGGTATCGGACTCCGGTTCGGCTCCGGGCTCGGCCCCGAGGAGTACCGCCTCGTCAGCGACCGGAACGGCGTCCTGATCGAGGGGGGCGGCGCGGCCGGTGTCTTCTGGGGCGCCCAGACGCTGCGGCAGCTCCTCGGGCCCGACGCGTACCGCAGGGCTCCGCTCGCCCGCGACCGGGTCTGGGCCGTGCCGCACGTCACCATCGAGGACGCCCCCCGCTTCCGCTGGCGCGGCCTCATGCTCGACGTCGCCCGGCACTTCACGCCCAAGGAGGGCGTGCTGCGCCACCTCGACCTGATGGCCGCGCACAAACTCAACGTCCTGCACCTCCACCTGACGGACGACCAGGGGTGGCGCATCGAGATCGAGCGGTACCCGCGGCTGACGGAGGTGGGTTCCTGGCGTACCAGGACGAAAACCGGCCACCGCGCCTCGCCCCTGTGGGACGACACACCGCACGGCGGCCACTACACGCGGGACGACATCCGGGAGATCGTCGCCTACGCGGCCGAGCGGCATATCGCCGTCGTTCCCGAGATCGACGTGCCCGGCCACTCGCAGGCCGCCATCGCCGCGTATCCGGAACTCGGCAACACCGACGTCGTCGACACCTCCTCGCTGACCGTCTGGGACACCTGGGGGATCAGCCCGAACGTACTCGCCCCCACCGACACCACCCTGCGCTTCTACGAAGGGGTTCTCGAGGAAGTCCTGGAACTGTTCCCCGCCGACGCCGCGGGTCCCGCCGCGTATGCGCCGTCGCCCTCGTTCTCGTCGTTCGTCCACATCGGCGGCGACGAATGCCCGAAGGACCAGTGGCGTGCCTCGGAGGCCGCGCAGAAACGGATCGCCGCTCTCTCACTGGCCGACGAGGACGCCCTCCAGTCCTGGTTCGTCGGGCACTTCGCCGGCTGGCTCGCCGCGCGCGGGCGCCGGCTGATCGGCTGGGACGAGATCCTCCAGGGCGGCCTGCCCCCGGGCGCCGCCGTGTCCTCCTGGCGCGGCTACGCCGGCGGGGCCGCCGCCGCCCGCGCGGGACACGACGTGGTCATGTGCCCCGAGCAGCACGTGTACCTGGACCACCGTCAGGACGCGGGCCCCGAGGAGCCGGTGCCGATCGGGTACGTGCGGACCCTGGAGGACGTCTACCGGTTCGAGCCCGTACCGGCGGACCTCACGCCCGAGGAGACCGGGCGGGTGCTCGGCACCCAGGCCAACGCCTGGTCCGAGGTGACCGAGAACCAGGCGCGGGTGGACTACCAGGTCTTCCCCCGGCTCGTGGCCCTCGCCGAGGTCGCCTGGAGCCCGCTGCCCGCCCCCGCGCAGCGGGACTTCGCCGGCTTCGAGCGCCGGATGACCGCCCACTACCGGCGGCTCGACGCCCTCGGCGTCGCCTACCGCCCGCCCACCGGCCCGCTGCCCTGGCAGCGGCGCCCCGGCGTGCTGGGCCGCCCCCTCGACGGCGCACCCCCGAACCGGTAGCGGGCACCGAACCGGTAGCGGGCACCGGGCCGGTGGCGCGTAGCCCGGCCGGAACCGGCCATGCCCGGAAGCCCGCCCCATGGTGGACAGCTCGTGCGAAAAGGGATCAAGATCCTCCGAACCGTTCCCATTCGAGCGCACGGGCGATGGTGTGCGAAAACGGACCAAGTGGGCTGTGAAGTGGGTGAACGTCTCCTAGTGGACCCCTGTCCTCGGTGCTCGCGAAGATGTGCCAGAGTTGCCACGTCCGCCCTGTCAGGTCGTACCGTACGGCTGCAACAGGTGGGGCCAGGTGGGGCCGCGGGAAGGGGCAGTCGGTTTTGAGCACGCACGCACCGCAGGCGGCGCAGTCCGTGACGCTGCCCACGACGCTGGACGAGGCCGTGGCGGCGCTGACAGCCGTGCCCGCCGCCGTGCCCGTCGCGGGCGGCACCGATCTGATGGCCGCCGTCAACTCCGGGCAGCTCAGGCCGACGGCACTGGTCGGCCTCGGCAGGATCAGCGAGATCCGCGGCTGGCAGTACCAGGACGGCCACGCGCTGCTCGGCGCCGGCCTCACCCACGCCCGTATGGGCCGCCCCGACTTCGCCGCCCTCATCCCGGCGCTCGCCGCCTCCGCGCGGGCCGCCGGACCGCCGCACATCCGCAACGCGGGCACCCTGGGCGGCAACATCGCCTCCGCCGCCCCGACCGGGGACGCGCTGCCCGTGCTGGCCGCGCTCGAGGCGACGCTGATCATCGCGGGCCAGGGCGGGGCCCGCCGGGAGATCCCGGTGTCGCACCTGCTGGCCGGGATGGACATGCTGCGCGCCGGTGAACTCATCGGCTACGTGCGCGTGCCGCTGCTGCACGCCCCGCAGGTCTTCCTGAAGGCCACCGGCCGCACCGGCCCCGGCCGCGCGGTCGCCTCCGTCGCCCTGGTCCTCGACCCCGCCCGGCGCGGTGTCCGCTGCGCGGTCGGCGCCATAGCGCCGATGGCGCTGCGGCCCCTGGAGGCCGAGCAGTGGGTCGCCCAGCTCATCGACTGGGACAACAACCGCGCGCTCGTGCCGGAGGCGCTGAAGGCGTTCGGGGAGTACGTCGCCGCGGCCTGCATCCCCGATCCGGTACCCGACGAGGACGGCTCCGTCCCGTCGCTGCCGCCCGCGGTACTGCACCTGCGGCGCACCGTCGCCGCACTGGCCCGACGAGCACTGGGGAGGGCGCTGTCGTGACCGACGACCAGCACGGAGAGGGCACGTCCGGCACGTCCCAGGGCGGCGGAAGCCGCTGGGACCCGCTGCCCCAGGGAGACTACGACGACGGCGCCACCGCCTTCGTGAAGCTCCCCGAGGGGGGCATCGACGCCCTGCTGGACTCGATGGAGAGCCCGCTCGCCGCACCCGGCCACGGCTACGTGCCGCCGTCCATCACCGCCACCACCGCGGGCACCGACCCCGCGGTCGCCGGCGGCTGGGCGGTGCCGGGCACCGGAGCGCCGGGCGCCCCCGCCGACGGCGCCCAGTGGCACGACCCGCAGGCCGGGCAGGCGGGGGAGAACCCGGGGGCACAGGCGGCGCAGCAGTACGGCGGCCAGGACCGGTTCACGTACGACCCCGGGACCTCGGGCCAGTGGCACTTCGAGGAACCGCCCGGCGCCGGCGGCCCGGCACAGGCACCGGGTTCCGACGTGACCGGCCAGTGGTCGATCCCCGTCGCCGGCGGCGACCTCCCGGACGAGTCCGGCGAGTTCACCACCTCCGCGCTGGCCGAGCAGTGGGGCGCCACCCCGCCGGTCGCCCCGCCCCCCACCCCCCCGGGCGGCGCCTCCGCGCCCTGGGCCGCGCAGGCCATCGGACAGCCGTGGGGCCCCGGAGTGCCAGGTGTGGACCCGGAGCACCACCCCCACTCCGCTCCCGGCGGGGAGCAGGAGCGCGGGCAGGACGGGGGCCAGGGCCGCGAGCAGGACGGCCCGGAGACCGACTGGCGCGCGGAGCACGGCCAGGGAGCCCCCGCGTACGGCCAGGAGTACACCGCCGACCCCGCACGGGAGCGGACCGACGGGTGGCCCGCTCCGGGGCACGACACCCCGCCCCGGTCGACCGGGGTGCCGCAGCCGGCCCCCGCCGAGCCCCACTGGCGGCCCGGCCCCGAGGACCACCCGGAGGCGGTCGGCGGACCGTCCGCCCCGGAGCTCCGTGAGCACCCGCAGCCGGATCCGGAGGGCCCCGCACGGCCCGCCGACGGGCACGGGCGGGCTCCGGGGGCCGAGGGGGCCGTCGCGGACGCCCAGCGGCCCCAGGAGCCGCACGACGCCCAGGAGGGCCCGGGAGCCCCCCCGGCCGCAGCGGCACCCGAGGGCGCGAGGGACCACACCGAGACGGCCCCGGACGGGGACGCCGGACCGGAAGCCGCGGCCCCCGAACCCGCCCCGCCCCTCGACACCGGCCCGGACGCGGGCCCGGACGTGGGCCCGGACGTGGGCCCGGACGCACCCGACGACACGTCACCCGGGCACGAACCGCTCCTCGTCGCCGCGCACGACGACCACCCCCTCGCCTCCTACGTGCTGCGCGTCAACGGCACCGACCGGCCCGTCACCGACGCCTGGATCGGCGAGTCGCTGCTCTACGTGCTGCGCGAGCGCCTCGGCCTCGCCGGCGCCAAGGACGGCTGCTCGCAGGGCGAGTGCGGGGCCTGCAACGTGCAGGTCGACGGCCGCCTCGTCGCGTCCTGCCTGGTCCCGGCCGTCACCGCGGCCGGCAACGAGGTCCGTACCGTCGAGGGCCTCGCCCAGGACGGCCGGCCGTCGGACGTGCAGCGCGCGCTCGCGCGGTGCGGCGCGGTCCAGTGCGGCTTCTGCGTACCGGGCATGGCGATGACCGTGCACGACCTGCTGGAGGGCAACCCGGCGCCCACCCCGCTGGAGACCCGCCAGGCGCTGTGCGGCAACCTGTGCCGCTGCTCCGGCTACCGGGGCGTGGTGGACGCCGTCCAGGAGGTCGTCGCCGAACGGGAGGAACTCGCCGCGCACGCCGAGGACGACCAGGACGGCCAGGACGAGGACCGGGACACGGACCGGGACACGCACCGGGGGACGGGCCCGGAACACGGATCCGGCGGTGGGACGGGAGGGTTCCGCATCCCGCACCAGGCAGGACCGGGCGCCGGCGGCGTCGGCCCCGCCGCCTTCACGGACCCCGGACCGCATGACCGGCCGCACGGCCGGGACGGAGACCAGGCATGAGCAACGAGGCCGCCACCGTGCAGGCCGCACGGACCACGGAGGACGCCGCCGGGACGGAGGCGCCCCCGCGCGGGCTCGGTGTCTCCCTGCCGGCCGCCGACACCCGCGCCAAGACCGAGGGCACCTTCCCGTACGCCGCCGACCTGTGGGCCGAGGGCCTGCTGTGGGCGGCCGTGCTGCGCTCCCCGCACCCGCACGCGCGGATCGCGTCCATCGACACCACCCACGCCCGCGAGATGCCCGGCGTGCACGCCGTCGTCACCCACGAGGACGTCCCCGGCACCCCGGTGTACGAGCGCGGCCGGTCCGACCGCCCGGTCTTCGCCTCCGACGTCGTACGCCACCACGGCGAGGCCATCGCCGCCGTCGCCGCCGACCACCCGGACACCGCGCGGATGGCCGCCGCCGCCGTCATCGTCGAGTACGAGGTGCTCGACCCGGTGATCGACCCCGAACAGGCCTTCGAGGCCGAGCCGCTGCACCCCGACGGCAACCTGATCCGCCACATCCCGCTGCGCCACGGCGACCCCGACGCGGCCGGTGAGCTCGTCGTCGACGGCCTGTACCGCATCGGCCGCCAGGACCCCGCGCCCATCGGCGCCGAGGCCGGACTCGCCGTCCCCCGCCCGGACGGAGGCGTCGAGCTGTACCTGGCCTCCACCGACCCGCACGGCGACCGGGACGAGGCCGCCGCCGCGTTCGACCTGGACCCCGAGCGCGTGAAGATCGTCGTCACCGGGGTGCCCGGCGCGACCGCCGACCGCGAGGACCAGAGCTTCCGGCTGCCGCTCGGCCTGCTGGCGCTGAAGACCGGCTGCCCGGTCAAACTCACCGCCACGCGCGAGGAGTCCTTCCTCGGGCACGCCCACCGCCACCCCACCCTGCTGCGCTACCGCCACCACGCCGACGCCGAGGGGAGGCTGGTGAAGGTCGAGGCGCAGATCCTGCTCGACGCGGGAGCCTACGCCGACACGTCCTCGGACGCGCTGGCCGCCGCCGTCGCCTTCGCCTGCGGCCCCTACGTCGTCCCGAACGCCTTCATCGAGGGCTGGGCGGTCCGCACCAACAACCCGCCCTCCGGCCACGTGCGCGGCGAGGGCGCCCTGCAGGTGTGCGCCGCCTACGAGGCGCAGATGGACAAACTGGCCAGGAAGCTCGGCCTCGACCCGGCCGAACTGCGCATGCGCAACGTCATGGCGACCGGTGACGTCCTGCCCACCGGCCAGACCGTGACCTGCCCGGCCCCGGTCGCCGAACTCCTCGAGGCGGTGCGGGACCACCCGCTGCCGCCGCTGCCCAAGGACACCCCCGAGGGTGAGTGGCTGCTGCCCGGCGGCCCCGAGGGCGCGGGCGAACCGGGTGCGGTGCGCCGCGGGGTGGGCTACGGCCTGGGCATGGTGCACATGCTCGGCGGCGAGGGCGCGGACGAGGTGTCCACGGCCACCGTGAAGGTCCAGGACGGGGTGGCGACGGTGCTGTGCGCGGCCGTCGAGACCGGCCAGGGCTTCACCACGCTGGCCCGGCAGATCGTCCAGGAGATCCTCGGCGTCGACGAGGTGCGGGTGGCACCCGTGGACACCGACCAGCCCTCGGCCGGCGCGGGCAGCCGCGGCCGGCACACCTGGGTGTCGGGCGGTGCGGTGGAGCGCGCGGCGAAGATGGTCCGCACCCAGCTCCTGGCGCCCCTGGCCCACAAGTTCGGCATGTCCGCCGAACTGCTCCAGATCAGCGACGGCCGGATCACCTCGTACGACGGCGTGCTGTCGACGCCCGTCGCCGACGAACTGGTGGGCAAGGAGCTGTGGGCCACCGCCCAGTGCCGTCCGCACCCCACGGAGCCCCTGGACGAGTCCGGCCAGGGCGACGCCTTCGTCGGGATGTCGTTCTGCGCGATCCGCGCCGTGGTCGACGTCGACATCGAGATCGGTTCCGTACGGGTCGTGGAACTGGCCGTCGCCCAGGACGTGGGGCGGGTGCTGAACCCGGCCCAGCTGGCCGCCCGGATCGAGGCGGGCGTCACCCAGGGCGTGGGTGCCGCGCTCACCGAGAACCTGCGCACACCGCGCGGTCTGGTCCGGCACCCCGATCTCACCGGCTACGCCCTGCCGACCGCCCTGGACGTGCCCGACATCCGGATCGTGAAGCTGGTCGAGGAGCGGGACGTGGTCGCGCCGTTCGGCGCGAAGGCGGTCAGCGCGGTGCCGGTGGTGACCTCGCCGGCGGCCATCGCCGCCGCGGTCCGCGCGGCCACCGGCCGCCCGGTCAACCGCCTGCCGATCCGCCCGCAGGCGGCGGTGGTGACCAGTGGTCGTGACCGGCTGGTCAGGTCCGGCGACTGACGTCCGGCGACTGATGCTCGGTGGCGGGCGTCCGTCGCGGTCTGCGCGGCCACCGGTCGCCCGGTCGACCGCCTGCCGATCCGCCCGCAGGCGGCGGTGGTGACCAGTGGTCGTGACCGGTTGGTCAGGTCCGGCGACTGACGTCCGGCGACTGATGCTCGGTGGCGGGCGTCCGTCGCGGTCTGCGCGGCCACCGGTCGCCCGGTCGACCGCCTGCCGATCCGTCCGCAGGCGGCGGTGGTGACCAGTGGTCGTGACCGGCTGGTCAGGTCCGGCGAACTGACGTCCGGTGGCTGATGCTCGGTGGCGGGCGTCTGTCGCGGTCTGCGCGGCCACCGGTCGCCCGGTCGACCGCCTGCCGGTCCGTCCGCAGGCGGCGGTGGTGACCAGTGGTCGTGACCGGCTGATCAAGTCCGGCGACTGATGCCCGGCGACCGGCGACCGGCGTCCGGGGCCGGTGTCGTGGTGGGAGGGCGTTCACGCCGATTTCCGTGCGCAGGCAACGCGCGGGGGTGTTCGGGCGTCTTGTGGGACGGGGGTGTCCGCATCCGTGTTCCGGCCGGGGCGCCCGCCCGCTTCCGGCCCGGGGGCGTTGTCAGTGGTGGCACGTAGTGTTCCGAGTGGTGGGGGACGGCTGCCGGGTGCGGAGGGCCGGGGGCCCGTCCCGTCCGGGCGGGGCGGTGCCGTCCGAAGCGGTGAAGCACGGGACACGGGACTGAGCGCACGTATGCACGGGGGAGCCATGAGCACGACCGACACCGTGGCCGCGGATGCCATGCACGCCATGCACGCCACGGCCACTGCGGGAGCGATCGTCCTGACCGAGGACGACCTCGACCCGTTCATCACGCACGCGTCCACGCGCCGCTGGCTGACCGGCCCCGGACTGCCCTGCGACAGCGGCCTGTTCAGCTTCACGCAGCTGTGCGCCGACGGCGGCCCGCGCACGGTCGCCGACTCGACCGGTGACCCGGGCGAGCGACTCTCCGCGGAGCTGCGGGACCAGCTGGTCGTCGGCCACCTGCTCGGTCCCGCAGGTCTGGAGACGGAGTCGGTCCTGCTGGACGGTGCCACCGGCGAGGTCTCGACGACGTACTTCTTCCACGACCGCCCCGACCTGATGGACCGTCGCCCGCTCGCCCCGTCGCTGCCGACCCTGGTGCGGTTCGCCGCGGCGACGGACGAACTGGCGGGACTGCGGGGCCAGTTCGCCGCCTACGCGGGCCGCTGGGGCACCGAGGCGGTGGCCCGGGCCTCGCGGCAGCTGCTCGCGGTGTTCGAGGAGGGCGCGGACGGCGCGCCGGCGCCGCTGTGGCGGATGGCCGCGCTGATCCGCCCGCTGGCCCTGGTGGCCGGTCCGGGCACGGCCTCGGGGCTCGCCCTCGACCTTCCGGTCCGCCTGCTCGACCGGGAGTTCGGCCGACGGGGCGTGGTCCGCTTCGAGGAGGTCGACTTCCCCGCGACGCTGACGCACGAGCCGACCCGCCGCTTCCTGTGCGAGACGGGCCTGCCCGAGGACGGCTTCCTGTTCCGGCTGGACACCGACCTGCCGCTGCGGACCCTCGCCGAGTACTACGACGAGGACGGCGACGACGCCCCCGGCGCGTTCCGGGCCGACCGCCTGCCCGCCCATGCCGACCGGCTGATCCGCCTCGGCCGTCTGATCGAGGGCCACAGCCTGGTCGTCGACGGCGCCACTGGCGCGGTCCTGGACTGGAGCGAGCCGGACTCGGCCCTGTACCCGTTGAACACGGACGTCTCGACCCTCGCCTTCACCCTCTGGCTGCTGCACCGCGAGCACGCCATCGACGAGGAGTCGGGCCACGCGCTGACCAGCGAGGCCTACGACCAGCTGGCCATGACGATGATCCAGGTCCTGTCCGCCGTCGACCCGACGGGCACCACGACCGACGCCGACTGGCACTACTGGACGGAGCTGTTCCAGGACGAGGCGGGCGGGGTGCTCTGAGGGCGCGCTCCGGGAACACCCCGCCCGTGCCGGGGACCGGGACAGGCGGCCGGGAGTAGGACCAAGGTCCTGGTGCCGGTCCGACCCCCGACAGGCGTCAAAGTGATCTGTGGCCCTTACTCTGACGCCCATGGCCGCCCCGAACCCGCGCGACACCACTGCCGCCAAGACCCCCGACGTCCCGCCCGGACCCACCGTCCCGCCCGGACCCGCCACCCCACCCGCCCTCGCCGCCGTCCCCGGCGGTGAGGGCGGCGAGGGCGTGCTGAGCGGCCCCTACCGGGCGCTGAGCATCGGCATCGTCTCCGTGGTGCTGCTGATCGCCTTCGAGGCGACGGCGGTGGGCACGGCCATGCCGGTCGCGGCGCGCGACCTGGACGGGGTGTCGCTGTACGCGTTCGCGTTCTCGGCGTACTTCACCACCAGCCTGTTCGCGATGGTCCTCGCCGGCCAGTGGTCGGACCGGAGCGGACCGCTCGCACCGCTGACCACGGGCATCGCCGCCTTCGCCGCCGGACTCCTGCTGGGCGGGACGGCGGGCGCGATGTGGCCGTTCGTCCTGGGCCGGGCCGTGCAGGGCCTCGGCGGCGGCATGGTGATCGTCGCGCTGTACGTCGTCGTGAGCCGGGCCTATCCGCAGCGGCTGCGTCCGGCGATCATGGCCGCGTTCGCGGCGAGCTGGGTGGTGCCCTCGATCGTGGGCCCCCTCGCCTCCGGAGCGGTGACCGAACACCTCGGCTGGCGGTGGGTGTTCCTCGGCATCCCGGTCCTCGTCGTGCTCCCCCTCGCCCTCGCCCTCCCGCAGATACGCCGCCTGGCGTCCGGCCCGACGGGTGACGGCACCGACGCACCGGCCTCCTCCGGCGGCCGCCGCATCCGCCTCGCCCTCGCGATCTCCTTCGGCGCCGGGCTGCTCCAGTACGCCGCCCAGGACCTGCGCTGGCTCTCCCTGCTGCCCGGTGCGGCGGGTGTCGCCCTGCTGGTGCCCGCGGTGCTGGGCCTGCTCCCGCGCGGCACCTACCGCGCGGCGCGCGGCCTGCCCTCGGTGGTGCTGCTGCGCGGCGTCGCCGCGGGCTCCTTCATCGCCGCCGAGTCCTTCGTCCCGCTGATGCTGGTCACCCAGCGCGGCCTCAGCCCCACCCTCGCCGGGTTCTCCCTGGCGGCGGGCGGCGTCACCTGGGCGCTGGGCTCCTGGCTCCAGTCCCGGCCCCGCCTCCAGCCCCACCGGGAGCGGCTGACGACCCTGGGGATGGCCCTGGTGGCCGGCGCCATCGCGGCGGCCCCGAGCGTGCTGATCGAGGCGGTCCCCGCCTGGGCCCTGGCCGTCGCCTGGGCGTTCGGCTGCCTCGGGATGGGCCTGGTGATCTCCTCCACCAGCGTGCTCCTGCTCCAGCTCTCCGCCCCCGAGGAGGCGGGCACCAACTCGGCCGCCCTCCAGATGTCCGACGGCCTCTCCAGCGTCCTCCTGCTGGCCGTCGGCGGCGCCGCCTTCGCCGCCCTCGGCGGCGGCACGGTCACCCACGGCGCCGCCCGGGCCTCCGGCTCCCACCCGGCCGCCTTCGCCGCGGTGTTCCTGCCGATGGCGGCGGTGGCACTGGCGGGGGTGTGGGTGACGACGCGGCTGCGGGAGCGAGAGCCGTAAACCGGTCGCATCGGGATGATCACGAACAGTAGTCTGCGGCCATGTCCGATTTCTTCCTTCAGCTCGACCCCGCACGCCTGCACGCACTCCAGGATCTCGCCGACGCGCAGGGCCGCACGCCCGAAGCCGTGGTCGAGGAGGCCGTGTGCGGGTACCTGCGTGACGAGCGCCTGACGGTGCGCGCCGTCGGCGAGCGCCTCGCGCGCGAGCACGCCGACCTGCTGCGGAGGCTGGGCGAGTGACCACGCACCGGAAGTCGGCCGCTCCGCGGGGAGCGGCGAGGCACCTCACCGTCGACGAGGTCACCGTCCTCGCGGAGGTCGCCTTCGGCGGCCGTCCGCCCGAGACACGGGAGCCCGGACTGCTGGCCTCGGCCGTGCACCGCCCCCGCGCCCGGATGTTCGGTACGGCCGCTTACCCGGGCCTGTACGAACAGGCAGCCGCCCTCCTCCACGCCATCGCCACCAACCACCCCCTCGTCGACGGGAACAAGCGCACCGCCTGGCTGGCCGCCGTGACCTTCCTCGCCCTCAACGGCGTCGATCTCGCCGCCGTCGATCAGGACACGGCGTATGCGCTGGTCATCGAGGTGGCCTCAGGGGTGGAGACGGACGTGGGAAGCGTCGCGGAGCGGTTGCGGAGGCTGTGACGTCGGTCCCACCCCCGAGTGCCCCAGCCCGGTCCGGGCGTTGTCCGGACCGGGGCGCGGATAGGGTGGCCCGGTTGCCGTACGCCGACTGCCGGGTGTGGCCGGCTGCCTCGTGCGGCCGGGTGCCCGGTGCGGCCGAGCTGCCCGAACCCGCCCCCGTCCCCCAGCGGAGACCGTGACTACCACCGCCGCTTCTGCCTCGCACCACCTGTCCCCGGCCTTCCCCGGCCGTGCCCCCTGGGGCACCGCCGGGAAGCTGCGCGCCTGGCAGCAGGGGGCGATGGAGAGGTACCTACAGACGCAGCCCCGCGACTTCCTGGCGGTCGCCACCCCCGGCGCCGGCAAGACGACCTTCGCGCTGACGCTGGCCTCCTGGCTGCTGCACCACCACGTCGTGCAGCAGGTGACCGTCGTCGCGCCCACCGAGCACCTCAAGAAGCAGTGGGCCGAGGCCGCCGCGCGGATCGGGATCAAGCTGGACCCCGAGTACAGCGCCGGCCCGGTCGGCAAGGACTACGACGGCGTCGCCGTCACCTACGCCGGTGTCGGCGTGCGCCCCATGCTGCACCGCAACCGCGCCGAGCAGCGCAAGACCCTCGTCATCCTCGACGAGATCCACCACGCCGGTGACAGCAAGTCCTGGGGCGAGGCCTGCCTGGAGGCGTTCGAGCCGGCCACCCGCAGGCTCGCGCTCACCGGTACGCCGTTCCGGTCCGACACCAACCCCATCCCGTTCGTGGCGTACGAGGAGGGCGACGACGGCATCCGCCGGTCGGCCGCCGACTACACCTACGGGTACGGTTCCGCGCTCGCCGACGGCGTCGTGCGTCCCGTCATCTTCCTCTCCTACAGCGGCAACATGCGCTGGCGCACCAAGGCCGGCGACGAGGTCGCGGCCCGCCTCGGCGAACCCATGACCAAGGACGCGATCAGCCAGGCCTGGCGCACCGCCCTCGACCCGCGCGGCGACTGGATGCCGTCCGTGCTGCGCGCCGCCGACCAGCGGCTGACCGAGGTCAGGAAGTCCGTCCCGGACGCCGGTGCCCTCGTCATCGCCGCCGACCAGGACTCCGCCCGCTCCTACGCCAAGCTGATCCGCGAGATCACCGGCAGCAAGGCCACCGTCGTCCTGTCCGACGACACCGGCGCCTCGAAGCGGATCGACGACTTCAGCGGCAGCGACGACCGGTGGATGGTCGCCGTCCGCATGGTGTCCGAGGGCGTCGACGTACCGCGCCTCGCCGTGGGCGTGTACGCGACCACCATCTCCACCCCGCTGTTCTTCGCCCAGGCGGTCGGCCGTTTCGTCCGGTCGCGGCGGCGCGGCGAGACCGCCTCCGTGTTCCTGCCGACCGTCCCGGACCTGCTGGGCTTCGCGAACGAGATGGAGCGCGAGCGCGACCACGTCCTGGACAAGCCGAAGAAGGAGGGCGAGGAGGACCCGTACGCCGAGTCCGAGAAGGAGATGGACGAGGCGAACCGGGAGCAGGACGAGGACACCGGCGAGGAGATGCTGCCCTTCGAGGCGCTGGAGTCCGACGCCGTCTTCGACCGGGTCACCTACAACGGCGCCGACTTCGGCATGCAGGCCCACCCCGGCAGCGAGGAGGAGCAGGACTACCTGGGCATCCCCGGGCTCCTCGAACCCGACCAGGTGGAACTGCTGCTGCAGAAGCGGCAGGCCCGGCAGATCGCGCACAGCCGCAAGAAGCCGGACACCGAGGCCGACCTGATCGAACTGCCCGCCGAGCGGCGCCCCGTGGTCTCCCACAAGGAGATGATGGAACTGCGCCGCCAGCTCAACAACATGGTCGGCGCCTACGTCCACCAGAGCGGCAAACCGCACGGCGTCATCCACACCGAGCTGCGCCGCGTCTGCGGCGGACCGCCCGCCGCCGAGGCCACGCCGGGACAGCTGCGCCAG
Source organism: Streptomyces sp. NEAU-W12 (assembly GCF_026242095.1). Taxonomy (NCBI): domain Bacteria; kingdom Bacillati; phylum Actinomycetota; class Actinomycetes; order Kitasatosporales; family Streptomycetaceae; genus Streptomyces; species Streptomyces sp. NEAU-W12. The sequence goes on from NZ_JAPJDM010000012.1 coordinate 61,395, forward strand.
CGGATCGCCAAGGTGCAGGAGTGGGCGACCCGCATGCGGTGAACTCCCTCCACCCTCCGCGCATAGCGGGACGAAAGGTGCCACTTTGCGATCGCCGGTGCCCGGATTCTGGACGGAGCCTTCCGCTGACCGAACCGGCTCGCTACTGTCCCGCTACGCACACGCCCCGTGGCAGCGCCGCCGCGGAGCGCAGCCGTGAAGCGACTGCGCCCGGGACACAGCCGGGCCGCCGGCCGATCGGCGGCCTCTGGAGCGCGTCACCGACGGGACTCGGTGACGCATACGCCGTGAGAGGGCCGCCGACCTGACCACGAAGGAGTGGGCGTCGTGACCGCGGAGACCTCCCAGACGCTCGACCGGGGACTGCGGGTCCTCAAGCTGCTGGCCGACACGGACCACGGTCTGACCGTCACCGAGCTATCCCACAAACTGGGCGTGAACCGGACCGTTGTGTACCGGTTGCTCGCCACACTGGAACAGCACGCGCTGATCCGCCGTGACCTCGGCGGACGGGCCCGGGTCGGGCTCGGCGTGCTGCGGCTGGGCCGCCAGGTGCATCCGCTCGTACGCGAGGCCGCGATGCCGGCCCTGCGGTCGCTGGCGGAGGACATCGGCGCGACCGCGCACCTGACCCTGGTGGACGGGGCCGAAGCGCTGGCCGTCGCCGTGGTGGAACCGTCGTGGACGGACTACCACGTGGCCTACCGGGCCGGGTTCCGGCATCCGCTGGAGCGGGGCGCCGCCGGCAAGGCGATCATCTCGGCCCGCCTGCAACGGCCCCACGACCCCGGATACACCCTCACCCACGGCGAACTGGAGGCCGGCGCCTGCGGAGCGGCGGCGCCGCTGCTCGGGGTCACCGGCGTCGAGGGCAGCGTCGGTGTGGTGATGCTGGCCGACGTGGTCCCCGAACGGGTCGGCCCGCGGGTCATGGACGCGGCCCGCGAGGTCGCGGACGCACTGCGCTGACACCGGTGCGGGGGCCCGGGACGAGGCCCCGGTGCGGGGGCCCGGGACGAGGACCCGGGGCGGGCGGCCGGGGCAGGCACGGGGCGCCACGTTAGATTGATCCCGTGCTCTCTCGCCTCACGCGCCCCCGGGCCCTCGCCGTCTGCGCCGTTCCCGTCGTCGCCCTGCTGGCCACGGCGGTGTTCGCGCCGCTGCCGTTCTCGGTGGCACAGCCGGGGCTGACGGCCGACGTGCTCGGCGAGGACCGGGGCACGCCGGTCATCACCATCTCCGGCGCGCCGACCCGCGAGACCACCGGCCAGCTGCGGATGACGACGATCGAGGCGACCTCCCCCGACACCCGGGTGAGCCTCCCGGACGTCCTCGACGCCTGGTTCGGCACCGACCGGGCCGTCATGCCCCGCGACTCGGTCTACCCCAGCGGGAACGACCTCGAGGAGATCGAGCGGTACAACGAGGACCAGATGCGCAGGTCCCAGGACGAGGCGACCCTGGCCGCGCTGGACTACCTGGACCTGGACGGCAAGGACGTCGAGGTCGACCTGGAGCTCGCCGACGTCGGCGGCCCCAGCGCCGGTCTGCTCTTCTCCCTCGGCATCGTCGACAAGCTGAACGGCGGCGACCTCACCGGCGGCCGGACCATCGCCGGTACGGGCACGATCGACGCCGGGGGCAGGGTCGGCGCCGTGGGCGGCGTGCCGCTGAAGACGCAGGCCGCCCGGCGGGACGGCGCCACCGTCTTCCTGGTGCCCGAGGCCGAGTGCGCCGACGCGCAGGCCGAACTCCCCGACGGCCTGCGCCTGATCCCGGTCACCACCCTCGAGACCACCGTCGACGCCCTCGTCGCCCTGGAGGAGGACGCGGGCGGGGTCCCGAGCTGCTGACGCGGCCCACCTGCCCGGCCGTGCCTACCCCTCCTCGACGAACCCCTCGTCCACCATCCAGTCCAGCGCCACCTGGTGGGGGTCCTCGCCGTCCACGTCCACCCTGGCGTTCAGGGTCCGCGCCACCTCGTTGTCCAGCTCCGCCGTGACCGGGTCGAGGACCTCGGGGATCGCCGGCCACTCCTCCAGGGTGTCGGTGTTGACCGTCGGCGCCGCGTTGTAGTGAGGGAAGAACGTCCTGTCGTCCTCCATCACCTCCAGGTTCATGGACTTGATCCGTCCGTCGGTGGTGAAGACCTCGCCGTACGTACAGGTGCCCTCGGCCGTCTGGGTGTAGATGATCCCGGTGTCCATCTGGGTGACGTTGCCCGCGGCGATGTTCATGCCGTACGCCTTCTCCATGCCCGGCAGCCCGTCCGCCCGGTTGGCGAACTCGCCCTCCACGCACAGGGTCACCGCCGCCGGATCGGACTTCGTCAGCGCGGCCACGTCCGACAGCGTCCGCGTGCCGTACTTCCTGAAGCCGGCCTGGTTCACGGCCAGGGCGTAGGTGTTGTTCAGCTCCGACGGCTCCAGCCAGGTCACCCCGTTCCCCCGGTCGGCCTCGCGCACCGCCTCCCACTGCTCGCGCGGGTCGGGGAGGGGCCTGCTGTTGCCCTGGTAGGTGATCCACGCTGTGCCGGTGTACTCGTACCCGGCGTCCGCGTCCCCGTTCACGACCGCCTCCCGGGAGCCGACCGAGCCCTGGATGCCGGTGCGGTCGACGACCTCGGCGCCGGCCGCCTGGAAGGCGATGCCCATGATCGCGCCCAGGATCAGCTGCTCGGTGAACTCCTTCGACGTGACGGTGAGGGTCGCGCCCTCGAGCGGTCTCCCCCGCCCGATCGAGCCCGGCTCCACGTCGTCGACCATGGGGGAGCCGCTGGTCAGCCCGCAGGAGGAGACCCCCGCCAGCAGCACACCGGCCAGCAGCACACCGGTGAGCAGCGGACACCCGCGCCGCCTCATCCGCCGGCCTCCAGCCCCCGCGGCCGCAGCAGCAGTTCGGCCAGCGAGGCCAGCCAGTCCACCAGCAGGGCCAGTGCGACGGTGAGGACCGAGCCCAGCATCAGCACCGGCATCCGCTGGCTGGTGATCCCGGTGGTGATCAGGGCGCCCAGACCGCCGCCCCCGCCGAAGGTCGCCAGGGTGGCGGTGCCGACGTTCAGGACGAGGGCCGTACGCACCCCGGCGAGGATCAGCGGGACGGCCAGGGGCAGTTCCACACGGGTCAGCACGCCCAGCGGGGACATGCCGATGCCGCGCGCCGCCTCCAGCAGCGTCGGGTCGTTGGCCCGCAGACCCGCGATGGTGTTGGAGAGCACCGGCAGCACGGCGTAGGCGATGATGCCGATGAGGGCGGCCCGGCGGCCGATGCCCAGCCAGATCACCAGCAGCGCGAGCAGACCGATCGCGGGCGTCGCCTGGCCCGTGTTGGCGAACGCCATCACGGCCGGGGCCGCCCTGCGCAGTGCCGGCCGGGTCAGCAGGACGCCCAGCGGGATCGCGATGACCAGCACGAAGAACGTCGAGATCACGGTCAGCTCGATGTGCTGCCGGAGCGCCCTGGTCACCCGCCCGCCGGAGAGCGCGTTCTGGGACAGCGCGTCCAGGTCGGCCTGCGTGAACCACAGCCAGGTCGCGCACAGGACGACGACCAGCACCACGGGCAGGGCCGTCAGCTTCTGCCACGTCACCCGGGAGGCGTCCGCCGCCGCGGACCCGGCCGGACGTCCCGTCGTCCCGTCTCCGGGCCCGCCGTCGTCCCCGCCCCGGCCCTCGTCGTCCCCGCCCCGGCCCTCGTCGTCCGCGTCCTGGTTCCCGCTCCCGTCCCGGAAGGAGAGTCCCGCGGCCTCGTGCCCGCCCGGGGGACGGCGTCCGCCGGGCGGCTGCCGCGAAGAGGCGCTCACGCGTCCGCCTCCCCGCCCGCGCTCTCCTGCTCGGCGTGCGTCCTCACGGCCCGCTGCCCCTCCAGTTCGTGCTGGGCCTCCATCGCCTCCAGCCGGTCGGCCTCCAGCAGTTCGTGGACGGAGTTCATCAGCGTCTCCACGTCGACGACGCCCTCGTACGCGCCGCGCCCACCGGTGACCGCCACCCGGCCGGAGCTGTCGGTCAGCACCGCCTCCAGCGCGTCCCGCAGGGTCGCGTCCCGGGTCACCGTGTCGTGCACCAGGGTGCCCGCGCGGGCCAGCGAGCCCTTGGCCCGCATCAGGTCGCCGCGCCGGAGCCACTTGTAGGGGCGGCGGCGCCGGTCGAGCAGCAGGATCTCGTTGGAGCCGCTGGAGCGGAGCAGGTTGAAGATCTCCTGGAGCGGGTCGTCGACGGTCACCGTCGGATAGTCGGTGATCTCCACGTCCCCCACGCGGGTGAGGTTCAGCCGCTTCAGCGCGGCCCCGGCGCCGACGAAGCCGGACACGAAGTCGTCCGCCGGGTTGGTGAGGATCGCCTCCGGGGTGTCGAACTGGGCGATGTGCGAGCGCTCCCGCAGCACCGCGATCCGGTCGCCCAGCTTGATCGCCTCGTCGAAGTCGTGGGTGACGAAGACGATCGTCTTGTGCAGGTCGTGCTGCAGCCGGATCAGCTCGTCCTGGAGGTGGTCGCGGGTGATGGGGTCCACCGCCCCGAACGGCTCGTCCATCAGCAGCACCGGCGGATCCGCCGCCAGCGCCCGCGCCACGCCCACCCGCTGCTGCTGCCCGCCCGAGAGGCGGCGCGGATAGCGGCCGTGGAACTCGCCCGGGTCCAGGCCGACCAGGTCCAGCATCTCCTCCACCCGGGCCCGTACCCGGGCAGCCGGCCAGCGCAGCATCCTCGGCACCAGCGCGATGTTCTGGGCCACCGTCATGTGCGGGAACAGCCCGCTGGACTGGATCGCGTACCCGACCTTGCGGCGCAGTCTCACCGGGTCCATGTCGGTGACGTCCTCGCCGCCGATGCGGATGCGGCCGCCGCTCGGCTCGATCAGCCGGTTGATCATCTTCAGCGTGGTCGACTTCCCGCAGCCGGACGGGCCGACGAGGATGACGGTCTCGCCCGCCCGGATCTCCAGGGTGACGTTGTCGACGGCCGGCTGCGGGCTGCCCGGATACCGCTTGGTGAGGGCCTCCAGCTCGATGGTCGCGCCGGTGGTTTCGGTGGTTCCGGTGGTTCCGGTGGGTTCGCCGGCCCCGCCGCCGGGTGCCCCGGGCGTGCCGGGCGTCCCGGGTGCCCCGGGTGTGCCGGGCGCCCTCGGAGCCGGTGGCTCAGGCACGGATCCCCCTGGAGACGGTCAGCCGCCCGATCAGGACGTACCCGGCGTCGAACAGCAGCGCGAGGACGATGATCAGGAGAGTGCCCGCGAGCACCTGGTTGAGCGCGTTGCTGCTGCCCAGCGAGGCGATCCCGCGGAAGATCAGGTTGCCCAGGCCGGGACCGGAGGCGTACGCGGCGATGGCGGCGATGCCCATCAGCATCTGCGTGGAGACCCGGATGCCGGTGAGGATCGGCGGCCAGGCCAGCGGCAGCTCCACCCGCGCCAGCCGGGCCGTGCGGGACATGCCGATGCCGGTGGCCGCGTCCACCAGCGCGGGGTCGACCCCGCGCAGCCCGACGATCGCGTTCCGCACGATCGGCAGCAGCCCGTACAGCGTCAGCGCGATCACCGTCGGCGCCACCCCGAGCCCCACGACCGGGATCAGCAGACCGATCATCGCCAGCGACGGGATGGTCAGCAGGGTCGAGGTGGCGGTCGTGGCCAGGTTGCCCGCCCAGTCGCTGCGGTACGTCGCCACCCCGATCAGCACCCCGATCACGGTCGCCGCCACCATGCACTGGAAGACCACGCTCGCGTGCTGGTACGTGTCGACGAGCAGCTGCTGGTGGCGGTTGCCCAGGTACTCCCAGAAGTTCACGTCCCCTCACCCCAGCTCGGCCATGCCCGTCCGGTCAGTCCGGTCCGTCCGGGTCCCCGCCCGGCGGTTCGAGGAGGGCGGCCTGCTCCACCAGCGGGATGATCCGCAGCGGAACGGGGTTCTCCATCACGATCGCCGTGGCGGCCCGGACGATGCCATCAAAACCGACGACACGGTCGATCACCCGCTGGAGATCGGCGTTGGAGCGGGCCACGAGCCGGCACAGCATGTCCCCGCTGCCGGTCGTGGTGTGCAGTTCCAGGACCTCCGGCACGGTCGCCAAGTGCGCCCGGACATCGGCCCCTTGGCCCTGCCGGATCTCCAGTGTCGCGAACGCCGTGACCGGGTAGCCGAGGGCCGCCGGATCCACCTGGGGACCGAATCCGCGGATGACTCCGTTCGACTGAAGCCGGTCCAGCCGCGCCTGCGCCGTCCCCCGCGCCACCCCGAGCCGCCGGGACATCTCCAGCACCCCGATCCGCGGCTCCCGCGCGAGGAGCAGGATGATCCGGCCGTCCAGCCGATCGATCGCCACGCCGGCCTCCCCTCCTGGTCGCCGGCTCGCCCGGTCGCCTGGTCATCCTGTACGGACAGTCCGCCGATCCCGGCATCCCACTGGACAGAATGCCCAGTGAAGACGCGAACTATTGCGCACCTTGCAGAGCTGTCCCACCCTGCACCTATGACGCAGACCACACACCACACTCCCGACACGACCACCCGGCAGGCCGATCCCTTCCCGGTCAAGGGAATGGACGCGGTCGTCTTCGCCGTGGGCAACGCCAAACAGGCGGCGCACTACTACTCCACCGCCTTCGGCATGACGCTGGTCGCCTACTCCGGACCGGAGAACGGCAGCCGCGAGACCGCGAGCTACGTCCTGGAGAGCGGCTCCGCCCGCTTCGTGTTCACCTCGGTGATCAAACCGTCCACCGAGTGGGGCACCTTCCTCGCCGACCACGTGGCCGCGCACGGCGACGGCGTCGTCGACCTCGCCATCGAGGTCCCGGACGCGCGCGCCGCGTTCGCCTACGCCGTCGAGCACGGCGCCCGCCCGCTCGCCGAGCCGTACGAGCTGAAGGACGAGCACGGCACCGTCGTCCTCGCCGCGATCGCCACCTACGGCAGCACCCGGCACACCCTCGTCGAGCGCACCGGCTACGACGGCCCCTACCAGCCCGGCTTCGTCGCCGCCGAGCCGATCGTCGAACCGCCCGCCCGGCGCTCCTTCCAGGCCGTCGACCACTGCGTCGGCAACGTCGAACTCGGCCGGATGAACGAGTGGGTCGCATTCTACAACAAGGTCATGGGCTTCACGAACATGAAGGAGTTCGTGGGCGACGACATCGCCACCGAGTACAGCGCGCTCATGTCGAAGGTGGTCGCCGACGGCACGCTCAAGGTCAAGTTCCCGATCAACGAGCCCGCCGTCGCCAGGAAGAAGTCCCAGATCGACGAGTACCTGGAGTTCTACGGCGGCGCCGGCGTCCAGCACATCGCGCTCAACACCAACGACATCGTGCACACGGTCCGCCAGATGCGTGCGGCCGGTGTGCGGTTCCTGGACACCCCGGACTCGTACTACGACACCCTCGGCGAGTGGGCCGGCGACACCCGGGTGCCGCTCGACACCCTGCGCGAGTTGAAGATCCTCGCCGACCGGGACGAGGACGGCTACCTGCTGCAGATCTTCACCAAGCCGGTCCAGGACCGGCCGACCGTGTTCTTCGAGATCATCGAGCGGCACGGCTCCATGGGCTTCGGCAAGGGCAACTTCAAGGCCCTCTTCGAGGCCATCGAGCGGGAGCAGGAACGCCGCGGCAACCTGTGACCGGGTGACCGGGTGACCGGGTGACCGGGTGACCGGTAACGGGGGGCGGGGGCAGGGCACCGGCGAGCACCACTCCGTGTCCGGCCCCCGCCGGTTCTCGCCGGTCCTCCTCACGACCAGTCCGGCGGCCCGTCCCCGACCGGTGGCTCGCCCAGCCGTTCCAGTGCCGCGCGCGCCTCGGGCACCCGGAGCGGGGAGAAGTACGGGTTGATGCTCAGGGCCTCCCGCAGATGCCGCCGCGCGGCCCCGTACCGCTCCAGCTCGCGCTCGATCATGCCCCGGTGGAAGGCGTGCAGTGCGCTGCGCACCCCGCCGCCGCGCGTCCCCTCCGTGGCCCGCACCGCGAACTCCAGCGCCTCCTCGGACCGCCCCGACCGGTGCAGCGCCCAGCCCAGCGCGTCGGCCACCGCCGTCGACGGCTGCCGCTCCCACTCCGTCCGCAGCAGCCGCACCGCGGCCCGGGGGTCCCCGTGGTCCGCCTCGAACCGGCCGAGGACCAGGTTCCCGTCCGCCCCGTGCGCGGCGGCCTTCCGCACCTGTGAGCGCAGCTGGTCGTAGGGGGCCCGGGCGGCCTGCCGCAGCCCCAGGGACTCGTACAGCTCGCCCAGTTCCAGCGCGTACTCCGGCAGCGGCTGCCGGGCCAGCGCCTCCCGGTAGGCGCTCAGTGCCTCCGCGTTCCGGCCGAGCGCGGCCAGCGCCCTGCCCTGTCCCGCCTGCGCCGCCCGCTGGTCCGGATCGACCCGCACCGCCTCCCGGAAGTACCGCAGCGCGTCCTCCCGGTCGCCGCGCTCCCAGGCCAGCTGCCCGGCCCGCTCCAGGTACGAGGCCCGCTCGGCCGGTTCCCCCGCCGCCGCGACGGCGTCGGCGAGCTGGGCCGCCGCATCCTCCCGCCAGCCCTTGTCCCGGTACACGGCCGCCGCCCGCGCCATCACGACCGGACCCGACCGCAACTCCTTCAGCCGGTCCAGCATCCTGCCCGCCGCCTCGCCGTCGCCGAGCCCGGCGTACGCCTCGATCAGCGGGGGATACGTCGTCCACCGCTTCGGCTCCAGCTTCAGCGCCCGCTCGCCCCATTCGAGAGCGGTGGGATGGTCACCGCGCGCGTTCGCCAGCACCGCCAGCCCGCGCAGCGCCTCGGCGTTGCCCCGCGGCCTCACCTTCAGCGAGGTGCGCAGCGCACGCTCGGCCCGCGAGTACCGCGCGGGGTCCGCCAGCCGCCGGCCCTGCTCCACCCGGGCCGCCCCGAGCAGCGCCCAGGACCGCGCGTCCTTCGGACGCTCCTTCAACAGCCGTTCCCGCTCCTCGACCAGCACCTCCAGATCGGGCAGCGACGCAGGCACCCCGCCGGCCACCGCCGCCTGCGCCCGCACCCCGGGGGCCGGCCCGGGCGGCCCCTCCGCCCGCTGCCCCCACGGCAGCAGCACCAGCACCCCGCCGAGCACGGCACACCCGGCGGCCGCCGAACCGAACCGCACCCGGCGCCCGTGCCCCACCCGCCCGCGGGTCCCGTCCCCGCCCCCGCTCTCCCGCGGTCTTCCGCCCCCGGCCCTCTGTGGCTTGTCGTCCATGGCGCCCACTGTGCGTCACACCATCCGCCGGTACGACGAACCACACCCCGGCCCACCATGCCGTACGTCCGGGTGACGTACGTGGGGTTCACACCGATGGCCCCGGCTGTCACGCTGTGATCGTGAGCCGTATCGAAGCGCGACGCGATGAAGACGCGGTGGCGGCCGGCCCTCTCGTCGACCGGCTGCTCGACGGCCTGCCCCCCGAGGCGGTCCTCACCGACCCCGGCGTCACGGCCTCCTACGCCAACGACATGGCGAGCTTCTGCCCGGCCGGCACCCCGGCGGTGGTCGTCCTGCCCCGCACGGTCGAACAGGTGCAGCACGTCCTGCGCACCGCCACCGCCCTGCGCGTCCCCGTGGTCCCGCAGGGCGCCCGCACCGGCCTGTCCGGCGCCGCCAACGCGACCGACGGATGCATCGTGCTCTCCCTGACCAGGATGGACGCCATCCTGGAGATCAACCCCGTCGACCGGGTCGCCGTCGTCGAACCCGGCGTCGTCAACGCCACTCTCTCCCGCGCCGTCGGCGAACACGGCCTCTGCTACCCGCCCGACCCCTCCAGCTGGGAGACGTGCACCATCGGGGGCAACATCGGCACCGCCTCCGGCGGGCTGTGCTGCGTGAAGTACGGCGTCACCGCCGAGTACGTGCTCGGCCTCGACGTGGTCCTCGCCGACGGCCGCCTGATGTCCACCGGCCGCCGCACCGCCAAGGGCGTCGCCGGATACGACCTGACCCGTCTGTTCGTCGGCTCCGAGGGCTCCCTCGGCGTCGTCGTGCGCGCGACCCTCGCCCTGCGGCCCCGACCGCCCGAGCAGCTGGTGCTGGCCGCCGAGTTCGCCTCCGGCGCCGCCGCCTGCGACGCCGTGTGCCGCATCATGGCCGGCGGACACGTCCCCTCACTCCTCGAGCTCATGGACCGTACGACGGTCAAGGCCGTCAACGACATGGCCCGGATGGGACTGCCGGAGAGCACCGAGGCCCTGCTGCTCGCCGCGTTCGACACCGCCGACCCCGCCGCCGACCTCGCCGCCCTCGGCGCGCTGTGCGAAGCGGCCGGCGCCACCCGGGTCGTACCGGCCGAGGACACCGCCGAGTCCGAACTGCTGCTCCACGCCCGGCGCCTGTCCCTGGTCGCCCTGGAGGCGGTCAAGGGCACCACGATGATCGACGACGTGTGCGTGCCCCGCTCCCGGCTCGGCGAACTCGTCGACGGCGTCGAGCGGATCTCCGAGAAGTACCGGCTCACCATCGGCGTCGTCGCCCACGCGGGGGACGGCAACACCCACCCGACCGTCTGCTTCGACGCCCGGGACCCCGACGAGTCGCGCCGCGCCCGTGAGTCCTTCGACGAGATCATGGCACTCGGCCTGGAACTCGGAGGCACCATCACCGGCGAACACGGTGTCGGCTTCCTGAAGAAGGAATGGCTGGCCCGCGAGATCGGCCCGGTGGGCATGGAGATGCAGCGGGCCGTCAAACAGGCCTTCGACCCGCTGAACCTCCTGAACCCGGGCAAGCTCTTCTGACCCGCTGACCCGCTGACCCGCTGACCCGCTGACCCGCTGACCCGCTGACCCGCTGACCCGCTGACCCGCTGACCCGCTGACCCGCTGACCCGCTGACCCGCTGACCCGCTGACCCGCTGACCCGGTGGCCCGGTGGCCCGGTGGCCCGGTGGCCCGGTGGCCCGGTGGCCCGGTGGCCCGCTGGCCCGGTGGCCCGGTGGCCCGGTGGCCCGGTGGCCCGGTGGCCCGGTGGCCCGGTGGCCCGCTGGCCCGGTGGCCCGGTGGCCCGCTGGCCCGGTGGCCCGCCACGTCCCCCGTACTCCGCGCCGTCACGGGGCGAGCAGCGCGGCCAGTTCGTCGTCGAGACCGAGCTGCTCGCTCTCTCTGCCCGGCGGCACCACCCGCAGCGTCCGCTCCAGCCACGACGACACCTGCGCCGCCGGTGCCTCCAGCAGGCCGTCCCCCTCGGGCGAGCTCAGCGCCACCAGGACGACACCGCGCCCCTGCGCCTTCGACGGCCACACCCGCACGTCGCCGTGCCCGCAGGGCCGGAACACGCCCTCGATCAGCAGTTCGCGGGCGAACGTCCAGTGCACCGGCTGCCCGGAGCCGAGGTGGAAGGTGAGGTGCACGGCGTAGGGATCGTCGGTGCGGTAGCCGAACAGGGTTGGCACCGGGACGTCCCGCTCCGGGGACAGGATGAGCCGCAGTTCCACTTCGTGCTCCACCACGATGTTCATGGCGCGGGTCCTCTCTCTCGTGAACTCTCGTACGCATGCCCGCGAGGGGCCGTCACAGGTGGAGAGGGGGAGGGCCGGGAGCATTACGCGGGTGCGCGAAAGGTCTTTCGTGGTAGCACATCGGTGCCCGAAAGGGGTGGGTCCGGCCGGACGGGCCCTGATGCCCGCGCCCGTCTGATAAATGTGGTTCCCCCCGACCCACCCGCGAGCAGATACGGGACGACGGACATGAGCGCCCCAACCCCGGCCCCCGGCGACGACACGCCGCGTGAAGGCTTCTACCCGGACCCGTCCATTCCCGGATACGTCCGGTACTGGAACGGTGCCTCCTGGGTACCGGGCACCAGCCGTCCGGCCCCGGAGGGCAGCGGTGCACCGCTCGCACCGTCGGTGTCCGCCGGTGCCGCGCCCCCCGGTTTCGCCCCGGCGGTGCCCACCGTCGAGGAGACCGGCCCGCACTTCTTCGACGATGACCCGGTCGACCAACCGCCGCCGTCACCACCAGCAGCGTCTTCTTCCCTTTCGGCTTCCCCGTCCCCGTCCCCGTCGGCTTCGCTCTCCCCGTCTCCGTCCTCTCCCTTCTCCCCGTCCCCCTCGTCGGCCGACTCGCAGCACGGCAGCCGGCCCGAGCCCGCCTCGGCGTGGGGCGCCGACCGCTCCCGCCAGTCCGGCTTCGGCGGGGACCAGGACCGCCGGATCTCCTGGGGCGCGGACCCGGGAACGGCGCACGCGTCCGGCCCGGCGGGCGGCGAGTCCGCGGGCACGGGCGGTGCGGATGCCGGCGCGGCGCCCGCGGGCAACACGTTCGTGTTCCGTCCGCCGACGGCCACGTCGCAGAGCGCGGACAGCGGTTCCGGCGCGGCCTCCGCCACCGCCGCGCCTTCCGACGGTGCGCCCGCGGACGAGGGGACCATGACCTTCCGTGCCGTCGGCCCGCGGCAGGGCTCCGGCGCCGCCTCCCTCGGGCGGCCCGGTTTCGGTGCGGGGAAGGCCGCCGCCGCCCGTGCCGCGGGTACCGCCTCCGGACAGGCGGGCAGCGGGAGCCCGGCCGCGGCACCGGCGTCCGGGCCGCAGCAGGCCTCCCCGGCCCCGGCCGTCCCGTCACAGGCCACCGCACCGGCACCGGTACCCGCGACCGGGCCCGCCCCCACCACGACCCCCGCCCCCACCACGACCCCCGCCTCCGTCCCCGGACCCTTGACGAGCGGTCACGGCGGCGGTCAGTCGTCCTGGGCGCAGCAGGTGCACCGGCTCGGGGACGGGGAGGAGCCGCCGGTCGCGCCGTGGAAGCCGCCGGTCGAGGACGTCTTCCAGGCCGCCGCCAGGCGTCAGGCCTCGGCCCGCCCCGCGGCGCTCGGCAAGCGGCTGGTCGCGCGGCTGCTGGACACCGTGGTCCTCGGCGGCGTCACCGCCCTGGCCGCCGTACCGCTGGGCATCGCGGCGGCGGACCACATCGACGAGAAGATCGACGCGGCCAGGCTGTCCGGCGAGACCGTCACGGTGTGGCTGCTCGACGGCACCACATCGGTCTACCTGGGTGTCGTCCTCGCCGTCCTGCTCCTCGGCGGCATCCTCTACGAGGTGCTGCCCACCGCCAAGTGGGGCCGCACCCTGGGGAAGAGGCTGCTGGGTCTCGAGGTGCGGGACATCGAGGGGCACGACCTGCCCGGGTTCGGGGCGGCCCTGCGCCGCTGGCTGGTCTACAGCGTTCCCGGAGTGCTCGTCGTCGGTGTGGTGGGCATCCTGTGGTGCCTGTTCGACAAGCCGTGGCGGCAGTGCTGGCACGACAAGGCCGCGCACACGTTCGTGGCGGGCTGACCAGGCCGGAGCCCCGGGGAAGCACAAGGGGAGTCACGCGGGGAACCACACGGGGACCACCCTTGCGGACCGGCCGCGCCGGTGGCCGCGGCGCCGGTACTCCGGACGGCGGCTCGCCGGATGCGCGGCCGGGGGGTTCGCGGTCGACTCGGGCCATGAGCACCGAACCGCCCCCCGGCTCCGGTCAGCAGCCGCCGGACGACGACCCGTTCAAGAAGCACCCGCCACCCGGCAGCCGGCCCCCGCCGCAGCAGGGCGACGGCCCCTACGGCGGCGGCCCGTACGGGAGCGGGGGCGGTGACCCCTACAGCGGAGGGGGAAGCCCCTACGGCGGTGGCGGCGGCGACCCCTACGGCGGCGGCCCATACGGGGGCGGCGGCCCCTACGGTGGCGGCGGTGGCAGCCCGTACGGTCCCGGCCCCGGCGACCCCCTCGCCGGGATGCCGCCGCTCGCCGACAGCGGCAGACGTACCCTCGCCCGCATCATCGACATGATCCTGGTGGGTCTCGTCGTCTGGCTGCTCACCTGGCCGTTCGGCGTGAGCGAGTACACCATGGCCGGCGCCGAGGTCAACGTGGGCAAGTCCTTCACCCAGTCCCTGATCGCCGCGGTCCTCTACATCGGCTACGACACCTTCATGACGTCCCGCTCCGGGCAGACCCTCGGCAAGAAGTGGCTGAAACTGCGGGTGGCCGACCTGTCCAACGGCTCGACGCCCTCCGTGCAGACGTCGCTGATCCGCGCCCTCGTGCTGTGGGTGCCCTTCGCGTTCTGCTGTGCCTGCGTGTGGACCGTGATCGCGGGTGGCTGGAGCTTCTTCGACAAGCCCTACAAGCAGGGCCTGCACGACAAGGCCGCCAAGACGGTCGTGGTCAGCGCCGGGTGACGTGGGGCCGGGTGACGTGGGGCCGGTCGGCGGACCCCGGTGGGAGGGAGCCCGCGACCGGCCGGTGTCAGGAGGCCGCCCGCTGGCGGGCGGCCTGCCGCACGGTCTCCCGGGCCACCGGCACGGCCGCCGGTGACGGCAGGGTCGCCCGGACCTGCTCCCGCGGCACCGACCGCCGCACCGGGGCGGGGCGGGACCTCTGCTGAGGCACCGTCATGGCCACCAGCAGTCCGAGGACGAGCGCCGCGACCACGACGAGCGCGATGCCCCCACCCGAACTCGCCCGCGACAACAGCAGCAGGGCGAAGGCGGAGAAGACCACGGTGCACGAACCGTAGGCGAACTGAGCGACAGTCGGACGGGGCATGGCCATCGTGTCCTCGTGAGTCGGGGGTGTCGTCCTGGCGTGCCACCGGCTCAACGGTGTGCCGCCGGGCGACTCTCACCGCGAGGGTGCCCGAGCGGAACGCACAGTAAGCGTGACCTGACCCACGGGGCCGGTGCACAGGGGGCGCACGGAGTCATCCCGACGGCGAAACGGGTCCTCCGTGTCCGGCGGCGGGCCCTCCGTGTCCGAAAAGCGAACCCCGTCTCCGCATAATGTAGTTGAACTGTTCAAGTCAAGGTCTGTTTTTTCTGCTGAACCTTTAGTCAAATGTGGTCACTTGGCTACACGCGTTGATTACGTGTGCGCGGTCATCCGTCACCCGGACCCCACCTTCGCGCGCACGCACGCCAGAGGAGATCTCAAGTGACCAGTAGATCCTGGACGTTCAGAGCGGCCGCGACAGGCGTGGCACTCGCGGCGGTCACCGCCACCTGCTCTGCGTTCACCGTGGCCCAGGCCGACACGACCGACGGGGCCGACCGGCCGGCCGGTGTGGACCGGCAGGACCCGGCGGAGCACCACCACGTCGAGCACGACCTCGAGGGCCCGCTCTCCAAGACGCAGGACGCCCAGCGCCAGGAGGCGCTGCAGCAGGTCATATCCGGCGACTCCTCGGTCAAGGACCGGGACGGTTCGAAGGTCGTCGAGCTCAAGGGCAAGGGCAGGAAGGGCACCGGCAAGTACGTCGAGCTCGGCCGCGAGAAGACCGACAAGATCTTCACGATCCTGGTCGAGTTCGGCGACGAGATAGACAGCCGCTACGGCGGCACCCCCGGCCCGCTGCACAACCGGATCGCCGAGCCGGACCGCAGCACGGACAACTCCACCGCGTGGCAGGCGGACTACGACCAGAAGCACTTCGAGGACCTGTACTTCGGCACCGGCAAGGGCGTCGAGTCGGTCAAGACGTACTTCGAGAAGCAGTCCTCGGGCCGCTACTCGGTCGAGGGCCAGGTCTCCGACTGGGTCAAGGTCCCCTACAACGAGGCCCGTTACGGCAACAACGCCTGCGGCGCCAGCACCTGCTCGAGTGTGTGGAACGTCGTCAGCGACGGCCTGAACGCGTGGGTCGCCGACCAGAGGGCGGCCGGCGCCACCGACGCCGAGATCAAGACCCAGGTCGCCGAGTTCGACGAGTGGGACCGCTACGACTTCGACGGCGACGGCGACTTCAACGAGTCCGACGGCTACATCGACCACTTCCAGGTCGTGCACGCCGGTGAGGACGAGTCCGCCGGGGGCGGCGCCCAGGGCGAGGACGCGATCTGGGCCCACCGCTGGTACGCCTTCGGCAGCGACGCCGGCGCCACCGGCCCCGACCGGAACAAGCTCGGCGGCGCCCCCGTCGGCGACACCGGCATCTGGGTCGGCGACTACACCATCCAGCCGGAGAACGGCGGACTCGGCGTCTACGCCCACGAGTACGGCCACGACCTCGGTCTGCCGGACCACTACGACACCGCCGGCGGCGAGAACTCCACCGGCTTCTGGACCCTGATGTCCTCCGGTTCCTGGCTCGGCCGGGGCGAGGGCGAGATCGGTGACCTGCCCGGCGACATGACCGCCTGGGACAAGCTCCAGCTGGGCTGGCTGGACTACGACACGGCCAAGGCCGCGACGAAGTCCCGGCACAAGCTGGGCTACGCCGAGTACAACACCAAGGACAAGCAGGCCCTCGTGGTCGAGCTGCCCGAGAAGGCGGTCACCACCGAGGTCGTGGTCCCCGCCGAGGGCGAGACGCAGTGGTGGAGCGGCAGCGGTGACGACCTGCGGAACACGCTGACCCGTTCCGTGGACCTCACCGGTGCCTCGAGCGCCGAGCTGACCCTCGACGGCTGGTACGAGATCGAGGCCGAGTACGACTTCCTCTACGCCGAGGCCTCCACCGACGGCGGCGCCAACTGGACGGCCCTGGACGGCACGGTGGACGGGCAGCCGATCTCGCGCGACGGCAGCGACAAGCCGGCCCTGTCCGGCACGGTCGACGGCTACAAGCCGCTGGCGTACCCGCTGGACGCCTACGCCGGCCAGAAGATCGACCTGCGCTTCCGCTACCAGACCGACGGCGGCCTGGCGATGAAGGGCTTCGCGGCCGACCGGATCTCGGTGACCGCGGACGGCACCCCGCTGTTCACGGACAACGCCGAGACCGCGGACGACGCGTGGACGGCGAACGGTTTCTCCCGCATCGGCGCGTCGTTCACCAACGACTACGCGCAGTACTACATCGCCGAGAACCGTCAGTACGTCTCGTACGACACGACCCTCAAGAGCGGCCCGTACAACTTCGGCTTCGCGAACAGCCGTCCGGACTGGGTGGAGCACTTCCCGTACCAGAACGGCCTGTTGATCTGGAAGTGGGACACCTCCCAGGCGGACAACAACACCAGCCAGCACCCGGGCACCGGCCTGGTCCTGCCGGTCGACGCCCACCCGGCCGCGCTGAAGTGGTCCGACGGCACGCTGATGCGCAACCGCATCCAGACGTACGACTCGACCTTCAGCAAGTACCGCACCGACGGCCTCACGCTCCACAAGAACGACGTCGCGACCAGGATTCCTTCGTCGAAGGGGGTGTCGGTCTTCAACGACCGGGCCCACACCTACTACGACGAGACGAACCCGGCCGGCGGCGTCAAGATCACTGACACCAACACGAAGATCAAGATCGTCAAGGAGGCCAGGAACGGCTCGACGATCCACCTCGAGGTAAGCCCCGCAAGGAGGTAAACCGCCTCTTACCAGGTCAAACCGTGATCGGCGGCAACCCCACTGGCGGGTTGCCGCCGATCCGTGTTTAGGTGCGTCCTGTGACGTCCTTATTGACACCTGGCCCGACGGGGGTATGAATTCCATGGCCGCAGGAGGCTTCAGCAAGCTGCCGAACGGCACCGTGGTGGTGGCACTGAACCTGCCCAGCCCCGCCGCCGGCTCCGCCGGCTCCGTGCGCGTCCTCGTGCACGCGGGCAACAGGGCGCGCGCCCTGACCAGGCTGCGCAACCTGGGCCTGCGGGCCGTCTACCTGAGAGGCAACGCGGCCCCTCCGAGCCCCGACGAGATCACCGCGGTGCTGCACCACCCCGACGGCCTCATATGGCGCACGGCCCCCGACGGCCCGGCCCCCGGCAGCACGGCCCTGACCGGCCGGGACCTGCCCGGCCGCGACGACCTGGTGGTCGAGCTGTGGCACCCGATCCGGGCCCTGCTCAGGCGCCCCACGGCCCCTGCCTGACCGGGACCCGCCCGGACCGGCGCGCGCCCGGCCACGGCCTGTCCGGGCCGGGGCGTGTTCGACCGGGGCCTGCCCGGGCCGGAGCCTGCCCGGGCCGGAGCCTGCCCGGGCCGGGGCCTGCCCGGCTCGGCGCGCGGCTCCGGCGAGGCTCGCCCCTACTGCACGACCGGCTTCCCCGCGAGCTCCACGCCCGCCCCGCGCAGCTCCTCGAGCGCCCGTTCGGTGGTCTGAGCCGCCACGCCCGCGGTGAGGTCCAGCAGGACCTGGGTGTGGAAGCCCTCACGGGCCGCGTCCAGGGCGGTCGCCCGGACGCAGTGGTCGGTGGCGATGCCCACCACGTCCACCTCGTCGATGTCCCGGGCGCGCAGCCAGTCGGCCAGCGGCACGCCGTTCTCCTCGGCCCCCTCGAAGCCGCTGTACGCCGCCGAGTACGCCCCCTTGTCGAAGACGGCGTCGACCGCGCCGGAGGCGACCGAGGGGGCGAAGTTCGGGTGGAAGCCGACGCCCTCCGTCCCGGCGACGCAGTGCGCGGGCCAGGAGTGGACGAAGTCGGGGGCGTCGGCGAAGTGACCGCCGGGGGAGACGTGGTGGTCGCGGGTGGCCACCACGTGCTGGTACCCGGTCGGCACCCGTGCGATCAGCTCGGTGATGGCGGCGGCCACGTCCGCGCCGCCGGACACGGCGAGGCTGCCCCCCTCGCAGAAGTCGTTCTGCACGTCAACGACGATCAAGGCGCGGCGCATGGTCGGATTCCTTCGGCTGGAGGTCGGTCGACGAGGGGCGGACGGGGGGCGGGTTCCCGGGACAGCCGTCAGCTACCCGAGTCCAGGTGCAGATACTCCGTCGGGATGACGGGTTCCCCGCGGGACAGCTGGGTCGCGGACAGCGGCAGGCCGGCGCGGGCCGCCGCGTGCCGGGCACGGAGCCGGTCCAGCGGCTCGCGCGCGGTCGCGGTCACCTCGCCGCCCTTGACCAGCTCCACCAGCAGCTGCCGGTCGGCCAGCTCCTCGGGTATCCGCCCGGTGCCGACCACCTCGGCCTCGGCGACGCCGTGCCCGTCCAGCCGCCGCGCGGCCCACTTGCGGCCGCCGATGGACGTCTTGCCGCCGGAGGACCGCTTCGCCACGGGCTCCAGCGGCGCCCCGGCGTCGGCCGACCGGGCGCGGGCGACCAGCTTGTAGACCATGGAGGCCGTCGGGTGCCCGGAGCCGGTCACCAGCTGGGTGCCGACGCCGTACGCGTCCACCGGTGCGGCGGCCAGTGAGGCGATGGCGTACTCGTCGAGGTCCGAGGTCACGGTGATCTTCGTGCCGGTGGCGCCCAGCTCGTCCAGCTGCCGGCGCACCCGGTGCGCGACCAGCAGCAGGTCGCCGGAGTCGATCCGGACCGAGCCCAGGGACGGGCCGGCGACCTCGACGGCCGCGCGGACGGCCTCGGCCACGTCGTAGGTGTCCACCAGGAGCGTCGTACCGGCGCCGAGGGAGTCCACCTGCGCGCGGAAGGCGTCCCGCTCGCTGTCGTGCACCAGGGTGAAGGCGTGGGCGGAGGTGCCCACGGTCGGGATGGCGTAGCGGAACCCGGCCGCCAGGTCGGAGGTGGAGGTGAAGCCGCCCACGTAGGCGGCCCGGGAGGCGGCCACCGCGGCCAGCTCGTGGGTGCGCCGTGCGCCCATCTCGATCAGCGGCCGGTCCCCGGCGGCCGACGCCATCCGGGAGGCCGCCGCGGCGATCGCCGAGTCGTGGTTGAGGATCGACAGGATCACCGTCTCCAGCAGCACGCACTCCGCGAAGCTGCCCTCGACCCGCATGACCGGCGAGCCCGGGAAGTACACCTCGCCCTCCGGGTAGCCCCAGATGTCGCCGGAGAAGCGGTAGTCCGCCAGCCAGTCGAGGGTCGGTCCGTCGACGACGTTCTTCTCGCGCAGGAAGTCGAGGACGGGGCCTTCGAAACGGAAGTTCTCCACCGCGTCCAGGACCCGTCCGGTGCCGGCCACGACGCCGTAGCGGCGGCCCTCCGGCAGGCGCCGGGTGAAGACCTCGAAGACGCTGTGCCGTTCGGCGGTGCCACCGCCCAGGGCGGCCTGCAGCATCGTCAGCTCGTAGTGGTCGGTGAAGAGCGCCGTCGACGGCACCGTCACCGGCAGCCCAAGGTCCGCTGTGTTCATACGACGGATGCTACCCCCTTTTCGTCGTTCTGACGATTTTGGTTCCGGTCCCCGGTGCCCGGGGCTCGGCGGGGGCCCGCGCGGGCCGGTTTGTACTCCCGGCCCCTTCCGGTGGCAGCATGGGCAGTGTGACGTCACCCGCACCCCTGGAGATCGAACGCACCGAGCCGGCGGAAGAGGCTTTCGCCGTGCCCGAGCCCGACGTCCCCTGGATCACCCTCGTGCACAACGACCCGGTCAACCTCATGAGCTACGTGACGTACGTCTTCCAGACGTACTTCGGCTACTCCAAGGAGAAGGCCACCAGCCTCATGCTCGATGTCCACCACAAGGGCCGGGCGGTCGTCTCCAGCGGCACCCGTGAGGAAATGGAACGCGACGTCCAGGCCATGCACGGCTACGGCCTGTGGGCCACGCTCCAGCAGGACCGGAAGTAGCCCGCCGCCCGGCCCGGGAGCGACCCGCCGGCCGGACCGGAAGCAGCCCGCCCATGACCCGCCCCCGCCCGCAGGACCGGAAGTAGCGAATCGCCTCCATGCCAGGACACTTCGAACCGCTCCCCGGCGGCGGCGCGGCCGTCGCCCTCGACGACGTCGAGATCTCCATCATCCGCTCCCTGGCCGTACAGCTCATGGAGCTGATCGGCCCCGGCCCGGCCGCACAGGCGCCCGACGACCCGCTCGCCGAACTCTTCGCCGAGGGCCCGAGCGAACCGCCCGCCGACCCCGTGCTGCGCCGCCTCTTCCCGGACGCCTACGGCGGCCCCGACGCGTCCGCCCCGGCCGAGGACGCCGAGCAACGGCGGGCGCACTCCGCGGAGTTCCGCCGTTTCACCGAGAACGACCTGCGGGCCGGCAAGCGCGAGAACGCCCTCGCGGTGATCCGCTCCCTGGACGGGCTCGCCGCGGCCGGCGGGGGAGGGGCGGTGCTCGAGCTCTCCGCCGAGGAGTCCCGGCAGTGGCTCGGCGCGCTGAACGACCTGCGCCTGGCGATCGGTTCCCGGCTGCAGATCGACGACGAGGACGACACCGACCTCCTCTTCCACCTCCCGGACGAGGACCCGCGCAAGCCCATGGTGATGGCCTACCTGTGGCTCGGCGGGCTCCAGGAAACCCTGGTATCGACCCTCATGCCGTAAACCCGCGGTCATGCCGTAGCGCCGTGCCGAATGTCCGGACACATCCGCTGATCCGTTCGCTCAGAGGATCCTCAAATCCGGATAACGATCCTGTCACCGACCCTTCTGTTTACCGCCCTCGAGCGACCTGGTGTGACGTGCGTCACTCAACTATGCGTAAACGGCGTGGTAAAACCTGGCAACTCGCTTGCGGCGCCGACCCGCCGTGACCGGGGGAAGCCGCTGTGATCGGGAAGCCGGTTGCTGCCGGTGCTCCGTCGCCGAACGGACGACGGCGTCCGTTCATGTCGCAGGTCATGTGCCGGACGTCGTACCGCTCTGCTGCGCCACGTCAGCACATCCCCACCCCTTGAGGTAGTTCGATGTCACTCGACTCCATCACCACATCCATCGACAACGCAGTCAGCGATTTCTTCGATCCCGTCGCGACCGCGGTCGGCGACATCGTCTTCTACACCGTCCCCGTCGGCGGCACCGACCTTCCGCTCATCGTCGCCTGGCTGGTGATCGCGGGCCTGGTCTTCACCGGCTGGTTCGGCCTCGTCCAGGTGCGCAAGTTCAAGCTCGCCCTCGACGTCGTACGCGGCAAGTACGACGAGGACGGCTCGCCCGGTGAGGTCAACCACTTCCAGGCGCTGACCGCGGCCGTCTCCGGCACCGTCGGCCTCGGCAACATCGCCGGTGTCGCCGTCGCCGTCTCCATCGGCGGCCCCGGCGCCACCTTCTGGATGATCCTCTGTGGTCTGCTCGGCATGGCGACCAAGTTCGTCGAGGTCACCCTCGGCGTGAAGTACCGCGAGCACCACCCGGACGGCACCGTCTCCGGCGGACCCATGCACTACCTGCCCAAGGGCCTCGCCGAGCGCTTCGGCAGCGGCGGCGCCAAGCTCGGCAAGGTCCTCGCCGTGCTCGCCTCGGTCATGATCCTCTTCTTCGGCCTCTTCGGCGGCAACCTGTTCCAGACCAACCAGAGCTACGCCCAGATCTCCTCGACCTTCGGCGGCGAGGACGGCTTCCTGGCCTCCTCCGCGGGCGCGGTGCTGTTCGGTCTGGTCGTCGCCGCCCTGGTCG
The DNA here is from genome assembly GCF_026242095.1 of Streptomyces sp. NEAU-W12. NCBI lineage: Bacteria > Bacillati > Actinomycetota > Actinomycetes > Kitasatosporales > Streptomycetaceae > Streptomyces > Streptomyces sp. NEAU-W12. The sequence goes on from NZ_JAPJDM010000012.1 coordinate 83,525, forward strand.
GCCTCGTGCTGCTCGGCGGCATCCGCTCCATCGCCTCGGTCACCAGCCGGCTGGTCCCGGCGATGGCCGTCATGTACATCGTCGCCTGCCTGGTCGTCATCCTGACCAACGTCACCGCCGTGCCCGACGCGATCGGGACCATCTTCCAGGGTGCCTTCGAGGCCGAAGGCGTAGCGGGCGGTGTGATCGGCGCCCTGATCGTCGGCTTCCAGCGGGCCGCCTTCTCCAACGAGGCCGGCCTCGGCTCCGCCCCGATCGCCCACTCCGCGGTCAAGACCAAGCACCCCGCGAGCGAGGGCCTGGTCGCCCTCCTCGAGCCCTTCATCGACACGGTCGTCGTCTGCACCATGACCGCGCTCACCATCGTCATCGCCAACCCCGCCAGCTGGGGCGAGGCCCGCGAGGGCGAGAGCATCGGCGGCGTCACCATCACCTCCGACGCCTTCGAGACCGTCCTGCCCTGGTTCCCGAACCTGCTGACGGTCGCGGTGCTGCTGTTCGCCTTCTCGACGATCCTGACCTGGGGCTACTACGGCCTCAAGGCCTGGACGTACCTCTTCGGCCGGAGCAAGGCCAGCGAGATCGCCTTCAAGACGGTGTGGAGCGTGTTCGTGGTCGCGGGCTCCCTGCTCTCCCTCGACTCCCTGATCAGCCTCGCCGACTCGGCGCTCTTCCTGCTCGCCGTGTTCAACATCATCGGCCTCTACCTGCTGGCCCCCGTGGTCAAGCGGGAGCTGGACTCCTTCCTGGAGTACGTCCGGGTCCGCAAGGCCGGGGGCCCGGCGCCCGACGCGGACGAGACGGAGACCGCGAAGGCCCTCTGACCCCCGAGGCCACCGGCCGGAGACCTCCGGCCGTCCGGCCGGTGACCCCCAGGTGTCCGGCATCCGGGCCGCTCCGTACCACCCCTCGGTACGGAGCGGCCCGTCTGCTTATCCTGAGCCCCATGCTGACCATCACCCAGGAGCTGTACGACCGGATCGTCGCCCACGCGCGCGAGGACCACCCCGACGAGGCGTGCGGCGTGGTGGCGGGCCCGGCGGGCTCCGGCCGCCCCGAGCGTCTCGTGCCCATGCTGAACGCGGCCCGCTCGCCCACGTTCTACGAGTTCGACTCGAAGGACCTGCTCAGGCTCTACCGCGAGATGGACGACAATGACGAGGAGCCGGTGATCGTCTACCACTCGCACACCGCGACCGAGGCCCGCCCCTCCCGCACCGACGTCTCCCTCGCGAGCGAGCCCGGCGCCCACTACGTCCTGGTCTCCACCGCCGACACCGACGGCCTCGGCGACTTCCAGTTCCGTTCCTTCAGGATCGTGGACGGCGAGGTCACGGAGGAGGAGGTCGAGGTCGTCGAAGCGTACTGAGCCGTGCCGGACCCCGCGCGAGCACCGCGAACCGGGCCCCGACCAGCCTCTTCCCACATACCGGTCGCCCGTCTTCCGGAGTGTGAGACGGCACTCGGATCCGGCTGCCGGGAATCGATACGATGACCCCATGGTTCTCCATGACGTGAGCGACAAGACGCCGGGCAAGCTGCTCGTGGCGCGGCTGCACGTCGACCTGTGCCGACTCGCCAGCGCCATCTGTTGACATCGAGCCTCCCGCCGCAGGGCCCGTGAGCCCCGGCGGCACCACCTCGCACGCACGCGCACGCACCCCCACGCACCGCCCGCGCCGCCGCGCGCCCACCGACAGACGACATCACCGAAGGAGCCCTCCGCCATGGCCATCGAGGTCCGGATCCCGACCATCCTCCGCCAGTACACCGACGGCCAGAAGGCGGTGGAGGGCACCGGGAACACCCTCACCGAGCTCTTCGCCGACCTCGAGACCCGGCACGCCGGCATCCGGGCCCGTCTCGTCGACGACGCCAACGGCGACCAGCTGCGCCGCTTCGTCAACGTGTACCTCAACGACGAGGACGTCCGTTTCCTCGACGGCATCAACACCAAGCTGACCGACGGCGACAGCGTCACGATCCTGCCGGCCGTGGCCGGCGGCATGGCCTGATCCGGATGCGCTACGACTCGCCGCTGGCCGCGGTCGGCAACACCCCGCTGGTACGCCTGCCGCGGCTCTCGCCCTCGGCCGACGTCCGCGTCTGGGCGAAGCTCGAGGACCGCAACCCGACCGGTTCGATCAAGGACCGTCCGGCCATGTTCATGATCGAGCAGGCGGAGAAGGAGGGCCGGCTCACCCCGGGCTGCACCATCCTGGAGCCGACGTCCGGCAACACCGGCATCTCCCTGGCCATGGCCGCCAAGCTCAAGGGCTACCGCATGGTGTGCGTGATGCCCGAGAACACCTCGCAGGAACGCCGGGACCTGCTGTCCATGTGGGGCGCGGAGATCATCTCCTCCCCGGCCGCCGGCGGCTCCAACACCGCCGTACGGGTCGCCAAGGAGATCGGCGCCGAGCACCCCGACTGGGTGATGCTCTACCAGTACGGCAACCCGGACAACGCGGGCGCCCACTACACCACCACCGGCCCGGAGATCCTCGCCGACCTGCCCTCGATCACGCACTTCGTGGCCGGCCTCGGCACCACCGGCACCCTCATGGGCGTCGGCCGCTACCTGCGCGAGCACAAGCCGGACGTACGGATCGTCGCCGCCGAACCCCGCTACGACGACCTCGTCTACGGGCTGCGCAACCTCGACGAGGGCTTCGTCCCCGAGCTGTACGACGCCTCCGTCCTCACCACCCGCTTCTCCGTCGGCTCCGCCGACGCCGTCACCCGCACCCGTGAACTCCTCCAGCAGGAAGGCATCTTCGCCGGTGTCTCCACCGGGGCCGCCCTGCACGCCGCGATCGGCGTCGCGAACAAGGCGCTCAAGGCGGGGGAGAGCGCCGACGTCGTCTTCGTCGTCGCCGACGGCGGCTGGAAGTACCTGTCGACCGGCGTCTACACCGCCGCCACGACGGAGGAAGCCATCGAGACGCTCCAGGGCCAGCTCTGGGCGTGACACGACAGCACCAGGCGCACCAGGCGCGGTACGAAGGGGCCGGAGACCCACTCCGGCCCCTTCGCCCTTCCCTGCGGTGCTCCCGTTCCGTGGGCGCGTCCCGCCTCCGCCGCCGCGCTCACCCCGCCAGGTGCCGGACCCGGTCCCACACCGCCGGGTCCACGACCCCCACCCGGCGCCGGAACTCCCGCACCGGAACCTCGCGCAGCTCGTCCGTCTCCAGGAAACTCGCCCGCCCCCGGGCGTCCCCCACGGACCCCTCGGGCAGCGGGATCACCCCGGCGCGGCCCTCCCGGAAACGGGTCGTGATCTTCGCGACGGTCGCCCGTTCCCCGCGCACCGCCAGCACCAGACACGGCCGGTCCTTCGACGCCCCGTCCCCCGGCGGCCCCCCGTCCCCCGCCCGCGTCCCGTTCCTTGCCCGCGGCACGTCCTCGTAGGGCACGTCGGCCCACCAGATCTCCGCGGGCCGCGGCCGCCCGCCCCTCCCGTCCGTCACCGTCCCCGGCCCGGCCGGCGCGCTCCGGACGCGGGACCGGTGCCCCCGGCCCCACCCGTCCACGAGCGCGGCGACCAGCGCGAGCAGGACCACCGCGACGAGTGCGAGCCACCACGACGTGTTCATGGCCCGACGGTACCGGCGCGGCCCGCACCCGTGCGCCCTCCCGCACGCCCTCCGTGCCCCGCTTCCAGCCGAACCGGTGACAGCACAGGTGAGTTCCCCCACAACCGCCCCTGGCGGAGGAGCGACCGAAGGTTCTGCGCCTTACGCTCGACGAACCGCACGACCCCCGTTTTCACTCCCCGCCAGCGGAGGTTTCTGCTTCATGAAGCTCACCGTCGTCGGCTGCTCGGGGTCGTTCCCGTCCGCGGAGTCGGCCTGCTCGAGCTACCTCGTCGAGGCCGACGGCTTCCGGCTGCTCCTCGACATGGGCAACGGTGCCCTGGGCGAGTTGCAGCGCCACTGCGGTCTCTACGACCTCGACGCGATCTTCCTCAGCCATCTGCACGCCGACCACTGCATCGACATGTGCGCGTACTTCGTGGCGCGCTACTACCGCTACGACGGAGGCCGCTGCGACCCGCTCCCGGTCTACGGACCCGAGGGCACCGAGCACCGGCTGACCACCGCCTACGCGGACACCCCCTCGGCCTCCTCCATGAGCGAGGTCTTCGACTTCCGCACGGTCAAGCCCTCCACCTTCGAGCTCGGCCCGTTCGTCGTGCACACCGAACGCGTCGCGCACCCGGTGGAGGCGTACGCCATCCGGCTCGAGCACGCAGGGAAGTCGCTGACGTACTCCGGCGACACCGGGGTGAGCACGGCGCTCGACGAACTCGCCCACGACACCGACCTGTTCCTGTGCGAGGCCGCGTTCACCGACGGCAAGGAGAACATTCCCGACCTGCATCTCAACGGCCGCGAGGCGGGTGAGACGGCGGCCCGCGCCCGTGCCCGCCGGCTGGTCCTCACCCACATCGCCCCGTGGACCGACCCGCAGGTCAACCTCGCCGACGCCCGCACGGCCTACGACGGTCCGGTGGAACTGGCGGCACCCGGCGCGACGTACGTGGTCTGACCCCTGTACCCCGCCCCGCGCCGCCCCGTGCCCGCACGCGCCGGGGGGCGGGCGGGGGCGGGCGCGCGGGCCGGGGGGGCGCGGGGGGGCCGCCGGCGCGGCCCCGGTCCCCCCCGGCGCGGGGGCCCCGCCCCCGCCGCCCTCGCCGGCGGCGGGGCCCCGGTCACGCCGCTGTCGCCGCGCGGCGACGGGGACCGCTCACGCCTTCGTGGTGTCCTCGACCTCCTCCTCGGGCTCGCGGCCCGGGGTCGGCAGGTCGAACTTGACGATGGCGAAGCGGAAGAGCGCGTAGTAGATCGCCGCGAACACCAGCCCGATGGGGATGATCAGCCACGGCCTGGTCGCCAGGTTCCAGTTGAGCCCGTAGTCGATGGCGCCCGCCGAGAAGGTGAAGCCCGCGTGCACCCCGAGCGCCCAGGTGACCGCCATGGACAGGGCGGTGAGCACCGCGTGGATCACGTACAGCGCCGGGGCGATGAACATGAACGCGAACTCGATCGGCTCGGTCACACCGGTCACGAAGGAGGTCAGCGCCAGGGAGACCATCATGCCCATCACGGCCTTGCGGCGCTCCGGGCGGGCGGCGTGCGCGATGGCGATCGCGGCGGCCGGCAGGCCGAACATCATGATCGGGAAGAAGCCCGACATGAACATTCCGGCGTCCGGGTCACCCGCGAAGAAGCGGTTCAGGTCGCCGTGCACGACCTCGCCCGCCGCGTTGGTGAAGTCACCGATCTGGAACCAGGAGACGGTGTTCACGAACTGGTGCATGCCGATCGGGATCAGCGCGCGGTTGATCAGACCGAACAGACCCGCGCCCACCGCGCCGAGACCGGTGATCCACTCACCGACCGCCGAGATGCCGTCACCGATCGGCTCCCACACCAGGCCGAAGAAGACACCCATCGCGGTGCCGACGAACGCCATGATGATCGGCACGAGCCGGCGTCCGTTGAAGAAGCCGAGCCAGTCCACCAGCTTCTTGCGGTGGTAGCGCTGCCACAGCACCGCCGCCAGCAGACCCATCAGGATGCCGCCGAGGACACCGGGGTTGTTGTAGGTCGCGGCTATGTCCGCGCCGTCCTGGACCTTCGCCTCGGTGACGGGGAACGCCTTCAGGACGTTGCTGTAGACCAGGAAGCCGACCAGGGCGGCGAGCGCCGTGGAACCGTCCGCCTTCCTGGCGAAGCCGATGGCCACACCGATGCAGAACAGCATCGGCAGGTTGTCGAAGATGGCGCCACCGGCCGTGGCGAACACCGCTGTGACCTTGTCGGGCAGGTTCAGCTTCTCCTGGACGTCGGCCTGGCCGAGCCGCAGCAGGATGCCCGCCGCCGGCAGGACGGCGATCGGGAGCTGCAGGCTGCGACCGACCTTTTGCAGGCCCTGGAACAGGCCGGATCCCCGCTTCTTCGCGGGAGCCGCCGAGGCGGTGGCGGAGCTCATACTTCCTCCATCGTGGTGGTCTACACCACCCAGTGGTGTAGACCTGTTGTAGCACGATGAAGGCCGTGTAAGGAACCCGCGAATTGTGCAACCGGAGCACTACGCCCCGTACCCGTGATCCGGGGGTGCGCCCGCGGGCCCGAAGGCCCGAACGGCCGGTACCGGTCAGGCCTTGGTGGTGTCCTCCACCTCCTCCTCCGGCTCCCGGCCCGGAGTCCTCAGATCGAACCTCGTGATCGCGAACCGGAAGACCACGTAGTACACCACCGCGAAGCACAGCCCGATCGGGACGATCAGCCACGGCCTGGTCGCCAGGTTCCAGTTGATGACGTAGTCGATCAGCCCCGCCGAGAAACTGAACCCGTCGTGCACCCCGAGCCCCCACGTCACCGCCATCGACACGCCCGTCAGCACCGCGTGCATTATGTACAGCGCCGGCGCGACGAACAGGAACGAGTACTCGACCGGCTCCGTGATGCCCGTGACGAACGACGTCAGCGCCACCGACAGCATCAGGCCGCCGACCTCCTTGCGCCGGGCCGGCCGCGCGCAGTGCGTGATCGCCAGCGCCGCCGCCGGCAGCGCGAACATCATGATCGGGAAGAAACCGGACAGGAACTGCCCGGCGTCCGGGTCGCCCGCCAGGAACATGTTGATGTCGCCGTGCACCACCGAACCGTCCGGCCTGGTGTAACTGCCGAACTGGAACCACACCGGCACGTTCAGGAACTGGTGCAGCCCCACCACCAGCAGCGCCCGGTTCGCCACACCGAACACACCCGCACCCCACGCGCCCAGCCCCACCATCCAGTCGCTGAGACCCTCCAGCGCGTCACCGACCGGCGGCCAGATCCACAGGCACAGCGCGGCGAACACGATCGCCGCGAACGCCATGATGATCGGCACGAGCCGCCGGCCGTTGAAGAAGCCCAGCCAGTCCACCAGCTTCGTACGGTGGAACCGCTGCCAGAAGTACGCCGCCATCAGCCCGATGACGATGCCGCCGAACACCCCCGGATTCTGGTACTCGAACGCCGTCACCGTCCCGTCCGCCACCCGGCACCCGACGGCGGCGACCGCCTCCGAACCCTCCGGGCAGTCCTGCGGGAACTGACGCAGCACGTTGTAGTAGACGAGGAACCCCGCCACCGCCGCCAGCGCCGTCGACCCGTCCGCCTTCTTCGCCACACCGATGGCCACACCCACGCAGAACAGCAGCGGCAGCCCCAGCGAACCGTCGAGCAGCGCGCCACCCGCCCCCACCATCACCCTGGAGACGTCCGTCCAGCCGAGCCCGCCCTCCCCGAACACGTCCGGCTGGCCCAGCCGGTTGAGGATGCCCGCCGCCGGCAGCACCGCGATCGGCAGCTGCAGGCTGCGGCCCATCTTCTGCAGCCCCTGGAAGAAGCGGTGCCGGCGTTCCCGCGGAGGGCCGGCCGAAGGCCCGGCACCGGCGGGATTCCGCATGCTCATCCGGTCCCCCTCACTGGCAGACGTCCGCGACGGGGTTTGTCGACGGTCCCCCCGGTGGTGTAGACCAGCTGGGGACGGTCCCGCTGTCGTGACGCCATCCTTCGGCACCGACGGCACGACCGCTCGCGAAGATGGGCCAACTGTGGGTTACTGCGACCAAAGCGGTTCGGATCAGGGAGAAGCGAACATGGCCACCAAGGCTGAGAAGATCGTCGCCGGACTCGGCGGCATCGACAACATCGAAGAGATCGAAGGCTGCATCACCCGCCTCCGCACCGAAGTCGTCGACCCCGCCAAGGTCGACGACGCCGCACTGAAGGCCGCGGGCGCCCACGGCGTCGTCAAGATGGGCACCGCCATCCAGGTCGTCATCGGCACCGACGCCGACCCCCTCGCAGCCGACATCGAGGACATGATGTGACAGCCGCACAGCTGTGACAGCCGGAACTCCCGGCCCCCGAGGGCCCCTTTCCCAGCGGCAGCAGCCCGCCGCACGGGAAAGGGGCCCCTCCCGTGCGACTAGGCTCGACGCCATGTCTCGAAACGACGGCCGCACCCCCGAACAACTCCGCCCGGTCACCATCGAACGCGGCTGGAGCAAGCACGCCGAGGGCTCCGTCCTCGTCTCCTTCGGCGACACCAAGGTCCTGTGCACCGCCTCCGTCACCGAAGGCGTCCCCCGCTGGCGCAAGGGCAGCGGTGAGGGCTGGGTGACCGCCGAGTACTCGATGCTCCCCCGCGCCACCCACACCCGCGGCGACCGCGAAGCCGTCCGCGGCCGCATCGGCGGACGCACCCACGAGATCAGCCGCCTCATCGGCCGGTCCCTGCGCGCCGTCATCGACTACAAGCAACTCGGCGAGAACACCGTCGTCCTCGACTGCGACGTCCTCCAGGCCGACGGCGGCACCCGCACCGCAGCCATCACCGGCGCCTACGTCGCCCTCGCCGACGCCCTCAACTGGTCCAGGGACAACAAGCTCATCCGCGCCAGCCGCCAGCCCCTCACCGGCACCGTCAGCGCCGTCTCCGTCGGCATCGTCGACGGCACCCCCCTCCTCGACCTCTGCTACGAGGAGGACGTCCGTGCCGACACCGACATGAACGTCGTCTGCACCGGCGACGGCCGCTTCGTCGAAGTCCAGGGCACCGCCGAGGCCCAGCCCTTCGACCGGACCGAACTGAACGCACTCCTCGACCTCGCCGTCACCGGCTGCGCCGAACTGACTACCGCACAGCGCACCGCACTTGATAGCGTCCTCGAAAGGTAAAAGGCGCACCAAGGGCGTGGCCGACGCGGGCAACCGCGCCGGCCACCCCCGCGTCTACAGGGGTACGGACGTACGGATCGACTCGGCTCCGCCCGACTCGCCCCCGGGCGCCCGGTCAGCGAGGAGGGCCGTCCCGGCCCCACGAGGGAAGGACCGTCCATGGCCGCGAGCCGCCGACGCCGCCGCACCACCACCGTCGCCGCCACACTGGCCGCCGTCGCACTCACCGCCGGACTCACCACCGGCTGCAGCGCCGTCGACAAGGCACTCGACTGCGTCCGCACCGCCGACGCCATCGCCGACAGCGTCACCGAACTCCAGCAGGCCGTCGACAACGCCTCCAACGACGCCACCCAGCTCGAGGAGTCCCTCGACTCCATCGACCAGAACCTCGGCGAGATAGGCGACCAGACCGACAACGCCGACGTCGGCAAGGCCGTCGACGACCTCGACAAGGCCGTCGGCAACGTCCGCACCTCCATCGACAACGGCGACCCCACCCCCGACATCAGCCCGGTCACCGACGCCGCCGGCGAGCTGACCAAGGTCTGCACGCCGTAGGAACCGCCGCAGGACCGGGCGGGGAGCAGCCGGCGGGGACGGCCGTGGGGCCCGGAATACTGGACCCCATGACCCGCCTGATCCTCGCCACCCGCAACGCCGGAAAGATCACCGAACTCCGGTCGATCCTCACCGAAGCCACACTGCCCCACGAACTCGTCGGCGCCGACGCCTACCCCGACGTCCCCGACGTCAAGGAAACCGGCACCACCTTCGCCGAGAACGCCCTCCTCAAGGCCCACGCCCTCGCCCGCGCCACCGGCCACCCCGCCGTCGCCGACGACTCCGGCCTCTGCGTCGACGTCCTCGGCGGCGCCCCCGGCATCTTCTCCGCCCGCTGGGCCGGCCGCCACGGCGATGACCGGGCCAACCTCGAGCTGCTCCTGGCCCAGCTCTCCGACATCGCCGACCCCCACCGCGGCGCCCACTTCGCCTGCGCCGCCGCCCTCGCCCTCCCCGACGGCACACAGCGCGTCGTCGAAGGCCGGCTGAGGGGCACCCTGCGCCACGCCCCCACCGGCACGAACGGCTTCGGCTACGACCCGGTCCTCCAGCCGGAGAACGAGACCCGCACCTGCGCGGAGCTCTCCCCGGCGGAGAAGAACGCCATCAGCCACCGCGGCAAGGCCTTCCGGGCCCTGGTGCCGGCGGTACGGGAGCTGCTGGGCTGAGCCCACATGGCAACGGCCTGCACATCATCCTTCGATGCGCAGGCCGTTAGTGTGCGGCGGAAGGGATTCGAACCCTCAAGCCCGATCAAGGGCCACAGATCCTAAGTCTGCCGCGTCGCCGTTGCGCCACCGCCGCTGGTGCCTGTCATGGTACCGGGGGTCGTGCATTGCCTGGCGCCTCCCCTGCACCACGTGCTGGTGATCGCGTGGCAGTTGGGACAGAGCAACCGCAAGTTCTCACGCCGGTCGTCCCGCCATTCTCCGTTGATGTGATCGACCTCCAACGTCATCGGCATCCCGCGCCAGTTGGGCCCGATGCCACACGTGGCGCAGCGTTCGGGTACACCGATCTCGCGTAGGGCTCGACGGAGTTGTGGTGTTCTCGTGCGGTGCTTGCTGCTGTGCAGGACCAGGATGTCTTCAGGGCTCTTCACAGGGTTGGAGCTCGACCTTCCTCGCCGGTGCGCCTGTCCCAGAAAGTGCGCGGTTGAAATCCGCTCCTCCGCGATCCATGACCGCACCATTGCGCGCTGGCTGGTGTTGTCGGGGCGACCCAAGCGGCTCAGGACCTCAGCCATGGAGGTCGACGCCGTGACGACTGTGCGTAGTTCGTTCCTTGCGGGCCTCGCGCGGCGCATGGTGAGTCTGCCTCGATGACGGAAGTGAGAGACGTCGATGCCGTAGTGCTCGAAGCGCTTGTACAGGTATCGCCGAAGCGTTTCGTAGGGCCGGGTGCCGAAGAAGGCGATGACTTCGTCGATGTCGGAGCAGCGTGTGGCTGCCTCGGCCATGCGCTCACGGGTGTACAGCATGCCGCGGCCCCTCAGGCACCGCTCCTTGTGCGTCCCGTGCCACGCCCTCGGTAGCTGTCCGTCGTCGAGTGGCAATTGGGGCAGAGCAGGCGCAGGTTCTCGATCCGGTTGTTCCGCCAATTACCGTCGATGTGATCGACCTCGAGCGGCAGTGGCTTTCCCAGCCACAGGGCGTCCAACCCGCACAGGGCACAGTGTTCGTTCATTCCCGTTTCAAGCATCGCGCGCTTGAGTCGGCTGCCGTCGATGCGTCTGGCCCCACTGGGCGACCGCTCGAAGAGGATGCCCCTCCCGGTCCGGGCGCGCGCGGTCGGCACTTCAAAGTGCGAGGTGTCGATGCCGTACCCCCTGATACGACGGCTGATGTGCGTGTGATGACCTCCGACCACTTCGAGACCGAGATGGCGCAGTACCTCGCACATGTTGGTCGAAGCGGATACCGCTGCTTGCAGAACGTCCCTGGTCCATCGCACTCCGCTCGGTTCGAAGTGTGAAACGTCCACGTCCAATCTCTTCACCCGTTCCCGGATGTACGCCCGCGTCGAACTTTTCGGATCCACCCCCAACCGCACCAACGCCTCCGACAACGTCCGTGCCCCCCCGGCCGCCTCATCCAGGCGCTCCTTGGTGTACGCGCTTGCCCCCATTGGGCCCCTCCGTTCCCGGCCACCCGTTCGTGGACTCGTACGGAGTAACGAACCGTTTGTCGGACGGTCACGCACGACATGCGGAACGGCCCTTACCGGGGCGTGGGCAAGGGCCGTTCGCGGGTACCGCGTCTCAGACGCCCAGGTCCCTGATGATCTTGGCCACGTGGCCCGTCGCCTTGACGTTGTAGAGGGCGCGTTCGACCTTGCCCTCCTCGTCGACGACGACCGTGGAACGGATCACGCCGACGACCGTCTTGCCGTACAGCTTCTTCTCGCCGAAGGCGCCGTACGCCTCCAGGACCTGCTTGTCGGGGTCGGCGAGGAGGGTGACCTTCAGGGACTCCTGCTCGCGGAACCTGGCGAGCTTCTCGGGCTTGTCGGGGGAGATGCCGACGACGTCGTAGCCCGCCCCGGCCAGCAGGTCCAGGTTGTCGGTGAAGTCACAGGCCTGCTTGGTGCAGCCGGGGGTGAGGGCCGCCGGGTAGAAGTAGACGACGACCTTGCGGCCCTTGTAGTCGGCCAGGGACACCTCGGTGCCGTCCGCGTCGGGCAGGGTGAAGGCGGGGGCCACGTCTCCGGGCTCGAGGCGTTCGCTCATCGGTCGGGTCTCCTCTTACGTACACACTGGGGGGGGATCGGATGCCGGGATCGAGGGTATCCGGGTGCCCTGACCGTGCGGTGCGGCGCGAAGCTGACAGACTGTCCGGCACAGGTACGGCTTTTATGGTTTCAGCGGATTTCGGAGGCGACACGGTGGCGGACACGGCGGACACCAGGACCCCGGCGCAGATCGAGGCGGACATCAGTCGCCGTCGCGCGGTGCTGGCCGAGACCCTGGACGAGATCGGCGTGCGGGTGCATCCGAAGACGATCGTCGGGGACGCGAAGGCCAGGGTCGCGTCCAACGTCGACCACACGCTCGGCAGGGCGTACGTCGGCGTCAATCGGGTGGTGAGCGACGTCAAGGCGCAGTTCGTGGACGTGGACGGGTCGCCGCGGCTCGAACGGGTCGTGCCGGCCGCGGTCCTGGTGGTGGGCGTGGTGGGGCTGCTGGCCCTGGGGTCCCGTCGGCGCGGGCGCTGATCCGGACCCGAGCGCGTACGTCCGTGGTGAAGGCAGGTAGGTTTCAGGCGTGAGCGCCAAGAAGAACGAGCACGACCCCCGGCACGACGACAAGCTGCCCATCCGGATGCTGCACGACCGCGTGCTCGTGCGGCAGGACGCGAGCGAGGGCGAGCGGCGGTCCGGGGGCGGCATCCTGATTCCCGCGACGGCGGCGGTCGGCCGTCGGCTGGCCTGGGCCGAGGTCGTCGCGGTGGGACAGAACGTCCGGACGGTGGAGGCGGGGGACCGGGTGCTGTACGACCCGGAGGACCGCGCGGAGGTCGAGGTGCGGGGTACCGCGTACGTGCTCATGCGCGAGCGTGATCTGCACGCGGTGGCCGCGGACCGGTTCGAGGGGTCGGAGGACTCGACGGGCCTGTACCTGTAGCTCTGTGGGCCGGTGGCTCTGGGGGCCGGTGGAGCTGTGCGGAAGGGCTGGTGACCGTGGTCACCAGCCCTTCCGGCCGCCCCGGCCGGGGACCTAGAGTGGACGGACCCGACACCGGGCCCCGACGAGACGCGCCGTACCGGGGTGAGGCAAAGACGACGCACTCCCGTTTCGATACGTCGAGTGGTGTCCCGGAGGTGCCTGTCGTGGCGTGGGTCCTGTTGGTCGTGGCCGGTCTGCTCGAGGTGGGCTGGGCGATCGGGATGAAGTACACCGAGGGGTTCACCCGGCTGGTGCCCAGCCTGTTCACCGGCGCCGGCATCGTGGCGAGCATGGTGCTGCTGTCGTACGCGGCGAAGACGCTCCCGATCGGTACGGCGTACGGCGTGTGGGTGGGGATCGGTGCCGCCGGGGCGGCGGTGCTGGGCATGGCGGTGCTGGGGGAGCCGGTGACCGCCGCCCGGGTCTTCTTCGTGTGCCTGCTGGTGGTCGCGGTGGTGGGGCTGAAGGCGACGTCGGGGCACTGAGCCCCGCCGGTGCGGGGGAGCCGCGCGGCGCGGTCAGTCGCCGCGGGGGCGGGGGATGAATCCGGTGAGGCCGCCGCGGTCGCCCGTGCCGGTGTCCTCGCCGGTTCCGCCCGCCCCGCCGGTTTCCCCGGGTCCGTCGCCGTCCGTGTCGCCCGTGGTGCCGGTCGGCCCGTCCGTGGTTCCGCCGGTCTGCCCGGCTCCGCCGTCCGTGCCGCCACCGGCCGTGGTGTCGCCGTTGGTGCCGTCGCTCGTCCCGCCTCCCGTGCTGTTCCCGTCCTCGCCGGTGCCGTCGCCCGGGCTGCGGCTCGCGCTCCCGTCCGTTCCGGGGGTCCTGGACGTGCCGTCGCCCGGGGCGGTGGCGGAGGGGAGGGCGCTGGAGTCGGCGGTCGGTGGCGCGGTCCGTTCGGCGCCGGCCTGCAGGTCGAGGTCGAAGTCGCTGACGGGTTCGCCCTCCAGCGCGTCCCGGGTGAACTGGGCCCAGATCTCGGCGGGTGCCCCGCCGCCGTTGACGCGGGGCATGCCCATCGCGCCGTACAGCTTCTCCTGTGCGGCGGTGTCCGGGTTCTGGCCCATGACCGCGACGACGGTGGCGAGTTCGGGGGTGTAGCCGGCGAACCAGGCGGCCTTGTCCTCCTCCGCGGTGCCGGTCTTGCCGGCGGCGGGGCGGCCCGCGGCCAGGGCGGCGGCCGCGGTGCCGTTCTGGACGACGCCGCGCAGGACGGCGGTGGTGGTGTCGGCGGCTTCGCGGCTGACGGCCCGGCGGGTCTTCCGTTCGGGCAGCGGCACCGTCTCCTTCCCGTCCTTGGTGACCTTCTCGATCAGGACGGGGTCGCCGTGCACGCCGTGGTTGGCGAGGGTCGCGTAGGCCTCGGCCATGTCCAGGGTGCTGGCGGTGGCGACGCCGAGGGCGATGGACGGGGAGGGGGTCAGTTCGGGTGTGGTGGAGGGGATGCCGAGACCGATGGCGGTCTGCTGGACCTTGTCGGAGCCGACGTCGACCGCCATCTGGGCGTAGACGGCGTTGACGGACTTGTCGGTGGCCTCGCGGACGGTGATGTGGCCGTACGACCGGTCGTCCTCGTTGGCCGGGGCGTAGCGGCCGCCGGGCCAGCCCTCGACGGGCCGTTTGTTGGTGCCGTCGTAGACGGTGTTCGGGGTGATGGGGCGGCCACCCTGGGTGCTGGAGTCGTTCTCGACGGCCGAGGCGAACACGAACGGCTTGAAGATGGAGCCGACCTGGTAATCCCTGCGGGTGGCGTTGGGGGTGTACTGCTTGACGTAGTCGATGCCGTTGTACATCGCGCGGACCTTGCCGGTCCTCGGCTCGACGGCGGTGCCGCCGGCACGGACGTACGTGTCGACCTCGCGTTCCTCCGGGTCGAGCCGGTCCATCAGGTTGTCGTTGACGGAGTCGACGAAGGCGTCCTGCTTGTCCTTCTGCAGGGTGGTGGTGATGCGGTAGCCGCCGGCGTCGAGTTCCTCCTCGCCGACGATCCCGTTCCCGGTCAGGTGGTCCTTCATGATCTGCACGATGTAGCCGCGCTGGCCCGACATGCCGGTGGAGTTGGTGTTCCCCTTGGGGGTGGGGAACGTCAGCCCGGCCCGCTCGGTCGCGCCCAGCCAGCCCTTCTCGACCATGCCGTCCAGGACGTAGTTCCAGCGGGACTCGGCGGCCGACCGGTTCTCCGGGTGGGCGACGACGTCGTACTGGCTGGGGGCGTTGACCAGGGCGGCGAGGTAGGCGGCGCGGCCGGCGTCGAGGTCCTGCGCGTCCACGCCGTAGTAGGCGTGGGCGGCGGCCTGGATGCCGTAGGCGTTGCGGCCGAAGTAGCTGGTGTTGAGGTAGCCCTCGAGGATCTTGTCCTTGCTCTGCTCGCGGTCCAGCTTGATGGCGATGAAGAACTCCTTCACCTTGCGGGTGACGGTCTGCTCCTGCTGCAGGTAGTAGTTCTTCACGTACTGCTGGGTGATGGTGGAGCCGGACTGCTTGCCCTTGCCGGTGGCGGTGTTCCAGGCGGCGCGGATCATGGCCTGGGGGTCGACGGCGGACTCGGTGTAGAAGTCGCGGTCCTCGGCTGCGAGGACGGCGTGCTGCGCTTCCTCGGAGACCCGGCCGAGGCCGACGTTCTCCCGGTTGACCTCGCCGTCCCGGGCGATGACGGAGCCGTCGGCGTAGAGGTAGACGTTGGCCTGTTTGATCGCGAGGGCGTTGGCGGGCGGGATCTGCACGAGGGTGTAGCCGAGGAGGAAGACGCCGAGGAGCAGGAGTGCGCCGAGGAGGAGGGCGCTGAGCGTCGTCCGCCAGGTGGGGACGGCCCGGCGCCATCCGGTGCGCCCGCGCCTGGGCTCTCGGGGGCCCCGGCCCCGGCCGGACTGCTGTGGCTGCGGCTCGTCGCTCATCTCGTGCACGGACTCCTGTTTCGCCTTGTTCCTGCCGGTACGACCGGTACAGCCGGTACAGCCAGTACAGCCGATACGGCCGATACGGCCGATACAACTGTTGTGGCCGATACAGCCGTAACAGTCGGTACGCGTGATGCATGTGTGTACGCGTCGTGCGTCCCCTTATAGAAGACTCTCGCATCCGGCGAACCGTTCCTGTCGGCGGCGCGTGTCGGCCCGCCGTACGGCATCTCCCACTCATGGCCCCGAAGCGCCGGAAAATGCCTGGCAGTGCGTCGGCCGCGGGTACTAGGTTCGTGCGCTCGGGCGTTTTCGAAGGCGTCGGACGAGTACGCCGGGCGGGTGCGCCGGGCGGGGCGAGGACCGGAGGCGGTGGTGGGGGGAGGCACGGCCCGGCTGTACACGGCGGTGGCGGCGGGCGGTTTCCGGCGGTACGCGACCTACCGGGCGGCGACGGCGGCCGGGGTGTTCACCAACACCGTCTTCGGCCTGATCCTCGTGTACACCTACCTGGCGCTGTGGAACGAGCGGCCGGACCTCGGCGGCTACGGGCAGGCGCAGGCGGTCACGTACGTGTGGCTGGGGCAGGCGCTCTACGCGACGCTGGCCGTTCAGGGCGGCGGCTTCGAGGTCGAGCTGATGGAGCGGATCCGTACGGGTGCCGTCGCGATCGACCTGTACCGTCCCGCCGACCTGCAGGGATGGTGGCTGGCGCAGGACCTGGGCCGCTCGGTGTTCCAGCTGCTGGGGCGGGGCGTGGCCCCCTTCCTGTTCGGGGTGGCGGTCTTCCCCGTGGAACTGCCGGACGCTCCGCTGACCTGGGCCGCCTTCCTGGCGGCGGTGCTGCTGGCGATGGTGGTCAGTTTCGCGATCCGCTACCTGGTGGCGCTGAGCGCGTTCTGGCTGCTGGACGGCACGGGGGCGCTGCAGATGCTGATGATCGTGGGGATGTTCTGTTCGGGCATGGTGCTGCCGCTGAACGTCTTCCCGGGCGTGCTCGGCGAGGTCGTACGGGTGCTGCCCTGGGCGGCGCTGCTCCAGGGGCCGGCCGACGTCCTGATGGGGGAGGCGAGTGTGCTGCGGGTCTTCGCGCTCCAGGGCGCGTGGGCGGTGGCGCTGCTGGCGGTGGGGCGGCTGCTGCAGACGGCGGCGACCCGGCGGGTGGTGGTCCAGGGTGGCTGAGGGCGGCGGGCGGATCGGAGGATTCGATTCCGTTCCTGGTGCAGGGCGGCTCGGCAGGTGGTCCGGGGCGGCGCGGGGGGCGCGCGCGTACGGGCTGATCGCGGGGATGTGGATCCGCTCGACCATGGTGTACCGGACGTCGTTCGTCCTGACGACCATCGGCGGTGTCGCGGTGACCGGCCTTGACTTCGTCGGCATCGCGCTGATGTTCTCGCACGTCGACGTGCTGGCCGGCCACACTCTGGCCGAGGTGGCCTTCCTGTACGGCCTGTCCATGGTGTCGTTCGGCCTCGCGGATCTGGCGCTGGGCTCGATGGACCGGCTGGGGCGCCGGGTGCGGGACGGCACGCTCGACACGCTGCTGGTGCGGCCGGTGCCGGTGCTCGCGCAGGTCGCCGCGGACCGCTTCGCCCTGCGCCGCGTGGGGCGCCTGCTGCAGGGGCTGGTGGTCCTCGGCTGGGCGCTCGCCGCGCTCGACGTCGACTGGACGGTCCCGAAGCTGCTGCTGATGCCGGTGACGGTGGTCAGCGGCGCGGCGATCTTCTGCGCGGTGTTCGTGGGGGGCGCGGCCTTCCAGTTCGTGGCGCAGGACGCGTCCGAGGTGCAGAACGCGTTCACCTACGGCGGTCAGACGATGCTGCAGTATCCGCCGGTGCTGTTCGCGCAGGAACTGGTGCGCGGGGTGACGTTCGTGCTGCCGCTCGCCTTCGTCAACTGGATCCCCGCGTGCTACGTGTTGGGGCGGCCGTATCCGCTGGACCTGCCCGGGTGGGCGGCGTTCGCGGCACCGGCCGTGGCGGCGGTGTGCTGCGCGGCGGCCGGGTGGGCGTGGCGGGCGGGGCTGCGTTCGTATCGGAGTACAGGGAGTTAGCGGGCCGTGGGCAACGACAGCGCGTACGACGAGGGTGGAGGCGGCGACGGGAGCCGTGACGGCGGTGGCGGAGGCCGCCGGGCCGGTGGTGGCGGAGGCCGTGAGGACGGCGGCGGGAGCCGTGAGGACCGGGAGTTCATCCTTCTCGACCGGGTCGAGAAGGTCTTCGACGTGCGGAAGAAGACCGGGTTCATGAAGCGGGAGCGGCGGAGGGTGCGGGCCGTGGACTCGCTCTCGTTCTCCGTGGCCCGCGGTGAGATGGTCGGCTACATCGGGCCGAACGGCGCGGGCAAGTCGACCACGATCAAGATGCTGACCGGGATCCTCACCCCGAGCGGCGGCCGGCTGCGGGTGGCCGGCATCGACCCCACCCGGGAGCGGATGCGGCTGGCGCACCGCATCGGGGTGGTGTTCGGGCAGCGGACGACGCTGTGGTGGGATCTTCCGCTGCTCGACTCGTACCGGCTGATGCACCGCATGTACCGGATTCCCGACGCCCGTTACCGCGCGAACCTGGACCGGCTCGTCGAACTCCTCGACCTGGGCGACCTGCTGGACACCCCGGTACGGCAGCTCTCCCTGGGGCAGCGGATGCGCGGCGACATCGCGGCGGCGCTGCTGCACGACCCGGAGGTGCTGTACCTGGACGAGCCGACCATCGGCCTGGACGTCGTCTCCAAGACCAAGGTGCGGGACTTCCTGCGGGAGCTGAACGCCGAGCGGGCGACGACGGTGCTGCTGACCACGCACGACCTGCAGGACATCGAGCAGCTGTGCTCGCGGGTGATGGTCATCGACCACGGCCGCCTGGTGTACGACGGTGCGCTCGCCGGCCTGCACCGGGCGGGGGAGAGCGAACGGACGCTGGTGGTGGACCTGGAACGGGAGGTGCCGCCGATCGACGTGCCGGCGCCCGCGCGGGTGGTGCGGGTGGAGGGGCCGAGGCAGTGGCTGGCGTTCCCGGCGGCGCAGTCGGCGGCCCCGCTGGTGGCGCGGATCGCGGCGGAGTACCCGTTGGTGGACCTTTCGGTGCGGGAGCCGGACATCGAGGCCGTGATCGCGAAGATGTACGCGGAGCGGGCGGACCGGGGGCATCAGGCGGACCGGGGGCGCCAGGCGGAGGAGGCCCTCGGGGGCACCTCGCCCGACGCCCGGGACGAGGGCGCAGGGCGGGTGGTCTCGTAGCCCTCGGCCGGGGGACCTCGTAGGCTGCCGTGTATGACCGACGACGCAGTCCCGGACCTCCGCGCCTCCGATGCCGACCGCGAGCGGGTCGCCGCCGTTCTGCGGGACGCCGTCGCCGAGGGGCGTCTGGACATGGAGGAGTTCGAGGAGCGGCTGGACGCGACGTACAAGGCGCGGACCTACCGGGAACTCGAGCCGATCACCCGCGACCTGCCCGCCCCCGGGGTCTCCGCCCCCGTCGTCGACCTGGCCAAGTCCCCCGAGCCGGGCGGCGGCTGGGCGAGCCGGGTGGGCGTCGGCGGTGACGCGCCGTCGACGTGGGCCGTCGCCGTGATGTCGGGGTTCCAGCGCAAGGGCCGGTGGACGGCGCCGCGGAGGTTCAACTGCTTCGCCTTCTGGGGCGGCGGCGAGATCGATCTGCGCGAGGCGGACTTCGCGGACCGCGAGATCGTGATCAACGCGGTCGCGATCATGGGCGGCGTCAATGTCATCGTCCCGCCGGGTGTCGAGGTCGTCGTCCGCGGCATCGGCATCATGGGCGGCTTCGACCACCGTGAGGAGGGCGTGCCGGGCGACCCGGGCGCCCCGCGCGTGGTCCTCTCGGGCTTCGCCTTCTGGGGCGGCGTCGGCGTCGAGCGCAAGCTGCCCCGGGCGGAGAAGCAGCGGCTCCGGGAGGAGCGCCGCCGCGAGAAGCTGGAGCGCAAGGCGAACGGCCGCGGGAAGCCGGCGGGCGACGACGCCGACCGCCGCGAACTGGGCGCCTCCTCGTCCGGCCAGGCCTCCCCCGGCTTCGGCCACGGCGGCCTGGGCCACGGTTCCCTCGGTTTCGACTCCCTGCACGGCCGCCGGGCCGAGGAGCAGGGCGACCGCCGCCGCGACCGGGACCGCTGACGCGACCGGAGCAGAGCAGGGCGGAGGGGGGGCCGGGCCGGGGAGCGGCCGGCCGCCCCCTACAACTGCGCCGGGGCCCCGCCCGACAGGTCGTCCAGGTCGAAGACCTCGGCCATCCGGGTGTACCCCCGGTCGCTCGGGTGCAGGTGGTCGCCCGAGTCGTAGACGGGGCGCAGCCGGCGCGGGTCGTACGGGTCGCGCAGGGCCCGGTCGAAGTCGACGACGGCGTCGAAGACGTGCCCCGCGCGGATCTCCGCGTTGATCTCCTGCCGTACGCCCTCGCGCGCGTCGGTGTGGCCGCGGTGGCCGCCGAACGGCATCAGGGTCGAGCCGACGACCTTCAGCCCGCGGGCGTGGGCGCGGTCCACGAGTGTCTCGAGCCCGCCGACGACCGCGTCCGGGTCGGCGAGGTCCGGGTCGCGCAGGATGTCGTTGACGCCGAGGAGGACGACGACGGCCTTGACGTTCGTACGGCCGAGGACGTCGCGGTCGAAGCGGTTCAGGGCGCTGGTGTTCTCCGCGGGGCGGCCGAGGCCGTCGGCGAGGACCCGGTTGCCGCTGATGCCTCCGTTGACGACGCTGTAGCGCGGTACGTCCCGGCCGGCCGCGGCCGCTTCGCGCAGCCGGTCGGACAGGATGTCCGGCCAGCGGTTGTTGGCGCCGGTGGTGGAGGTGCTGCCGTCGGTGAGCGAGTCGCCGAGGGCGACCACGGTGCCCTGCGCGTCCTTGCTCAGCACGTCCAGCGCGGTCAGGTAGCGCCAGTAGGCGCTCTCCTCCGTGTACACGGTGCCCGCCGTGTCCCGGGTGTGCTCGCCGACGGCGGCGTACGAGGTCTGGCGCGCGTACGTGTGGCGGGTGACCGGCCCGGAGCCGGTGGGGGAGTACGTGGTGACCAGCACGTCCCCGTCGGACGGGACGGTGATGCGTACGGCGTCGCTCACCACCTGGCCGCCGGGCGGGACGACGACGGCGGTCTGGCCGCGGAAGGTGACCTGCCGCATCGTGTCGGCGAGTGCCGCCGCGCCGCCCCGGCCCGCGGACAGGGCGATCGAGGCGTGGCTGATGGTGAGCGGGGCCTGTCCGTAGAGGTTGGACAGGGTGATCCGGGCGGCGGTGCCGCCGACGCTGGTGTGCACGACGTTGCGCAGCGAGCGGTCCGCGAGGCCGGTCATCTCGGTGCCGGGCTCGCCGCCGACCGGGGAGGCCGCCCAGGAGGAGACCCAGGTGCCGGTGGAGGCCGGTGCGGCCGGGTTCTGGCGGCCGTCGCGGCCGCCGGCGAGGGTGTCACGGTCCCTCGTGCCGTCGCCGTACAGGCCGGACGCCGGCCCGGACACCCCGACGTACAGGGCGGCGGACACTGCCACGATCGCGGCGATCACCGCGGCGAGCAGGGCGCGGTACTTCGTGGGAGACGCTCCCGCGCCCCCGTCACGTCCCCCGGTCATGCTGTTTCTGTTCTCCTCGGACGATCGGAGCCCGAAGCTCCGTACGGATGAGCCCATGATGCGTCATGGACGGGTGACGGCCCGACAGGGCCTCACCAGGAAACCGCCAGGGCTCCGCCGGGGTACCCCGGCATCTCCCCGGCATCTCCCCGGCATCTCCCTGGCGTTCCCCGGAGGCCCACCCTGGGCACCCTTCTGCTGGATCCCCCTGATTTTTCCCTGAGTTCTCCCTGAAGCCCGGGCGGGGCCCCCTTTGAACCCCTGGTCGGAGCGTTCGTCGGGGTGTTCTCGGGGCACTCTCGGGTAACGGTCGGGCCGCCCGGGGGACAGACGCCGGGAACTCCTGTTCCGTTCCGGGAGTCGGTCGGGAAGGGACAATGTGTGAAGGATCACCGGACAGGCGGAGCGGACGGAGCGGGGCGGAACAGATGGAACCGATCGAGCGGACCGGGCGGAGGGGAGAGGTGAGCGGCACCGACACCCCGGGCAGCACGGACGGCCCGGGTGCCACGGGCGCCCCGGAAACCCCGCGCGCCACCACGGACACGGCCTCCGCCGAAGGCACCGGCGACGCGGACACCCCGTCCGCCGGGGGCGGACGCACGGAGGCCCGCTCCCGCCCCGGTGCCGTCCCGCACCGCGCGATGACGACGTTCAGCCCGGCGGACGAGGAGAAGCGGCGCGGAGTGCGCCGGATGAAGCTCATCGCCACCGGGCTGCTGCTGTTCGTCGCCCTGGTGTACGTCCTCGCCGAGTGGGCGTCCCACGCGGGCGCCGGCGCCTGGGCGGGCTACGTCGCCGCGGCGGCCGAGGCGGGCATGGTCGGCGCGCTCGCCGACTGGTTCGCCGTGACCGCCCTGTTCCGCCACCCCCTGGGCCTGCGCATCCCGCACACCGCGATCATCCCCACCAAGAAGGACCAGCTCGGCGTCTCCCTGGGTGACTTCGTCGGCGAGAACTTCCTCTCCGGGGACGTCGTCCGCGAGCGGCTGCGCTCCGTCGGCATCGGCAGCCGGCTCGGCGCCTGGCTGGCGGTGCCCGAGCACGCCGACCGGGTCACCGCCGAGCTGTCGGCCGCCCTGCGCGGCGCGCTGACCGTCCTGCGCGACTCCGACGTCCAGGCGGTGGTCGGCGAGGCGATCACGCGCCGCGCGGACGCCCAGGAGATCGCGCCCGGCATGGGCAAGATGCTGGAGAAGATCGTCGCCGACGGCGGCCACAAGAAGGCCGTCGACGTCATCGTCACCCGCGCCCACGACTGGCTCGTGCTGCACGGCGACTCCGTGATGAACGCCGTGCAGGGCGGCGCCCCCGGCTGGACCCCGAAATTCGTGGACCGCAAGGTCGGCGACCGCGTCTACAAGGAACTGCTGCGCTTCGTCACCGAGATGCGCGACATGCCCGCCCACCCCGCGCGCGGCGCCCTCGACCGCTTCCTCACCGACTTCGCCTCCGACCTCCAGTCCGACACCGAGACCCGCGCCCGGATCGAACGGCTCAAGGGCGAGATCCTCGACCGCGACGAGGTCCAGGACCTGATCGCCTCCGCCTGGACCGCCGTACGATCCATGATCGTCTCCGCCGCGGAGGACGAGCGGAGCGAGCTGCGGCTGCGCGTACGCGCCTCGCTGCTGTCGCTGGGGGCGCGCATGTCCGCCGACACCAGGCTGCAGGGCAAGGTCGACGGCTGGCTGGAGAGCGCCGCGGTGTACGTCGTCACCACCTACCGGGGGGAGATCACCTCCCTGATCACGGACACCGTGGCGGGCTGGGACGCCGAGCACACGACGAAGAAGATCGAGGCCAACATCGGCCGCGACCTCCAGTTCATCCGCATCAACGGCACGGTCGTCGGCTCCCTGGCGGGCCTGGCGATCCACACGGTGTCGCAGGCGATCGGGGGGTAGGGCCACCGGCGGGCAGGGCAGGGCAGGGCAGGGCAGGGCGGCCGGCGAGGGCTCCGCGCGAGGCGTGGGCCTACGGCCCACGGGGAACCGGGCGGAGGTGCGCCCCGTCGAGCAGTGCGTCCGTGGCCGCACGGAGCGGCGCGTCCGGCCCGGCCGACGGCCGCGCCGGACGCCGCGGCCGCACGGTCGTGATCCGCACGGTCGTGATCCGCACGGTCGTGATCCGCACGGACGTGACTCGCATGGTCGCGATCCGCGCCGCTCAGGCCGATGCCTCCGGAGCCGACCGTGATGCGCGTGCCTGACCTGTCGTTATGTCGTTATGCCGTGATGCGGGCGGTGTGGAGGGCCCGCTGTTCCACGGGACGACGGGAGAGACACGTACATGGCGTGGGAACAAGGGGGTCGGGGCGAGGGCGAGGGCGAGGGCCAGGAGCAAGGGGCCGGGGTGCGGTTGGCGCGACTGCTCCGACGCTGGTGGGAGGAGGCCGGAAGTCCGTCCGGCGGCACGCGGCCGACACAGCAGGCGCTGGCCGCGCGTCTGGGCGTCGACCAGACGACGCTCTCGCGCTACCTGAATCCGAAGCACACGTCGACCGCCCCTTTGAGGGTGGTCGAGGCGCTGCACGCCCACCTGCGCGCTCCGGTGGTGGAGCTGGACCGGGCAAGGGTGCTGTGCCGGGCGGCGCTGCGGGAGAACAGCCGCCACCGTGCCGTCGACGCCGTAGGCGAACCCACCGCCCCGGCCGACCCCACGGACGGACCCGGTGCGACCGCAGGCCCCCGTCAGCCCGTCGGCCCCCCTCAGCCCGCAGGCCCCCATGAGCCCGTCGGGTCCCGTGCGACCGCCGACTCCGTCGCCGCCCCCGGGCCAGGGGACGGGGCCCCCGCCGGCACCGCTGCCGCGCACGGAACGGGCGGGCGCGGCAGCGGTGCCGGCGGCCCGCGC
Source organism: Streptomyces sp. NEAU-W12 (assembly GCF_026242095.1). Classification (NCBI taxonomy): domain Bacteria; kingdom Bacillati; phylum Actinomycetota; class Actinomycetes; order Kitasatosporales; family Streptomycetaceae; genus Streptomyces; species Streptomyces sp. NEAU-W12. The sequence continues at coordinate 107,812 of NZ_JAPJDM010000012.1, forward strand.
CTCCGGTGGCACCTGCACGTCCTGGTGTGGGCCGCGGTGGTCCTGTCGTTCGCCGCCGGAGTGCTCGTGCACGAACGCCTCGCCGTCCAGGACCACAGGGCCGTCACGGCGGACGGTCCGGCCGGTGGCGGGGGCGCCGTGGCCGGGAGTGGGACGCCGTCCCAGTGGCCGCTGCTGGTCATGGGCGAGCAGGACCAGTTCACCCGTGCCCGGGCCCTGCAGAACCTGCTGAACGCGCACGGCCACGAGGTGAGGGCGGACGGCTTCTTCGGGGAGGACACCCGGGACGCCGTCATGGCCTTCCAACGGAAGAGGGGCCTGTCGCCCGACGGCAAGGTCGGCAAGCACACCTGGCCGGAACTGGTGAAGGACGTCAAGCCCGGGTCCGGGACCTACGAGGTGCGGGCCGCCCAGGAGCTTCTGAACAACGTGGGCCAGGGCGGCACGGTGGTGTCGGGAGAGTTCACCGCGGTGACCGCCGAGGACCTGAGGTTCTTCCAGAGCACGCAGGACCTGCCCGTGACCGGCGGGGTGGACGTGGACACCTGGCTGGCCCTGCTGGTGGCGCAGCTCCCACCCGCCGGAGCCCCGGCGTACCAGAGGCCCACGAGCCCACTGCCCTCCGTGTCCGCGTCCGCGTCCGCGTGAAGAGCGGCACACGCGGTGCCCGACCGCCCCGGCCATGCCGCACACGCCGCACATGCGTCACATGCAGTGCAGCCCTCCTGCATGAGGGCATAACGGCAGGTCAAGGCGTCGTCAGGCAGAGTGCATCGATGTGCCTCGGCACGTGGTCGGAAACGTCTTCTCCCACCCGGCCCCGCCGGTGATGCTGGTTCTGCGACCGGCGCTCCCGGACAGCCCGCCCCGTCGGCGGGCAGCACGTCCAGGGCCTCCCGCCGGTCCGCTTCCTGTCAGCACTCCACCCGAAGGGGTCATCCATGTCTGCTGTCCGCAACACCCTCGCCTCCCTCGTGTCCACCGTCGTCCTCGCCGGGGGGCTGGCCGTCGGGGCCGCCGGCCCGGCGAGCGCGGCCACCTGCCCGTCCTCCGCCTCCCCGGTGATCAGCGGGGCGAAGGCCGGCTGGACCCTGAGCTGCTCGGGCGGCGGCGTGAAGGTGTACGGCTGGCTCGAGGACACCCGGATGGACGGCAAGTGCGCCGTGGTCCGCATCAACGCCGGCAACGGCGCCTACCGCACCAAGTCCGCCTGCGGCTCCGGCGTCCGGAAGCAGTTCTCCTTCACCTTCGCCGGGACGGGCTCCGCCCAGGTACGCCTGGCCATCGCCTGACCATCCCCTGACCACGGCCCCCGGGGGCGGGTTGCGACGCCCGCCCCCGGGGCCCTCGGTGTCGATCGCCCTCCGACGGGGACTTCACGCTCGCATCGGCCCGGATGACGTGCTGTGCGCGGCCGTCCGGCCCCGCTGCGACGTGAATCACCGCGACGCGGTCCGCTCTGCGGACAGGGAGGGGTGTGGAGATTTCATCGCGCGCTCGCGCCCGCGTACCCGCGTGCGAGCCGGAGATCCGGATGTTTTCAGGCAACTGGGTCGGTTTCGATGCCGGTTACCTCACGCCGCAGGTCAACCACCGAGGCCAGCGGCGCATCAGAAGCCGAGAGGACTCGTGAGAGGGGGCGAGCGTGAGTGTTCAGCCCGTGTTCTACGCTGCCGCCCATGATTCGCGCAGTGGTGTTCGACGTCGGTGAGTGCCTGGTGGACGAGACCCGTGAGTACGGGACCTGGGCGGACTGGCTGGGGGTGCCTCGGCACACCTTCGCGGCCATGTTCGGAGCGGTCATCGCACAGGGGCGGGACTACCGTGAGACCTTCCAGGTGTTCCGGCCGGGCTTCGACCTGACCGAGGAGCGGGAGAAGCGGGCCGCGGCGGGCAAGCCCGAGTGGTTCGGGGAAGACGATCTGTACCCGGACGTGCGCCCGGCGCTGACGGCGTTGCGGGAGGCCGGGCTCTGGGTGGGCGTTGCCGGGAATCAGACCGTACGCGCCGGCGGGCTGCTGCGCGGCCTCGACCTGCCTTCCGACCTGATCGCCACAAGTGACGACTGGGGTGTGTCGAAGCCTGACGTGGCGTTCTTCGAGCATGTCATCGAGGCCGCGCCGGCCGCGCCGGGCGAGATCCTGTATGTGGGCGACCGGCTCGACAACGACATCCGGCCCGCCGTGCAGGCCGGCCTCCTGACAGCACTGATCCGGCGCGGGCCGTGGGGCACCATCCAGCAGCACGACGCGGACGCGGACGCGATCACGACGATGCGGATCGACTCACTGGCCGAACTTCGGCAGGAGATAGCGAAGTTCAACGCTGGAGAGCGCTGACGGTCGTGCCCCAGTCGTAGAGACGGTCGTCGAGGTTCCGTACGTACCGCTCGTTCTGCCACGGGGCGAGCGTGCGACGGACTTCGCGGACGCGTTCCATGCCGGTCGCATACCAGGTGAAGGCGAGCTGGTCGAGGGCCTGTTCCGCGTAGGCGCAGGCTTCCTGCGGGTTGCGGGCGTTCATTAGGCAAGTGCGTTGTCGGGCAACGAGGTGTCGGCTGCTTTCGGCCGTGGGACTGGTGGGCTCGCATGTTGAGGTGTCGCGTATTCCTCGTGCCGATGTGGGCACTGGGGGACGGCACCCGACTGGTGCTGACCTGTCCCGAGCCCGGATCACTTGCGAAGCCGAGAACGGTACTCGCCCGGGGCCGTGCCTCGGGCACGTCTGAAGGCACGGCTGAAAGCGTGCGGAGAGCCGTATCCGACCGCGCCGGAGATCGACTCGACCGGCTCATCGGTATCGCGGAGCCGGACGGACGCCAGGTCGATGCGCCACTGCGTCACGTACGCGCCCGGCGTCTGTCCGAGGGCGGACCGGAAACGCCTGGACAGCGTCGCCCGGGAGACGCTCGTCGCGGCGGCCAGGGTCTCCGTGGTCCAGGGGTGTTCCGGTTGGGCGTGGACACATGCCAGAGCGTCGCGCACGACCGGATCACGCATCGCTCCCAGCCATGAGCCGGACTGCTCTTGCGGGCGGCGGGCCAGCCAGGCGCGTACGAACTGGACGAGCAGAAGGTCGACGATGCTGTTGATGGCGGCGGTGGTGCCGATCTGCGGCTGTGCGAGCTCAGCAGCGAGAAGTTCGACGGTCCTTCTGAGCTGCGCGTTCTCCCGGGCTGTGACGTGCATCGGCCGAGCGAGGGAGGTGAGCACCGGTGTGCGCACCTCCGGGTCCTGCTCGTAGTGCAGGACGATCACTTCCGTCTGCACCGGCGCCGAGCCCAGCCGCAGGGCCCGGCCATCGCCGAAAGCCCGGGCCGCCTCTTCCCGGTCGCAGGAGCCCATCGTCACGTCGGCGCCGCCGGCTATCCCGTGTGCGGTGCCCGGCGACACCAGGACGGCGTCTCCGGCCTGCACCTGAAGAGGATTCTCGCCTGGGACGTGGAGCCACATAGTGCCGCGGGACACCACGTGCAGTGCCGCTCCTGGAGAGGAATCCAGCCACAGGCCCCAGGTTCCTCCGGCCTTCAGCATGACCCCGAGCGCCCCACGCGCACCCGAAACACGCAAGACCTCCGCCAGCACATCCATGGGCGTCCATTCTCGTCCACCACCGCGAACCGCCCACCGACGGCCGACGGCGCATGTGTCCTCGTCCACAGCTTCAAGCCACGTCAAGAACGACCTTTCCGTGCACCTTCCGCGCGAACAGCGCCTGGACGGCGTCGCCCACGTCCTGCCAGTCGCCTCGCAGTCCGACCGGTGCCGAGAGCCTCCCGGCGGCCATGAGGCCCAGCAGGTCCGTCAGCTCCCCGCCGGTCGGCGTCATGTCGCCGTAGGTGGCGATGCTGCGGGGCTCACCGAAGCCGAACAAGGCCCCTGACGGGAACGTGGTTTCCTGCCCCGAGGAGTAACCGACCAGGTGGATGGTGCCGCCCTCGGCGAGGGAACTCCACGCCTGGGCCACCAGCGGCCCGCCGACCGTGTCCAGGACGAGGTCGAACCGGTCCCCGGTCTCGGCCAAGTCGGTCAGGACCCTGTCGGCGCCGAGTTCACGGAGTCCGGCGGCCCGCTCCGGCGAACCGACGAGTGCCGTCACCCGGGCGCCCGCCAGCGCCGCCAGCTGGACGGCGAAGTGCCCCACGCCCCCGCTGGCGCCGGTGATCAGCACGTCGCGCGCCAGCAGGGAACGCTTGCGCAGCACCCGGAATGCGGTGACCCCGGCGATCCCCAGCGCGGCGGCGTCGGCCAGGTCCACGCCCTCGGGGACGGTGCCGAGCGAGGCGGGGCTGACTGCCACCCGCTCCGCCCACGCGTGGGGAGCCATTCCCACGGCGACGCGCGTACCTTCGGGCGGCCCCGAGCCGTCGGATGCGGCGCGCACCACGACGCCGGCCGCGTCGTGACCGTGCACAGCGCCGGCCGGCCACTGGTGCACGTAATTCAGCTCTCCGAAGTTGAGACAGATGTGCCGTATCTCCACCAACGCCTCACCGGTGGACGGTACGGGCTCATCGACATCGGCGAACCGGACGGGTCCGGCCTCACTGTGATCGACCACAAGGGCGCGCATAGGGGGTGTGTTTCCTTCTCTCGTGGATGTGCCTGAACACTCGGCGCGGCAACAGATCGAGTGCGCAAATGCCGCACTGACGCCTTCTTGGAACCCTACGCAGGACCGGGACAGCGACCAGCCCCGTGAGAATCAATCAGTTGACGATCTGTGTCAGTGCGGCTCACGGCGCGTCGAGCGCCTGGTCACCGAGGTCGGAGGCACCTGGGCCCGCGCCCCCGGCGACCACACACGGTGACACCAGGCACGGCCTCAACGAGGAATACGCGACACCTCAACATGCGAGCCCACCAGTCCCACGGCCGCCTTTGCACACGTGCTGGCCCTCCTGGAGAGGACCCTCACCCGGACCGGTTCCGCCGACGTGCGGCGGGAAGACGGGTGACGGTCCCCGACTGTTCGAGTTGCTCCCGGGTGTGCGCGAGCTCCAAGTCGAGCTCGGCCACGATCCGCCGCAGCGCGGCGCTGAGGGCTTGCTCGTTCGCGAGCCTTTTCGTGACGGCCGCCAGCTTCTCTTGCACCTCGCCGTAGCGGTCCGTGAGTTCATGCATGGCAGCTGGCGTCGCGTTCTGAGCTTTGACGCGGGCCTGGAACTCTTCGATGAGGTCTCTGTGGTCGCCGTAGGCGACGTCTCGTCTCAGGCTGGACTCGCGCAGCAGCTCGGTGGCCGTGAGCCTCCCGGATTCCGACCGCAGTGGGGTGCCGGCAAGGAGGCGGTCCGCAGCATTGCGCAACGCCGCACGCTCGGCTTCTCGGTCTCGGACGCGTCGATTCGTCAAACCATGCCCCTTTCGTCTTCCGTCGCACTGGCGTGGTGGCGCTCGATGATGGTCAGGTGCTGAGCGGCTTGGGCGGCAGCCCGGTCCCGACGCGGCTGGGGCGCCAGCAGGTCCACCGCGTCAGCTTGCAACTCGACGAGTTCCTGCTGGAGCTCGGTGATGTCGCGGTCGGTGTACGCGAGATTCGCGCACGTTGATCGGCAGTCGGTTTCATCTGGGGCGTCAGCGCCGGGCAGGCCCAGGGCGAGCTTCGCCGTTCGGCAGGCGGCTGTCGCGGCCCGCCACACGCAGGTCATGCCCTGGCCGTGGTGAACGGCTGGGTCGGCTTGTTCGAGGAGCCGCTCGGCGTTGCGCACTCCCGTCACGACGCGTCCGGCGAATGGAGCGGATTGCGTAACGCGGTCACGGTAATCCTGGGCGGAGGGGCCGCTGACGTGCTCACCGGCTTCAAGACGGCGGGTGTCCTCCTCAATCTGGTCGATGATCAATTCGAGTCTCTCCACGGCGACGTCCTGGAGCCACGAGGGGTCCTCGTTGCCCGCGTAGCTGAGAGTTACTTTCGTATCCACATGTCCGTACTGCAGTGCGGCCGCGATCAGCCCTCGTGGTCTGCGGACGATGAATCGGGCCAGGGTGCGGCGGAAGCGAGTTGCGTTGATGCGGCCAGCGGGGTCGGCTGGAATGGCGTCGGCGCCGTCTGCTCGCCGGAACTCGGAATTGATCCAGGAGATCAGGTCCTGGATGTCGTCGTTCATGGCCGTGCCCTTGCGGGCGTTGGCACTGGACGGACGCTCATGGTGCGCGGAGGCGAGGCTGGAAGGGAAGAGCAGTGGAAGGTCGTGCAGACTCTCGGCAAGCGCGATGGCCGCGTGAACCGCGTCCACCACGACCCACGGCCTTGAGGGCTCCGTGACGTCCGGGCTGTCCGGTGCACGGTCGAAGCCTTTGCCACGGTGTCCGTTGACCTGCAGTTCACCTGTCTCGGCGTCGTGACTGCGACAGCCGCGGCGCAGGTTGAGTACTTCTCCCGGGCGCATGCCGGAGAGGTAGCAGATGGCCGTGAACAAGGCGCCACTCAGCAGCCGGACCATGGTTGGGAGTTCGCTGACATCGATCGGGGTCGGTCGCCAGGGTCTGCCGTTGACGCGACCGGTGATCTTTCCGATGCCGGCCACGGGACTCAACGGTAGACCGCTGAGGGCGAAGAGGCGCCTGTGCCCCGGGGTGAGGCCGCTGCGCAGGTCCTTGCGGACGCCGACGAGCCGAAGGACGTGGTTGCCGGCTAGCTCCAGGCCGTGCTCACCCACCTGACCTGGCAGAGTGAGGCCGTTCTCCGTGCAGTGCTCGATGTAGGCGAGGAACCGCTGCTGCGTTGTTCCGGTGTACTTCGTCTGTGAGGAATGCTTGCCGGCTTCGAGCTGCTGGTATTCGCGCCAGGCGTCCCGGATGTCGGGTCCGATCTCTTCGATCATCACCAGCGCCGAGGCCAACAGGGCCTCCACGGTCGCGTCCGAGATGCGTGGGGTCTTGTTCTCCCGTCGCTTCCTCACCACCGCGCCGACGACTTCGTTGGCGGTTCGGCCGTGCCAGGGGAAGTCGCCGCCGAGCCGGCCTTCATCGGGAAGGTGGTCGTGGAAGAGCCACAGGACACGCACCGCGCCGATCAGGTCAGCTTTCCGGCCATCGGTGCGGTCAAGGTCGAGGACGTACGTTCGGAAGGCGTCGAGGTCCCCGTTCCGAACGTCAGAGAGGTTCTCGAAGTGCTGGTCGGCCAGCCAGCGGGCAATCACCCGCATGTCGATGATCCAGTAGGGGAACGTTCCGATGCTGGCCTGCTCGCCTGGACTCTGCCGGCCGTTGGGCTCGACGGGGACAGGATGATCGAGGGCGGCCAGGAAGAAGGCGCGGAAGTGCTGGCGCAAGGAGGCGGGGAAGGTCGACCACCATACGGCCGGGATGGCGGCATGGGCGTCTCGGCGTCCCACGCGATGACCGCCTCCCGGAACGCCCCCATGTCAGCCATGCCACGAGTCTGGTCCCTCCTCGCCCCTTCCGGCACGGATTTTCCGCCGGAGCCCTCGGCGATCTTCTCCCCGGCCCGATCGCACAGCAGGATGAGGGGCCTGCCGCAAGGCGCGGGGAACACGCTGGAAAGGACACGGTGGAGCCGACATGACCGTCCCCTGGGTGAAGCTCGAACTGGACGTCGCAGCCTTCGACGCACCGCACTTCGAGACGTACGTGACGCGGTGCCGCGAGGACGGCATCCGCCTGACCACCCTCGCCCAACTGGGCGACACGCCGGAACACCGTCGGCCCCGTCGAACGCCACGACCGCCTTCCACCCGAGGACCGGACCGCGTCTCGAAAGCCGCTCGCCGAAGCGCCGCGCCGGGCAGAACAGGCCGGTGAGCCCGGGATCGCGTGAGCGGACCCCGACACGGATGCCCACGACCGTCTGCCGCACGGGCTCGACACCGGGGTATACGGCAACGGGGCACGCGGCACCGGGATACGCGGCAACGGGGCCTGCCCCCCACGCTTCGCGGCTTGTCGGGAGACCGGTGCCCCGGGTCTGGAGCACGCCTTGGCGGACAACGCCGCACTCTGCGGCATTCCTCAGGGGCAGGTGACGGTCTGCCGGCACGTCTCCCTCGCCAGGAACTCGGGGACGCGCTCGGACCGCAGGGCGAAGGCGGCCGACGCCTGGTCCTGAGCCTGCGGCGTGTCCCGCCTCGTGCCTCGTGGTGCAGGCAGATCTTGCTGGTCACGGCTGCGCCGGCTGTTCGGAGAGGGGCGTTCGAGGTGCATCACGACGGTCGGTCAGTGAATCTTCCAGCCGTGCCCTCTCCGGAGAGGGCCGCCGAGATCAGCGAGGTCATCGACCGGATCACACGCTGGGCGAGGGGCCGTGAAGACATCGTCGGCCTGCTCTTGGTGGGATCGTGCGCCCGCAACGCCGCGCGACCGGACTCCGACATCGACGTCGTCCTGCTCAGCACGGATGAGTCGCGGTATCTCCTCGAGGACGGCTGGGCCGTGGAACTCGGGCTGGGCGGACCGGTCCGCACCCAGTCGTGGGGGCCGATCACAGAACGACGCTGTTCCACGGCCTCCGGCCTGGAAGTCGAGCTGGGCATCGGCTCTCCGGCCTGGGCGAAGACAGATCCCGTCGAGCGCGGGACGCGTCGTGTCGTCACCGACGGCGCCCGGGTGCTGCACGACCCGGCCGGTGTCCTTGCCGGCCTTCTCGCCGCCTGCTGACCGGTCGGCGGCCTGCCGGTGGGGCCCTCGGGCCGCTTGTCGGGCCGGTGTCCGGGGCCGCTCATGAGGACAACTCCCGGGGCCGGCCTGTGCCACGCTGTCATCCGGGACGAACGGGGGCAGGCATGGCGGAGGGCGCGGCCGACGGCACGGAGCGGGAAGTCACCAGGAACGACCTGTCGGGGACCGTCTTCGGGCCGGTCGTCCAAGCCGGCACGGTCAAGGGCGGCGTGCACACGCACTTCCACGCGTCGGGACTGCCGCTGGCGTCGGACGTCCACGCGTTCACGCCGGTGGCGAACCCGCCACGGGCCCCGTCCGGTCGGCTGTGGGGCCGCGACGACGACCTGAACGAAGTCGTCCGGCTGCTTGAGGCGCCCTCGGACGACAGCTTCGGCGTGGCACTCGTCGGCATGCCCGGTGTGGGCAAGACCGAACTCGCCCTGCACGCTGCCCGCGCGCTGCGAGGGCGGTATCCGGTCACCTGGTGGGTCAGCGCGCAGGACGGCGAGGCCGTGACTAGGGGCCTCGCAGCCCTGGCCCATCATCTGCTGCCCGGACACCGGCACTGGCGCACACCGGCGGACGCGGCCGCCTGGGCCACGGACTGGCTGCACCACCACGACGGCTGGCTGCTCGTCCTCGACGGTGTCGAGACGCCGAGCGAGGCGGCCGTCGTGCTGGCCCGGATCGATCGCGGGCCGGTGGCCGTGACCACGCGGTGGGACGTGGACTGGACGGAGTGCGGGCTGGCCGCGAGGACCGTCGAGCCCCTCCCCGCCCCCGTCGGCGCGGCGTGGCTCTCCGGGCACACGGGCCTGGACGCCGGCGACGGCGCCCACCGGCTGGCGGCGGACCTGGGAGGGCTCCCGCTCGCCCTCCAGCAGGCCTCGGCCTACCTGCGCGAACAGGGCCTGTCCTACGAGAGGTACCAGTGGCTGCTCGACGCCGAGCCCGGCGAACTCCTCGACTCACCGGCATGGACGGACGTACACCGCCGCAACACGGCGCGAAGCCTTCGCCTGAGTGTCGACGCCGTCGCTGCGCTACGGCCGAGCGCCGTCCGCCTCCTCAGGACTGCCTGCTGCTACGCGCCCGAGACCATCCCGCTCGGCCTGTTGACGCCGGAATCCCGGACGTCGATGCGCCACCGCTCCGACATCGAACTCCTGCGCGCCTATTCGTTGATCACGGCGGACCGCGGAAGCGTGAGCGTCCACCAACTCCTGCGGCGGCTGCTCCGGTCGGACATGACGGCGGTCGGCGGAGAAGCGGCCATGGCCTGCGAGCTGCTCAGGTCCGCCCTCCCGGAGGACCCGTTCTCGACGGTCGCCGACTGGCCGCACTGGCTCGGCCTGATCTCGCACACCGAGGCCCTGGACGCCTTCGTCGACTCGATCGGTGAGGTGCCGGGGCAAGCGGTCGCCGACCTCGCAGGAGCACTGCACGGAGTGGGGACGTTCATGCTGGCCCAGGGGTGGACCGGCCAGGCGCGTACGTCTCTGGCGCGGGCCGCCGAGCGGCGGACGACGGCACTGGGAGAGGGGCACGCGGACACCCTCGCCTCCCGCCATCGTCTTGGCGAGGCGCTCCGCGCTCTCGGCAGCCTCGAGGAGGCGTTCGACGTCCACTCCGCGACGCTGGAAGCCCGGTTGAGGCTGCACGGTCCGGAGCACCGGCTCACCCTGCAGACGCGGGAGGCGCTGGCCATCACCTGCAAGGCCATGGGACGAACCGACGAGGCCATCGTCCAGCACGAGGCCGTCCTGCGCGATCGTGCCGCGGCCCTCGGCGACGATCACACCGACGTGCTGTGGTCGATGCACAACCTCGCACTCACCTACAAGCAGGCAGGCCGGCTCAATGAGGCGCTGGATCTGCACCAGCGGGTTCTTGAGCGCCGCACGGCCGTGCTGGGGCCGGACCACCCGGACACCTTGCGGTGCCTGCACAACATCGCCAACACCCACCACGACGCGCGGCGCTACGAGGAAGCCATCGCCGCGCAGGAGCAGAGCGTCGCGGACCGCACGCGTGTCCTGGGGCCGGAGCACCGCGACACTCTCCGGTCCCAGTCCAATCTGGCCGACTCGTATCTCGCCGCGGGCCGGGTGCCCGAAGCCGTCGCGCTGCACCAGCGCACGCTCGCCCAGCGGGAGCGGGAACTCGGGCCGGAGGAACCGGACACCCGCCGGTCGCGTGAGCGACTTGAAGCCGCCCGGGCACAGCAGCACCCTGCACCGGATCACGACGGTTCCCCCTGAGCGGCGCAGGCCCGGCACACTTCCGTGCTCCCCGGGCGGTGATCGCTCCCGGCACGCCGGGCCGGCACGCCGGGCCGGCACGCATCCGCCCCGCGCGCATCCGCCCCGCGTGCATCCGCCCCGTGCGGGGCGGCCCCAGCGCCGCTCAGTCCCGCGCCGCAGGGGTTCCGCTCTCAGGGGCGGCCGGCGGCGGAGGCTGCGTGCCGAAGGAGAGCCCGGAGAAGTCCCGGCCCTGGATCACAGGCCCGTACTGGTTGCCCCCGCTGATGCTGTTGCGCACGCCGCCGTCCTCCGTGAGGGCCAGCCTCGCCCCTTCGTGCCACTGCCGCAGGCCGGCGTCGAAGTCGGGGTCCAGCGAGGTGCGAGCGGCGAGCGCGGCGCTGAGGGCCCGTGCGCGCTCCTGGTCGTCCGGCGCCTGCCCCAGGGCTGCCAGCTCCGGCTCCCCGGTACTGACCTGAGGGGCCTCCGCCGCGTCCCGCCCGCGCCGGAACGGCTGCCGCACCAGGGCACTCAGCCCAGCCCACGCCTGCCGCCCCAACTCGCCGCCTGCGCCGCCCGCCAGGGCCGCGAGCAGCCCTACCGCTATCGGATCCATACCGAGACACCCTCCGTGAATGGATGTTCACCATGAGTGGAACGCCTCGGCGGGCGGCCCGGTTCCCGTCGGGGTCCGGTTCACCGCTCCCCCCGCCCGCCGTCCGGCCGGCGTTCCGGGGCTGCCCCGGCGCGGGCCGGGGGCAGCAACGGACGTATCGGATCCCCCTCGGCACCGGACGGTTCATGGAGGCGCACCACCGCACCGTGGCCCGCGAACCCGGACCGGTGCGACGACAGGCCTAGCGCATCGCGACCAGGACGACGCTGTTGAGCACGCTCGTGATCACGAAGAACGGCGCGTTGAGGATGCCGTAGTAGAGCGGGCGCGGAAAGTTCGGGTTGATGGCGATCTGGAAGGTCATCGCGCCGAGATAACCGACGCCGACGAGGAGCCCGAAGGTCACGGCGTCACCGATGCCGGTGACGTCGAGGGCCTCGACGAGTACGGCGCTGGTCAGCACGGTGACGAGGAGGCACACCAGAGGGCCCGCCGTGGTGACCGCCGTCGGTGCGGGCGCCGGCGCGCCCTCGCGGCCGAGGGCGACGGCGTACGGCTTGGCGATCACGACCGCGAACCACACGCCGGCGAGCAGGAACGATGCCACGGCTGTGATCGCGACGGCCAACCAGTCGATGTCGGCGAGAACGGAGAACACGCGCAACTCCTTGTGAACGAGCGGCCCCTGTGACCGCCGAGGGCACGAGTCTCTGCGGTGTACAGGACAGGTTGGGTCCGCTTCTCCGGGAGAGCGGGAGCGGGGTTGAGCGCGCCGGGAGGGAAAGGCCCCGGGCGGGGCGGACGCGTCGATCACCTCACGGTGATCCCGCCGGCAGCCACCCGCTTCGGCGTCCGGACCGGGAGCAGCGGCTCGCTCCGCGCCCACGGCGCGTCGGCCCGGTCCGGCTGGCTCCGCCTGCTGGAGCCGCCATGCCCGGCGGACGGACTCGAAACAATCGCCGTATGGCGCATATTCGGCACCTCGCTTTTTGCGCGCCATAAGGAATGGTGCGGCGCCTCTCCTTGCCGGCAATGCGGCCACAGGAACCAGGAGGGTGACCGATCTTCCTGGTGCACGGTCTTCCTGACATGCCGTCCTGCGCAGTCACGACGGTAAGGAGGGCGCCGGCCGCCATTGCGCCCGGTGGCCTCCGCCGGTTAATGGTCCGCGGCCTTTGAGCCGGTGTCATCGCTCCTGTCGCCGGGGTGTTCACGGCGTCCGACGGCGCGCACTGCGGCGGACGAGGCCCCGGCTGCCCGGCCGTCGTGCCTGCAGCGGTCACGAGCGGGCTCCGGACCCCGTCGCGTCGCACGGGAGGCCGGCCGGACCCACCACTCGAAAGCAACGACAACACCCTCGCCGGATTTTACGGCGACCGCGTCATTGGCGACCGGTAACGCCCGCACAAGCCCAGGAGGCGCCAATACCAGGCCTTGTGCGAAAACAAGACACTCTCCTCGGCGAAGTGCCTGTGCCGCCGGGTTTCGGTCATATTCCCTGCCTCGAGCGCGCGCTAACAAGATCGCCTGAGAAGTGCAAGAACGCGAGTCACTTGTACCTGTCATGCGTCTCGCGAATGATCGCTTCTGTTCGGACCTGGTGCCGTCTGCCGCGCCAGGTGGGGCGAAGTGGGAGGGCATGTGACGCAGGTGCTGGACGTGGCCGACGCCATCAGCGGTCTTCCTGAAGCGGTACCTCTGCGACGGGCTTTCGATCCCGAGCTCTTGCGGAGAGACCTCGACTCACTGGGCGACCGCACGTGGGGTGCTCAGCAGTCGGTCGTGGACGGGGGAGACCTGACTGATCCAGCGGAGATCGACTGGCGGTGCCTGGCTCTCCGCAGCCCCGCGGGCGACCCCAGCCGCACCGACCCGGGAGGGCCCGGAACCGACGGGTTCGCGGACACCCCGTGGCTCAGGCGCACACCGTACATGGCCGAGGTGCTCGCCTCCCTGCCCACTTCTCTGCGCTGTGCCCGGTTGATGTCCCTGGCCCCGGGAGTGGAGGTCCCGGAGCACCGCGACACGCCGACCGGGCTCCTCTACGGTTTCGTACGGCTCCATGTGCCGATTCGCACCAACCCCGGTGCTGTGCTTCGCATCGACGGCAAGGAGCACCGCTGGCAGCCCGGCCACCTGTGGTACGGCGACTTCAGCCGCCCGCACAGCGTCGTGAACACCGGCAGCCGGCCGCGTGTCCACCTCGTCGTCGACTGCGTCGTCACCCCTGAACTGCTGGACCTGTTTCCCGAGGACTTCCTGCAGCGCGTTCCCTTGAGCGACGTGGCGTTCTCGCGCCCCGAGATACCCCTGCGCCCGTTCGAGCTGGCCGACTTCCAGTGCACGCTGACCGTGCCGCCCTGCTTCCTGCGCCTGGACGAGCCGGTCGCCGAACACGGGGAACGGGACCTGGACGCCCGGGTGGTCGCCAAGCACGGTCGCCTGGTGCTGGACATCGGCGACGGGCCCGGCTTCGGCCTGACCCATGTGGGCGGCGGTGAGTTCCGCCTCCAAGGCTGGATCGAGGAACGCGGCATGCACCTGGGGCTTTCCGGCAGTTCCCCGCGTGCCGTCTTCTTCTCACGGCGTGGCCGCCACCACCAGAGCGTCGAGCGCCCGGCCCGGCCGGCCCGCCCGTGAGGTAGCACCGGTCCGACGAGGCCACGGTCGGACACGGCCTCGGTTCGTGGCCGCCCCCTCCCAGAGCCCGCGGGGCGCTTCCCGCTGCACGTTCGGATGCGGCCCGCGTCCGTCCCGACCACCCGGTACCGAGGAGGTGCGTCATGCGCTACCTGCACTGATCTCCCGTAGACCCGGTCCCGCCGACCAGCCGAGGAGGACTCATGCGCTACCTGCACTGACGCGGATCACGACAGCCGGTGACCGAGCGGAAACCCCGCCGGTCACCGGCTGTCCCGGGGCGGCGGCGGACCGGTTCGGACCGCCGCAGCCGACTTCCACCCGTACCACCGATACGCGGGAGAACCGAGGATGGACCTGTTCCGGCCGCTGGACGACGCGACCATCAACGATCCGCAGCCGATGTACCACCGTCTCCGGTCGGCCGAACCGGTCCACTGGTACGCGCCGTTGAGCGCCTGGGTGGTCAGCGGATACGACGACTGCCTGTTCGCCCTGCACCGCACCGACCTCTTCTCCTCCGACTGGCGGCGGGCCGGTGCCGAGATCCCCGACAACCTGCTCAGCATCCAGACTCTGGACCCGCCGGAGCACGGTGCCGTACACCGCGTGCTGATGGACGCCTACCGGCGCCAGGACTTCGCCGCCCTCAGGACGAAGCTGGAGGACCTGGCGGACGCACTCCTCGTCAGGCTGTCCGCCCAGCCGTCCTTCGACCTGGTCGAGTCCTTCACCGCCCCGCTGTCCTTCGCGGCGGTGGCTGCACTGTTCGGAGTTCCCGACGCCGACGAGAAGAACATCGTCGCCTGGTCCGAGGCGATCGTCGCGGCCATGGACTCCGGCCTCACCCCGGACGCCGCCGCCCCCGGAACGCGGGCCCGCGACAAGCTCAGCGAGGAGATCTCACGCCGGCTCGACGGCGAGCCGGACAGCGGCCTGCTCGCGGACCTGCGGCGGGCCGAAGCGGCGCAGAGCATCTCCCGCGACATGATCCTCAACACCCTGCGTGCCATGCTCCACGCCGGGTACGCCCCGACGAGCCGGTTCATCGCGGCTTCCACACTGGCTCTGCTGCGCGCACCCGGGGCGTGGAAGGAACTCCAGGCCACCGGCGTGACCGAGAACGCGCTCAGGGAACTGCTGCGCCACTCCGGCCCCGTACAGGCCGTCGCCCGCGTGTGCACCCAGGACGTGGAACTGGGAGGCCGCCTCCTTCGAGGAGGAAGCGACGTGATCCTCCTGATCGCTGCCGCGAACCGCGATCCCCGCCGGTTTCCGCAACCCGACGAACTGGACTTCACCCGCACCCCGAACCACAACCTGGGGTTCGGCTGGGGCGCGCACGCGTGTGCGGGTGCGTCACTGGCCCGCCTGACGTGCGCCGTCGCGCTGGGCGCCCTCCTGCGGCACACCCCGCGGCTGAGGCTCGCCGGAGAGCCGGTCCACTGGCGTCACGCCACCCTGCGCGGGCTCCGCACACTGCCGGTGAGCGGGGGTGCCGCGTGAGCCCTCTCGGTACCGGTACCTCCTCCGACGGCGGCCCGGTGGCACCGGACGGCAGCCCGGTCGGCCTGTACCGTTCGTTCCCTCCCGGCGGGGAACCGGCGCTCATCCACGAAGCGGTCCCTCCCGGATGCGCCGTACTCGAACTCGGCTGCGGCGCAGGCAGGATCACCCACGCGCTCGTAGACCTCGGGCACCCCGTGGTCGCGGTCGACCAGAGCGCCGACATGCTCGCCTGCGTGCGGGGTGCCACACGCGTCCACGCCGACATCGAGGAACTCGACCTGCCGCGGGAGTTCCCCGCTGTGGTTCTCGCCAGCTTCCTGGTCAACACCGTCGTTCCCGGCCAGCGGGAAGCCTTCCTGGCCACCTGCAGACGGCACGTCGCGGACGACGGCGTCGTGCTCGTCCAGCGGACCTCTCCGCACTGGGCCGCGTCATTGCGGCCCGGCCGGGAGCACCGGTCCGGCGAGTTCCTGATCACCGTCACAGAGGCCCGGCTGGAGGGCGGCTTCCTGCACGCAGCCCAGGAATGCCGCCGCGGGGAGACGACGTGGACACACGCGTGGACCGACGTCGTCCACTCCGACGAGGACATGGAGAAACTGGCCGCTTCCGCCGGGCTGCTCCTGCACCGGTGGCTCGACGAGGAACGGGAGTGGGCACTGCTTCGCCCCGCCGGGTAGAGGACCGTCCCCGTCCCTGCCGGATGCCTGCCGGATGCCTGCCGGATCCCCGCCGGATCACGAAGGCGACCGCTCGGCGGGTGCGTCCGTGTTCCCCGTACTGAACCGACCGGTGCGCCCATGCGGCGAGAGGCGCACGCCGCACACCACGACACCGGCCAGTCCCAGGACTCCGGCCCCCGCGACCACGAGGTGAGCGGGCAGGAACTCGGCCGTGGCGCCGGCCGCGGCGAACCCGACGCCCTGACCGATCATGAGCCCCGCCATGGTGATCGTGAGCGCCCTGCCCCGCAACTCCCCGGGCGTGGCATCCAGCACACGCTGGTCCAGCCCCATCGCGTAGGTGAATCCGAGCCCGCACACCACCAGCAGGAGTGTCGCCGGGACGAGCCCGGGGGCGAAAACGAAGAACAGCAACGGCACGAACATCAGGCAGCCGAGCGGCAGCACCAGCCTGACGCGGGCACCGGGCCGCAGCAGCGTCCCCGCCAGGATCTCACCGATCACCGAACCCGCCGGCGCGGCGCCCAGCAGCAGGCCGGTCGCCGTGGAGCCGCCGCCCAACCGGTCGGCGTACGTGGCAGCCAGCGCCTCCGGCGCCACGACGAGCGTCGGCGGGAGCCAGGTGAACAGCAGCAAGGGCCGCAGGCCGGGAACAGCGAACACCTGCCGAACACCACTCAGCGAGGAACGCGTCACCGACGAGCGGTCGGGCCCCTGACGAGCCGGCAGCCGCCGGGTACCGAACCGGAGCATCAGCGCGGCGACCCCGAACCCCACCGACGCCAGCAGCAGCGCCTGCGTGGACGTCAGAACGATCAGCAGCACCCCTCCGGCAGCGAAGCCGATGATCTGAGTACTCTGCGACACCAGCCGCAGCAGAGAGCGGCCCAGGACGTACCCCGCACCCGACAGCAGATCCGGCAGGCTGGCCGCACGAGCCCCCTGGAACACCGGGGCAACGGTCCCCAGGACCAGCAGAAGCAGGAGGAGGACGGGGATCGGGGCCGACGGAACGGCCATGAGACCGACGGCCGCGCAGCTGACGACCTGGCAGACCACGAGCACGTCACGGCTGGAATACCGGTCGGCGACCGCGGACAGGAACGTGGCGCCGAACAGATAGGGGGCGAAGCCCAGCGCGAAGGTCAGGGACGACAACAGGGGAGACCTCGTCCGCTCGTACACCACCACCGAGAGCGTGATCTGGGTGGTCGCGTTGCCCAGCGTGGCGACGATCTGCGCGAGGAACATCACGCGGAACTCGGGGACGGCCAGAATCGACCGGTAGGTGGGGGACTTCGCAGTTCCCTGGGGGGCCGCGGCAGGGGAAGAGGAAGGAGAACTCTGCTGTGACATGGCCGCAGCATCGCGGGACACGGCGCCACGGCTCAATCGATTCGGACATACTCGAAACCGCCGGGGAACCAGAGGGAGGGAATCACCAGGCGGAGGCAATCACCGGACGGAGGGAGCCAGGAGAGCGTATGGCGGTGCAACTCCTGGTGGAGACCGAAGACCTGCTCCGGTGCCGCTTCGCGCTCTCACCCCTCTGGGAGACCGTGGCCGCGGTCCGTACCCTCGCCGACCCACGGCGCCAGGCGTACCACCTCCCCTGGATACGGCAGGTGCGCCCGCTCGTCGACGACGCCGCGCTCGCCCCGCTGCTCACACTGCTGCCGCGTACGGGATACACCCCCGACTTCCTCACACCGCCGCCCTCCGGCCCCATGGCGACCTTCGACGACGAGCTGGAGCAGGTGACCGCCACGCCCCTCGCCCAGGTGGAGGCGGAACTGCACCGATGCCTCCACGGGCCTGAACGCGGTGCCCCGCCGGACCGGGACCTCGCCGACCACCTGCTCGGCGACCCCGCACACACCGTGGCCGAACTCGGCACCCTGATCCGCCTGTGCTGGAACCGCCTGGTCGCCCCGCAGTGGGCACCGCTGCGCGACCTCCTGCACGCCGACATCGCGGTGCGCTCACAGCAGGTCGCCACCGGCGGATTCCAGCACATGCTCGGGGAACTGCACTCCTCCCTGCAGTGGCGCGAGGACCGCCGACTGGTGATCGCGACACCTCACCGCATCACCCGGCGCCTCAACGGCCGCGGCCTGCTCCTCCTGCCGAGCGTGTTCGTCTGGCCGGCCCTCACCGTCGTGGCCGAGCAGCCGTGGCAGCCCACCGTCATCTATCCCGCCCGCGGGATCGGCGACCTGTGGCGCTCCACCACGGACACCCGCAGCACGAACGCCCTCGAGTGCCTCATCGGCCGCACCCGGGCCCGCATCCTCAGCGGCCTCGACCGGCCCACACCGACCAGCGCCTTGGCCCGGACCCACGGCATGAGCCCTTCCACCGTGTCCGGGCACGTCTCCGCGCTGCGTCATGCGGGCCTGGTGACTAGCTACCGCGTGGGACGCTTCACCCACCACGAACGAACCGCTCTCGGCATCGCCCTGTCCGGCACGCCCGGGGAGAGTTCGGGGACGCCGTGACGGGTGGCGTGCGCCGGCTTCTCGGTTCGGGGGGGGGCATGATCGTCGGCGGTGCGTCGGGTGTGCTGGTTTCTAGTGACCGCGACCCTCCCTGTCCCCTCAGTCAAACTGCGCTCCGAAAGCGACTCGGTAGTTCTGAGCCGCGCCATGCCTTGACGTGGGATCACGATCCGAGCGGGACCTCGAAGCCCCACTCGTTTCGAATCGCCTGTACGAACGGGTGCCAGGCCTCGTATCTCACCGAGACGGCCCGGCCCTCCGCGTTCTCCTTGGAGTCGCGTATGAGCACACCCTGCGTGACATGTGCGCACTCCACGCACTCAGTCGCGTTGCCGCCGCTGTGCGAGGACTTGAACCAGTTCAGCTCGATGCCGGGCTGATGGGCGACGGACATTCACAGCTCCTTGCGGGCGCGTTGGATCAGGGCGGAGGAAGCCTCCATGTCCAACGCTTGTGCGCGGAGGTACTCGAACGCAAGTCTGTATCGCTCCAGTTCCTCCTCCTGCTCCAGGAAGAGCGAACCGGTGTGGAAGTCGACGTAGACCACGTCGAGAGCTGACTCGGTGCCCCCGAGGATCACGAAGCTGCCGAGCGCCGCGGAGTGGGCGCCCTTGGAGAACGGCAGGATCTGAAGCGTGATGTGTGGGGACTCGTTGGCCTCAAGCAGCCGGTCCAGCTGCTCCTTCATCGCCTCCGGTGATCCGACGACCCGGCGGATCACGGACTCGTCGAGGATCGCCCACAGGCGGGGCGGTTTCGGCCGGGTGAGGATCTCCTGCCGCTTCATGCGGATGTCCACCAGCCGCTCGATCTCGGCCTGCTCCAGGGGAATCTCGTTGGCCTTCTGCAGAGCGGTGCTGTAGGCGCGGGTCTGGAGGAGGCCGGGGACGTAGACGCAGGAGAAGTGGTCCTCCCGTACGGCCTCGTCCTCCAGCGTGAGCAGCAGGTTCATGCTCTCTGGGATGGAATCGGCGAACGAACTCCACCAGCCTTGCTGCTTGGCGTCCTTGGCCAGTCGTACGACAGCCTCCCGCTCGGCGTCCGCTGCCCCGTACTCACGGCACAGCGCGTCGACGACGATCCATTTCACCGGGCCCGCCTGGGTCTCGTACCGGCTGACCGTCGCCTTCGATACGCCCACCAGCCGTCCGGCTTCCTCAAGGGTCATCCCCTTGCGGGCGCGCAACTTGCGGAGCATCGCGCCTAGTTGCCGACGGCGCGTGGTGGTCCTGACGGGCATGGGGCTCCTCTGTGCGTAACCCCGGGCAGCCGCTCGGGGCCTGAACAGGCTAGGCAGCACAGCGGCTCGCTCACTACGGAATTCACCCGATAGAGGTTCATGAGAAGTTACACAGTGAGAGTTCTCTGTGTCATTCTCGCATCCGGACCGCTACGCAATGCAGCCGTACGGATACGGCAGGCGCAGCATGAGCGTGGCCGGGAGGGAGGAACGCCCATGCCTGGTATCGATGCCGGGAACCGTCAGCACCGTTGTGTCCTGCCCTTTGCCGCGTTGCCGGCGGAGGTGCAGCTGCTGCGGAGGATCGCTGCCGCACAACTTGACCAGTGGGGTGTGCCCGCGGCCGGCGATGAGGCGGGGCTCCTCGTCACGGAACTCGCGACGAACGTCATCAAGCACGTCGGCGAGGGCACATTGGCCACTTTGATCCTGGAGTGGAAGTGCGACCGGCTGCGCGTCGAGATGCACGACAAGAGCCACGCACTGCCTGCCGTGCGCGGCGCTGACCGTGACGCGGAGTGCGGCCGTGGTTTGTATCTTCTCGCCGCCATGGCGGCGGACTGGGGGACCGTCGTCACGGCGCTCGGTAAGGCGGTCTGGTGCGAGATCGAGCTGGGCCCCGAGGTCACGTGCCGCCGTGTGGAGCGTGCTGTCGAGACGCTGGAGAGCTATCGGGGGCGCGGCGGTGCCGTCCTAGAGGGCCGACGGCGCGAATCGGCGTTGGAGGAGTCGGCGATCGAGCTGATCGCCGACTTGCTGCACTGGACCTCCGCGCGCGGCCTGGACCCGGATGACGTGCTGGACCGGGCTCAGATGCACTACGAAGCGGAGGCCGCTTAGGTGAATAAGATCCGCTCCTCCAGGTGAAGGTCAACCCGTAGCTACCGCCTTGGCGTATGACAGCACGTCCGCCGGGATGGTGTGCTTCACCTTCCAAGTGATAGCCATGGGCTTGCTGCCCTCGTGCTTCTCGTACTCAGCAGGGCCTAGCAGCATCCACGGCTGAGCGCCGCCGATGTCTGTGGTCTTGTAGCGGCGGACAAACAGCAACACCTGGCTGCCCTGGGCGACGTGATGCCGGTATCTCAGCCCCGTAGTGGATGTTTCTGAGGTCTGGTTTTGGGATTCCCAGTGGAACTGGGTCTCGCTCAACGCGAAGTCACGGTAGCGAGTCTGTGGCGAAAAGTCCTTCTCATCCTTTTCGAGCGTGATGAGGAGAATGTCATTCTTTACGGACTCGCACCATCTCACTCCTTCGCGGAAGTCGCCCGGCATGAAGCCTCCGATATCAGCTTGGCCAAGGGCGGGAAGGATCTCTTCGCGACTGTAGGAGGCATGCACAGTTAGCGGGATGCCACGGTCGCCGGCCGCACCGAGGAGAGGGATGGGCACGTGCTCGGTGTGGGCGAGGTTGTATGCCAGCACCTGGCGCAGCTCGCTGCGAACAGCATGTTGCTTGCGGAGAGCAGTAAAACCGGCGTCGTACCTCGCGAAACCCTTTCTCGTCACGCCACCCAGCGGCCATAGCTGGAAGAAGAGCATGCGTGCGTATGCTTTCCCCTGCTCATCAAGATCGCTGTAGGTAGGGGCGTCATCTTCCAGCATGCGCGTGTATGCGGCCACGCGTAGCGGATCGTCGACGTGGAGGAAAGCAGGTACTCGATTGAGGAGCGCGGTTTCTCCCTCGGGCGCCTCGCGGTCCATCAAGCCGGCGCGGCGGAGCAGCCCGGTCCAGGAGTTTCCGTTCCCTCGATAGACCTCCTTGATCTCCCGCCCGCTCTCCTCCAGATAGCGGCACAGGCCGGGCTCTGCACAGTCAGCCACTTCACGAGCCAGCGTGGTTACATTGACGCCGAGTTGGCCCTTGATGTTGGCGATGATGGTGTGCTTCGCCTTCTCCTCCAGAATGATTTCGCAGCCGGAGGGGAGCTGAGGGAAGTCGTGCGCGATGTGGTCCAACAGCCTCTTGCGTGTCAGATTCGTCAGGGCGCGGAACTGGTTCTCGAAGCGAAACTCCTTGCGGTGTTGGCCAATGAAGTCCAAGACCGTCAACACCGCCTTGTTGTCAGAGCGCCGAAGACCACGGCCGAATTGTTGGAGGAACACGGTCGCGCTCGACGTGGGGCGGAGTAGGAGCAGGGTGTCGACATCGGGCAGGTCGACGCCTTCGTTGAAGAGGTCGACCGAGAAGATCACTTGTAGTTTTCCGGCCTTCAGGTCTGTGAGAGCCTCCCGCCGCTGGTCAGCCGGCGTCTCCCCGAAGACAGCGACGGCGCTGAAACCTGCGGAGCGGAAGGACTCTGCCATGAAGTGGGCATGGGCGACGGAGACGCAGAACCCCAATGCCCGCATACGGCCAGGGTGCGCAACCTTCTCCCCGACGGCCTTCACGACGAGACCAGCACGAATCTTGTTGCCTGTCAGGACGTTGCTGAGCGCGTTCACGTCATACGCTCCGCGCTTCCACCCCACGGTGCTCAGGTCGGTGTTGTCGCTGATGCCGAAGTAGTGGAAGGGGCATAGAAGCTTGTTGTCCAGCGCTTCCCACAGGCGCATCTCGGCCGCGATACGGCCGTCGAAGAACTCGTCCTGGATGTTCTTGCCATCCATACGTTCAGGTGTTGCAGTCAGACCAAGTAGCTCTATGGGCTGAAAGTGATCAATGATCTTCCGGTATGTCGGAGAGATTCCGTGATGGAACTCGTCGATCACGATGACATCGAAGTGATCGGGGGTGAGACGGTCAAGTCTCCTTGTATTGAGTGACTGAATGCTTGCGAAGACATGCATCCAACGCTTCGGAATTTCCCCGCTGTGCAGGTGTTCTCCGAAGTTCGCGTCAAGCAGGATGTCCTGATAGGACCGCAAGGACTGCTGCAAAATTTCTTTGCGGTGAGCGACGAAGAGGAGGCGTAGGTCGCGGCCGTGCTTCTGACGGAGGCGCTTGTAGTCCAGGGCGGCCATGACCGTCTTGCCCGTGCCTGTTGCAGCTACCAAGAGGTTGCGGTGGCGATCATGTACTTCACGCTCGACGTAAAGTCGCTCAAGCATGTCCCGTTGATGGGGGTACGGTCGCACTTCGAGGCCGGACAATGTGATGGATCGATCTGCTGACGATGCGCCACTGGCCACTGTCAGCGCTTCCTGAAGGCGAGCGCCATCGGCGTGGGGTTCGTACGTCTCGAAGGACGGGTCGTTCCAGTACGACTCGAACGTTGCCTCGAACTTCCGCATCACCTCGGGTGTGGCTACGGAAGAAAGGCGTACATTCCACTCAAGTCCGTCAAGGAGTGCAGCCTTCGATAGATTCGAGCTCCCGACGTACGCCGTGTGGTAGCCGCTGTTTCGCTGGAACAGCCATGCCTTGGCGTGAAGTCGGGTCGATCGCGTCTCGTAGTTGACTTTGACCTCGGCATTGAAATCTTTGACCAAGCGGTCCAGGGCTCGCCTTTCGGTGGCCCCGATGTACGTGGTGGTCAACACTCGTATCGGTACACCCCGGTCGTGGGCTGCTTGCAAGGACTGCTCGATGACCCGCAGCCCGTGCCACTTGACGAAGGCGCAGATGAGGTCCACGCGGTCGGCAGTGGCGAGCTCTGCGCGCAGTTCAAAACCGAGGCTTGGGTCCTCTGGGGAGTTCGTCAGGAGGGCGGTGTCGGAGAGAGGGATGCCGGGGCGCACGGCGAAGACTCCGGGCGCTTCTTGCTGGGTGATCGCCAGGAGTTGCCGAGGGCCGTCTGCGACGAGGTCCACCCACTCCTGCGTTCCCTTGAGTGTGCCGATGGATTCCAGGATGTGATTGGCAGCGTGCACGCGATCCTCAACAGGCAGGCTCTGCAGGACGCGACGCACAGTGTGAGAGACGTGTCGTGCAAGCAAGTAGGGGGTCGACTCGGGACCCACTGCGTCACTCACTGGGCTCCAGCCGAGTTGGGAGAGCTCCTTCAGCTTTTGCTCGAAGCGGAGCGTGATCAGTTGCTCGTACAGGCCTGGCGCGGGGTGGTCCAGGTCCTCCAACTCGGACACGTGGGCTCCTCTGAGCGCTCGGGGCAGCGGGCTCCTGTGTAACAGAGGGCTCTGACATCCGGGCAGAGTTGGTCCGAGAGGGTAGACCTTGATGCTGCCAACACAAGTTATTTAAAACGTAGTTGACAAAGTCGATCACTCTCATTCAAGTATGGGTGGATGGGAATCGAACGAGTCATCGGGCATGTGGACGGTGTTCCTGTGGGCGCGGTCTTCCATCGGAGATTGGACGTGATGCGGGCGAAACTGCACCAAACGAACCAGCGAGGCATCTCCTGGCTCGAGGACGAAGACGGCAGCAAGGTCGGAGACGCGATCGTCCTGCATGGAGGCTATGAGGACGACGAAGATCACTGGGATTGGATCCGGTACACCGGGGCTTCTAAAAACAAGGACAAGGATCCCAGCGGCAGGCTGCTCCGACGCCAGTCGTGGTCGTATGAGGACAACGCTGCGCTCCGGCTCAGCTACGAGCGGGGGCACCCCATACGCGTGATCCGAGGATACGAGGGAGACCCTAGGTACTCACCGTTCGACTCCTACAGGTATGACGGTCTGTACGTAATCACGGAGGTTCGTACAGCCACCTCCAAACGTCCGGCTCCTGATGGGTCACCGATTGACATTTGTCAGTTCGATCTACGTCGCTTGCTGGATCGTGAGCAAGTGCAGACCCCGCTCGAACGCCACGTCGTTGATGTGCTGGCAGAGCTCGAGGACGAGCAAGAGCGGCAAGGTGACGAGCGGCAGTACGTGGAGAAGTTCCCGCGATCGCGCAGCATGTGGGTGCGTCGTCTGATCCGGGATACGGCTGCCGCAGAGCGGATCAAGGAGCTCTACGAGGGCAAGTGCCAGCTGTGCGGCCTCCAACTGGTCGGGCCGGACGGCAAGCAGTACAGCGAGGGCGCCCATATACGGCCTTTGGGGAAGCCTCACCATGGCCCCGACGTCGAGCGCAACATCCTGTGCCTCTGCCCGAACTGTCATGTGCGGTTCGATATTGGTGCGATCACGATAGGCGAGGACTGGTCCGTCATCGTGCGTGCAGATGCGTCGGGTGTGAGGCTCTTGCCGAAGCTGATCCTGAAGGACAGTCACCGAGTCCAGCAGGAGTACCTCCGCTACCACCGGACGTACTGGGAGAAGCAGGGCGCTGGTCGAACACGCTAAAGGTCACGCGGGAGGCGTCCGCTTCTCGGTAGGGATGAGAAGCGGACGGAGGTCCAAGTATGGGAGTGGCTGCCGACACGTGGGAGAGGAGTAGAGAGCAGCCGAGGACTTCACTCGCGGCAGACCGGCCGACAAAAGATCCACGTCGAGGGTCTCCGGATGCTTCTCCGGAAGGAACTCGATCAGGTCCTCGCAGACCACGTTCCAGTGCGGTCGATTGGCCAGGAGCGTCTCACATGCCTGGTGCTTGTTGTCGAGCAGGAGCACCGGCGAGAATCCCGCACTCTCCAGCCCTGACGCCAACCCGCCCGCACCGGAGCAGACGTCCACGAACCCCAGTCGATCAACCATCCGCTCCCCCTTGGGTCGGCCGCCCCCGAACCTGCTTCTCGTGCTCCACCGCCGCGCGTACCGTCGCCGCGATCTCTTCTGCCGGTATGTGCTCCCAGAACCTCAACACTGTCCATCCGGCCGCCCGTAGGTACTCGGACGTCTCCTGGTCCCGCGCCATGTTCTTGTCGAGCTTGGCCCGCCACCACTCGGCATTCGACTTCGGGCTCGTCGCGTGCTGTGGGCAGCCGTGCCAGAAGCAGCCGTCGAGGAACACCGCGATCCTGGCCCTGGGGAAGACGATGTCGATGGTGCGACGGGGCATTCCGATCACCGGTGCGTTCACGCGGTAACGGAGCCCTTCGGCGTGCAGCAGTTTTCGGACCGCCACCTCTGGTGCCGTGTCGCGGGAGCCCTGGCGGCTCATTCGGGCGGATACGGCGGGAGAGGAGGGAGGTGCTTGTGCCACATGAGTATTTTGCCGGCGTGTTCCCCTTCACGGGGGCCGAGTGGGTTTTCTGTCCAGCCGGAGTCCGCGAGGAGGCGGGCATGGGCGGGCGGGCGCGGTCCCTGGGTTCTCGGTGTGAGGGTTCACTCTATCGAGTGTGGCCTTTGACCTGTTGCTATCACTCTGAGTGAGCAAGTATGGAGTGGTCGAACCCGTCCGCTGGAGGCGGGCGTTTGGCTCTGTCGTTCGTGTGGGCTGTCTTGTTCATGCCGTGCTGGGGGTGAGTGGCGTGTCCGTGGATGATCTGGTGGGGGAGGCCTCTGCCCCTTGGGGAGGAGTGATCCTCCAGGGGCCGTTGGACGGTTGGGTGGCTGAGCTGCGGGAGCGAGGGCCTGCGGCCGAGAGTGCGGGGCGGCTCGGCGGGCTGGAGGTGGCGCGTCTGTCGGCGCGTGGGCGGATCGACGCGCTTGTCGTGCTGGAGCAGCATCTGGCGTGGTTGCAGGCCAAGCAGGTCGAGGTACTGGCGGCCATCGCCGGGCACAGCGATCTTCCCGAGGCGGTCGTCATCGAGGCCGGCGGCAAGCTGGACGACGTCTTCGCCGCTACCTGGGACGGGGCCGTGGAGGAGGTGGCGTGTGCTTTGCGGTTGTCCCATCTGGCGGCCGGGCAGCGCCTGAGGGCGGCCACTTTGCTGGCGACCCGGCACGAGGAGACGACGGGGCTGTTGGCCCACGGGCGGATCTCCTACATCCAGGCGCAGGCGGTCGCCGAGCAGTTGGAGTGTCTCGATGACGAGGTGGCACGCCGCGTGGAGTCGGTCCTGGCGGCGAGGATGCCGGCCCAGACGGTGGGGCGGACCAAGGCCGTGCTGCGCCGCGAGATCCTCCGTGCCGATCCGGAGGGCGCGGAGCGGCGTCATCAGGAGCGGGTAAAGGCGCGGCACGTCGTGCGGTATCCGCAGGACGACGGCATGGCGCTGTTCGGTGCCGTGGTGCCCGCCCAGCAGGCCGCGCTGATGGAGCAGGCGGTCGATGCGCGTGCGGCTGGTTACGGAGACGATGGGCGGACGCTGGACCAGAAACGGGCGGACGCGCTGTTCGACCTTGTCGTCAACCAGCCCGGGGTCACGGGCGGCGGCGAAGGACGGGCGGCGGCCGTGGTGCAGGTGACGGTGCCGTTCGACATCCTGCTGGGCTCGGAGGACGGGCCGGCGGAGCTGAAGGGGCACGGGCCCATCACCGCCGGTCAGGCCCGGGAGATCGCCTTCGCGCCGGGTACCGTCTGGCGGCGGTTGCTGACGCATCCGAAAACCGGGCTCCTCGTCAAGACCGACCCGACGACCTACCGGCCGACAGCCGAGACCGAGCGGCACGTGATCGCCCGGGATCAGTACTGTGCCTTCCCCAGCTGCCGGATGCCCGCTCACCGGTGCGACCTCGACCACGTCCGGCCGTTCGACCACCGGCATCCGGAGCGGGGCGGGCAGACGGTGCCGGAGAACCTTCAGCCGTTGTGTCGTCGGCATCATCGGCTGAAGACGCATCATCCCGGGTGGAAGGTCACGCGTGATCCGCACTCCGGGGTCAGCACCTGGACCGCGCCCACGGGGCACACCTACACCAACACCCCGCCGGTCCGACGGTGGTGAAGCACCGGAAGACGTCGTGCGGGCCGGCGACTCAGGTCCGCGGTACCGGCTGTACCAGCCCCGTGTCGTAGGCCAGGATCACCGCCTGGGCTCGGCTGCGCAGGCGGTACTTGTCGAAGATGCTGGAGATGTGGGTCTTGACCGTCGTCTCGCTCACCGTGAGTTCCCGGGCGATCTCGGCGTTGGTCAGGCCGCGGGCCACGGCGCGCAGGACGTCGGTCTCGCGCGTGGTGAGGGCTGAGAGGCCGGGTGGGGAGGCGGGGCGGAACCGCTGGGCGTCGTCGTCCTCCAGCTGGGCGAAGCGGGACAGCAGGCGGTGGGTGACTCTGGGGGCGAGGATGGCCTCGCCGGCGGCGACGGTGCGGACGGCGTGGACCAGGGAGTCCGCCGGGCCGTCCTTCACCAGGAAGCCGACGGCGCCCGCGCGCAGAGCGTGCACGACGTGGGCGTCCAGGTCGAAGGTGGTGAGGATGATGACCCGGCATCCCGGCAGTTCCTCGGTGATGCTGCGTGTGGCATCGACGCCGTCCACGTGCGGCATGCGGATGTCCATGAGGACGATGTCCGGCTGCAACGCTCTGGCCTCGTACAGGGCGGCCCAGCCGTCCGCGGCCTCGCCCACGACGACGATGTCGTCCTCGGCCTCCAGGATGTAGCGGAATCCGGTGCGGATCAGGGGCTGGTCGTCGACCAGGAGGACACGGATCGGAGTCACTTGGCTCCTTCGGCGGTGGTGGCAGCGGCGGCAGTGACCGTGGTGGTGGCGGAGCGAGTCGAAGCGGGCAGCGCGGGGTGGGCGAGTGTGCGGGGGCGGAGCGGGATGCCGGAATGATGACATGAACGCAGAATTCTTCGTGTGGCCCGTGGCCCGTGGCCCGTGGCCCGTAGGGAGGGATCCGCCCACCGCCGTCCTGCGCGTGCCCGTGTCCGTGCCCGACAGGCCATGTCCCGGGGTCTCCTGCGAATTGAGGGGGCAGCTCCGAGGGAAGCCCAGGGACCGCCACTGCTTGATCTTGTCGCCCCGAGAGGACCGGGTCGCCTACACGGTTCCCGTGCTCCGGAGCACCTGCTCCTGGAGCTGTGGACGGAGGTCGGCCACCTCGGCCGTGATCGGGTCGTCGGGGCACCGGAGGCGGGCTCGGCGGGGGACGGGGGACCCCGCCGGCGTCCAACTGCCCGCAGCCGCCACCGCGAACAAGGCTCTGGTCGACGCCGCAACCTGCGCCATGCTCGGCAAGTCCCTCCCCGCCACGACCGCCACGACCGCCACGACCGCCACGACCGCCACGACCGCCACGCTGAGCCAGAGTGCGAGTGAGGCCAGGTGGGGCCCGGCCCGGTGGCGGGCGGCGAGTTCGTCGCGGCGGGACTGCTGTCCACGGAACGATCACGGGCCGGTGCAGGGCAGGGACACTCCCCGGCACGGAGGCGCGCAGCCGACTCCTCGACAGTTGGGTCGTGGTCGTCGTTCATCCGTGTCGTTCCGGCACCGTGATCGTTGTGGCAGGTACAGGGGGCCGGTTACGGGTGGGGGGAGTGCGGGCGTGGAGGTCGAGGGTGTGCACCATGCCTACGGTCGGCGTGTGGTCCTGCGTGGCGTCGACATGCGGCTCGGGACAGGGAGGCTGTGCGGGATCGTCGGGGAGAACGGCGCCGGCAAATCAACGCTGCTGAAGATCCTTTCCGGCGAGTTGCGGCCCTCACGCGGCACGGTCCGTCATGGTGGCCGGTTCGGTTACTGCCCGCAGCACGTGGTTCTCAACGACGCGCTGACTGTCCGCCAGCACTTGGCGTTCTTCCAGAGGGCCTATCGCCTGCCAGATCTGCGGTATGCCGAGGAGATCACGGACGTGCTGGGATTCGCCGGTTACGCCGATGAGCGGGCCGGGGTCCTCAGCGGCGGGACGCGGCAGAAGCTGAACGTGACGCTGGCGCTGATGCACGATCCGCAGGTGCTCTTGCTGGACGAGCCGTATCAGGGGTTCGACTGGGACACCTACCAGCGGTTCTGGGACCTTGCCGTGCGGCTGCGTGATGCGGGACGCTCCGTACTGGTCGTCTCCCACTTGGCGTACGACACCGAGCGTCTGGACGAGTTGTGGCGTCTGGAGGACGGGCTCCTCCGCCCGGACCAGGCGGTTGCCGCGTGAGGTTTCACTTGGCCCGGTTTGCCCTCGCCACCGGGTTCGCGCTGACCGAGCACGGCCGCAACCGGTTCGCCGTGGTCCTGGTGATCCTGTTCGTCCCCCTGTGGACGACCCTTGCCTATCTGGCGATGCCCGACACCCCGGCCCTCATGCGGCTGCAGGCCACCGGGGAGACGCTGAGGCCCCACGGCAACGAACTGACCGAGATCAGCGGCGCACTCAACGCGGTCACTCTGATCACCGGTTTCATGATGTTCGCCGCCACCTTCTCCGGCAACCGCTTCGACCGCCGGCTCGCGATGGCCGGCTACCCCCGCATCCATCTCGTCCTGGCCAAAGTCACCGCACTGGCTCTCATCTCGGCGACGGTCGCCGCCTACGCCACCGCGGTCACCTGCCTGGCATGGACACCCCGGCAACCTCTGCTGCTCGCCGCCGCACTGTTCAGCGCCGGCCTCACCTACGGAGCCCTCGGCGTCGGCTTCGGCTCGGTGCTGCGCCGGGAGGTCGAGGGCATGTTCGCCCTCGTGATGACCAGCATCATCGACCTCGCACTGCAGAACCCGATCACGAGCTCCGGGGCCGACAACCCGATCATGCGCTACCTGCCCTCCTACGGAGCCATGCAGGCCGGCACGGCGGCGGGATTCTCCACCAACCCGGTGCCGCGGCACCTGGCCATCCAGCTCTCCTGGTTCGCGGGAGCGGCCCTGGTCGCCCTGATGGGCTTTCGCCGCAGCACCCGCAGCACCCTGCTCGCCAACCCACAGCCCACTGAGCCCGGGTCGGGAAGCGGTACTCCCTGCCTCCCCGCACGGCGCCACGCCGCCGCGCCCTCGGCTACGGCGTCCCACACGGAAGCACCCTGAGGTCCACGCCCCGAGATGTGCACGACACCGCAGCCCACCCCCGCGCCCCTCGACACAACCAGACACGCGCGACGCGGCCGAGCCGCCCCCCGTGCGCTGCGGGGCGAGGACCCCGCCCTGCGTGCGGCATACCGGCTGTGCCGCCGCATTACACGGCAGCATGATCCCGGGATCCACGCCCTCATCCAGTTGATGCCGGCCATCCTGCGCCCGGCGTGCTGGGCACTCTGGGCGGCCGCCAGCATCCTTGACGACCTGGCGGACCAACCGGATGTGGAGCCGGCCCGGCGCGCGGCCCGTGTCGAGGCGTGGACCAGGGCACTGAAGCACGACACGCGGGCGGGCACGAGCACCGACCCGATCCGGTATGCCCTGGTGGACACGGCAGGACGGTGGCATCTGGACCTGACCAGCCTGCAGGGCGCGATGGCCAGGACACGGGACGACGCCCACGGTCCGCGCTTCCCCGACTGGGCCGCGTGGCGGGCCGGGTGCACCGAGGGAGTCGTGCCCTGGGTCGACCAGGTACGGCACCTGTTCGAGCAGGCCGGCGCGCCGATGACGCTCCGGCTGGACCGGCAAGCCGACTACGAGCACTTCATCGACGGTGCCCAGCTCACCGACATCCTCACCGACCTGAGCACCGACCTCGCCCAGGGCCACCTGCTCCTGCCACAGGAAGCACTGGAACCCTTCCCCGGCGCAGAGGCGGATCTGCTCGAGGGGCGCTGGAGTCCAGTCGTGGCGGCGCTGATCGCCGAACTGACAGCCCTGGCCCGCCGACGGGTGACCAAGCCCGCCGTGACGAGAGGAATGCACCCGGGTCCCGCCACCGTGCTCGACACGGCGGCCGACCTGATGCGCGCCCAACTCGACGCCATCAACGCGGCCGGCCCCACCCTGCTGAAGCGCCCCCCACGCCCCTCCGCCGTGGCACGCGCCCGCGTACTGGCCCCCGCCCGCCTCCGCGCGGCCCTGGCCTGGCGCCTGACCCCCCTGACCGTGCCGGGCCCCCGGCCCCCCGCGGTGGAGTCGAGCGATCCGGGCCAGGCGGCCGAGGACGCCGGTCTCCGGCCCCCGTCACCGCACCGCGACGGCGTTCGGCCCCCGCGGATCGCCGCCGACCAGATGCCCCGCCACGTGGCGGTCATCATGGACGGTAACGGCCGCTGGGCCGAGCAGCGCGGCCTGCCCCGGCATGAAGGCCACCGCGTCGGCACCGCCGCCGTGCACGAGATGGTTCACGGCGCCCTGGAGATCGGGCTGCGCCACCTGACCCTCTACGCGTTCTCCACCGAGAACTGGAAACGCGGCACAGAGGAGATCGCCACGATCCTGGAGGCAGCCCAACGCGAACTCGACGAGGGGCCCCTCCGCGACTTGGACGTGCGCCAGCGCTGGTCCGGCCGCCCTGACAAACTGCCCGAGGACCTCGTCCGTGCCCTCAGGCGCGAACAGCACCGCACCCGCAACCGCACCGGACTGACCCTTACCCTGTGCCTCGACTACGGCGGCCGCGACGAGATCACCCGGACCGCCGCGGCACTGGCCCGGGCAGCCCGAGAAGGTGAAGTGGACCCCCACCTCCTCGGCGAGGACGACTTCGCCCGCCATCTGCCCCACCCCGACATGCCGGACGTGGACCTGTTGTGGCGCACCGGCAACGAACAGCGCACCTCCAACTTCCTGCCCTGGCAGGCCGCCTACGCCGAGCTGTACTTCACCCCCGGCTACTGGCCCGACAACGACCGACGGGACCTGTGGCAGGCCATCACCGAGTACAGCCGACGCCAACGCCGCCACGGTGCTGTCCCCGCCCCCCTGGCCTCTCCCGAGGACCGCCGTTCGTCTCCGCACCCTCGACCCGGCCCCCGCCACTGACCCGCTCCGGATCAGACGTCCCGTTGTTCCGTTCCGGAACCACCGGCTGGTGTGATCTCGCTTGGCCGCAGCAGGACTTGATGCTCTCACCGGTGAGTCGGGTCTCCCCGACCGGTGTGGGCTCGACCGGGCCGGTTCCGGACACCGAAGCCTTTCATGATCATTTGTTGGACGCGCCCCAGTCGGCCGCCTCGCCTTCAACGGCACCATCATCGGGACCGGAACCGCCTTCTGCTGCCTCGCCGACACCCGGGCCCGAACCGGAGAACCCGCCGGGGAGGACCGACCTGTGCCGCGACCGGGTTCGGGAAGCGCCCCATCCGCTGAGACAGCTGACACGGCCGGCACGGCTGACACGACTTCAGTGCCGTCGGCGACGCCGGCCGATGGCCGTCGGAGTCCATCCGCTCGGCCGCCCGCACTGCCTCCCCCCGCGTCAGCGCCAAGAACGGGTGCGGCTCATGCGCGGTGATCAGCCGCCTGAACCGCGGCGGCGCGGTCCGCTCGGCCGAGGTCACGGTCCCGCCCAGGCCCGGACGGCAGTCGGCGTCACCATCGACGGCCCCCTGTCGAACGGGTGACGGCCGCCATCGAGGCGGACCCCGAGAGCAAGTAGTGGCGGCTTCCGGGCTCACCCCGGCGCTGCCCCCACGAGGAGCCCGCGTGCTCCGTTCCGCCGTGGATCGGCGGACGGGCCGGACCGGAGGGCGAGTGGCGACTCCGACGTTCGTGGGATGCCGGGACCCGTCTCCTTCGTTCGGCCGAGTGGTGATCTGGGCCCGGCGGCTGACGTGCCGGCCGGTGCCGGGGGGTGGAATGGGAGCTGCGGCCGGGAAGGGGGCGCCGGCAGGGCCGAGCAGGGGTGGACGAGTCCGTCGGCGCCGTTCCGTTCGTCTGCCCCTCGTCCCCCATCACCCGCCCCCCGCCCCCCGCCCCCGTCCCCCGCCCTCCGTCCGCCGCTCTCCCCGGCCCTCTGTCGGCCTGCCCCCTCCGGCGGAACGATCTCCTCCATTTCGGTTGTGCACAATTTAGTTGTGTGCAACCGAATTATGCGCTACCTTTTCCGTGCAGCGCGACCGCAAGGCTCCACCACACCGAACACGAAAGGCGGCGACCACCATGCCGTTCATCACCGTCGGCCAGGAGAACTCCACCTCCATCGACCTCTACTACGAGGACCACGGCACCGGGCAGCCGGTCGTGCTCATCCACGGCTACCCGCTCGACGGCCACTCCTGGGAGAAGCAGTCCGCCGCCCTGCTGTCGGCCGGCTACCGCGTCATCACCTACGACCGCCGCGGCTTCGGCCGCTCCGGCCAACCCACCACCGGCTACGACTACGACACCTTCGCCGCCGACCTGAACACCGTCCTGGAGACCCTCGACCTGCGCGACGCGGTCCTCGTCGGCTTCTCCATGGGCACCGGCGAAGTCGGCCGCTACCTGGGCACCCACGGCTCCGACCGGATCGCCAAGGCCGCCTTCCTCGCCTCCCTGGAACCGTTCCTGCTCAAGACCGACGACAACCCCGAGGGCGTCGACGGCGCCGTCTTCGAGGGCATCGAGCAGGCCGTCACCGCCGACCGCTACGCCTACTTCAGCGCGTTCTTCAACGACTTCTACAACCTGGACGAGAACCTCGGCACCCGGATCAGCGAGGAAGCCGTCCGCAACAGCTGGAACGTCGCCGCCGGCGCCTCCTGGCACGCCTCGCTGGCCTGCGTGTCGACCTGGACCACCGACTTCCGCGCCGACCTCCCCAAGGTCGACGTCCCGACGCTGATCCTGCACGGCACCGCCGACCGCATCCTGCCGATCGAGGCCACCGCCGAGCCGTTCCGCCGGGCGCTCCCGCAGGCCGAGTACGTCGTCATCGACGGTGCCCCGCACGGCCTGCTGTGGACCCACGCCCAGGAGGTCACCGACGCCCTGCTCGCCTTCCTGGCCAAGTGAGCGGCGGCGACCGGACTCCACGGCCCCGGATCACCTGTGCGCCCCTCGCCCCGACCGGTGAGGGGCGCACGGCCCGGCTCGGACCCACGGCCGCATCCGGGTCCGGGAGGCCGCCGTCCCTCTCGGAAGCCCGTCACGGCAGTTCCGGCCCCCGAGTCTGCCGTCGCGCGCCATTCCGTACGTGAGCGCGGAGCACCCACCCACCGCGCACGACAGGCGTCGCTGCCCGCTGCCGTCCGCTGCCGTCAGCCGCTGGACAGCTGCCGCCGGCCCTGTCCCCGGCGCGAGGCCCGCGATACGATCCGCGGCCTGCTGCCGACCCGACAAGGAGAGCGACGACCGTGACGACCCTCGCGGTGACCGGGCACATCAACCTGACCGAGGGCAGCGTCCCCCTGGTCCGCGCCGCCCTGGACGACCTGCTCGAGCAGTACGCCGGCGACGGCGATCTCGTCGGTGTCTCCTGCATCGCCGAGGGCTCCGACTCCCTCTTCGCCCAAGCCGTCCTCGCCGCCGGCGGGCGCCTGACGGTCGTCGTCCCCTCCCGGGACTACCGGCGGAACAGGGTCAAGCCCGACCACGCCGCCCTCTTCGACCACCTCGTCGAAGCCGCCGGGGAGGTCCTCGTCCTCCCGTGCGAAACGGCCGGCCGGCCGGCGTACGCGGCCGCCAACGCCGTCCTCGTCGAACGGGCCGACCGGCTCGTCGCCGTGTGGGACGGCCGGCCGCCCACCGGCTGGGGCGGCGGCACCGCCGACACGGTGCTCGAGGCGCGGGCGGCGGGCGTCCCGGTGGACGTGGTGTGGCCGGACGGCGCCGCCCGCCGGGGCCGGGCACCGCGGCGATCCGGCCACGGAGGTGGCGGAAGCGCTCTCACAGGGCGCGCAGGCCGCGGTCGGTGAAGGCGACGAGCCACTCGAAACTCTCGTCGACGTCGGTGCTCCACTGGAAACCACGGGCCACCTGCAGCGTGGCGAAGCCGTGGAAGAGGCTGCGGAGCAGGCGCAGGGCGTGGTCCACGTCGGCCTCCTCGATCTCGTAGCCGCGCAGGACCGCCGTGAGCGAGTCCATCAGCCGCCGGCCCGCGGTGGCGACCGGGTCGTCCGGGCCGGACGGTTCCACGCCGATCGTCGCGGCGTACCGGCCGGGGTGCTCCAGGACGAAGGTGCGGAAGGCGCGGGCCGCGGCCGCCAGGGCGTCGCGGCCCGCGTATCCCCGGATCGCGTCGCCGACGGCGTCGGCGGCCTCGGCGCACGCCAGGGCCGCGATGCGCCGGTTGAGGTCCTCCTGGCCGCCCACGTGCTTGTACAGGGACGGGGTGCGCACGCCCAGCCGCTCGGCGAGCAGACCCATCGTCAGGTGGGCGAGGCCCACCTCGTCGGCGAGGGCGGCGCCGGCCGCGACCACGGCCGCCGGGTCCAGGCCGGCCCTAGGCACGGGCGGCGTCCGGGCGGAGGAAGGCGAGCACGAGCGACGCCACCCGGTCGGGGAACTGGTCGTGCGGGTAGTGCCCGGCGCCCTCGATCATCTCGAGGCGGCCGAGGCCGGACGGCAGGGCGTCGACGATCGCCGACCCCTCGGCGTGCGGGTCGGCCCAGTCGGGGTCGAGCGTGCCCATCACGACCAGGACCGGGCAGCGGACGCCGCCGAGCTGCGCGCCGGCGTCGGTCGGGGCGCTGCGGCCCATGCCCTGCAGGGCCTTCATCCGGCCCGGCTCGCGCAGCAGGGACTCGACGCGGCCGAGCCGCTCGGCCCAGCCGGCCGGCTTCGCGCCGGGGTAGGCCACGTCGAGGTACGAGCGCCACAGCGGCACGCTGCCGAGGACGCCCGCGCCGAGCAGCCGCAGCATGCCCCGGCGGAAGCGCCGCACCCGCAGGTCGCCGAGGCGGAGCGACTGCCCCCGGGTGAACGGCGCCAGCTCGACCACCGCGGTGACCAGCGAGGGCTCCCGAGCCGCGGCGATGGTGGCGGCGCCGCCGGAGAACGAGTGGCCGACGAGCACGGCCGGCCCGCCCAGGTGGCGGATGACGGCGATCAGGTCGCCGGCGACGGCGGTGCGGCTCCAGGCCGGCCAGTCGGCGCTCGACTCGCCGCAGCCGCGCAGATCGACCGCGGCGACCCGGTAACCCGCCGCCACCAGCTGCGGGATCACGGCGCGGTACGCGGCTCGGCTGTCGCCCATGCCGTGCGCGAGGACGACCAGCGGACCGGCCCCCGCCACTTCGTAAGCGATCGTGCCGCCGTCGACGGCGAGGTGTTCGGTCATGACGGCCTCCAGGTGTGGCTAACTTGAATAGCTAAAAGCTAATCTCATTAACCAAACCTGTCAATGGCGGGACCCCCTGGCGCCTGCTCCTGGCGCTGCGCCCTGGCGTCGTGCCCCCGTCACGCCGCCGTCGTGCCGTGGCACTCCCCGTACGTCCGCCCCGAGCCGCACCAGCAGGCGGCCGACCGCAGCGGGGGCCACGGCAGGGCGCGGCCCCGGGCCGCCAGGGTGGTGGCGTACTGCGGGAGGAGGCCGGTGTCGTCGGGGACGGTGCCCTCGGAGGCGGCGAAGGCCTCGTACGAGGGGACGGTGCCCGTGACGATGCCCAGGTTGGGGGTGCCCGAGGCGGCCAGTTCGCGCAGGGCCGCCTCTATCGTGGCCAGGTGCTCCTCGTGCGACGGGTACTCGTCGGCCAGGACGGGATACGCCTCCAGGAGCTCGGCCAGTTCGTCCGCCGGCCAGTGGAGGACCGCCACCGGGAAGGGGCGGGACAGCGCCGTCCGGTACGCGCCCAGTTCCGCCCGCAGGCGGCTGATCTCCGCCTCCAGCTCCGCCGGGTTCTCCGAGCCCAGCGACCAGACGCGCTTCGGGTCGTGGAGCTCGTCCAGGGTGATCGGCAGGGTGTGCACGGAGTCCGCCAGGGCGTCCCACTCGTCGTGCGCCGCGCCCAGCATCCTGCGCACGCGGTGGCGGCCGAAGAGGAGCGGGTGGGTGGCGGCCGGAGGCTCCGGCGCGTCGGTGAGGAGCAGGAGTACCGCCTCCGTGAACGTCTCGTGCGCCTGCTCCAGCTCGTCATGGGCCTCCAGGGACTCCGCGACGATCACCCAGGGGGCCGGGTCGCGCGGGGCCGCGGTGCGGATGCCGTCGATGACGGCGCGGGCCTCCGCCTCGTGGCCGTACTCCCAGAGGTTCGAGGCCTTCAGGGCGCGGACCAGGTACGGGCTCTCCAGCTCCGCGTCGGCGGCCAGTAGCCGGTCGTAGAGGGTGGCCGCGGCGGGGCGGTCGCCGGAGAGTTCGAGATGGGCGGCGGCCCGTAGCAGCAGGGCTTCGACGTCCTGGGGATACAGGCCGGCGGTCCGCTCCAGGCGTGCCGCTTCCGCGGCGTGGTCGACGTTTTCGGCGGGCGTGTCGGGGCGCATGGAGGACACCGTACTGCCGACCGGTGACATGGGAGGAGACGGCCGCGGGCCGGAGGCTTCCCCGAGGGCGAACCCGGGCCCGGGTGGCAAGGGGCGGGAGCGGGGGTGACGTGGGCTTCCCGTTCTCACCGTGCGGCAGCGGCGCGGCCCGCCCCTTCGGCCCCGCTCGTGCGGGGCGCGGACCGTCGGGGCCGGTCCTGGCGTGTCTCCGCTGCTTGTACGGCCGCAGCGCTCTCCGGGTCGTCGATGGTGCCGGACATGATCGTGCGGACGTGTTCGGTGGTGCGCCGGAGCGGCCGCCCCCCAGGCCGGGGCCAGGAGGCGGTTGACGTCCGCGTCGCTGGAGCGGCGGGGGATGAGACGGGCGGGGTGCCGCCGACGACGCGGTGGTCGGGGGCGTCGTCGACGACTGCGGAGCCGGCGTCATGCCTGACGGCAACCGTGGCGACGGCTCCGCTGTACCCGGGCGGAGCGGTTTTTGGCCCCGGCGAGGGGGGCGACAGATGGTCGGCGGGTTCGTCGGGCAGCAGGACGTCCGACGGCTCGCCGAGCGATCGCGCCAGGGCGGGACGCCGCAGCTGCCCACCCGGCGGTCTGCCCACCCGGCGGTCCGTCCACCCGGCGGTCCGTCCACCCGGCGGTCCGTCCACCCGGCGGTCCGTCCGGGCCGGCACCGTGAGCCGGTCGCGGCCGGACAGGCCGCCGGGCAGGGTGCTCCTGCCCGCTTCGTCGTACCGAGGCTTCCCCGGGCCGTGCACCATGGCTCATGAATACAGGGTTCTCTGAATTCAGGATTCTGTGTACTGTCAGTGGTGTGCTGACTCTCGCTGCCGACATCGAGGTGCTGGCGCGGTTCGGCCGCGCCCTCGCCGACCCGATCCGCTGCCGG
Source organism: Streptomyces sp. NEAU-W12 (assembly GCF_026242095.1). Taxonomy (NCBI): domain Bacteria; kingdom Bacillati; phylum Actinomycetota; class Actinomycetes; order Kitasatosporales; family Streptomycetaceae; genus Streptomyces; species Streptomyces sp. NEAU-W12. The sequence continues at coordinate 146,622 of NZ_JAPJDM010000012.1, forward strand.
ATCCTCCTCGCCCTGCGCGAGGCCCCGGCCCACCCCGCCGACCTGGCCGACGCTCTGGGGATCTCCCGCACGCGGCTGTCGAACCATCTGGCGTGCCTGCGCGACTGCGGCCTCGTCGTCGCGGTACCGGTCGGCCGCCGCACCCGCTACGAGCTGGCCGACGAACGCCTCGCCCATGCGCTGGACGACCTGCGCACCGCCGTGGTCGCGGTCGAGGCCGACAGGACCTGTGCGGACGCGGACGACAAGGGCTGCTGCTGATGGCCGCCGGGACATCCATCGGCACAGGACCGGCTCCCGCCCGCCGTGACGCGCTCACCCGCCGCATACGGCTGCTGGTCGCCGTCACCATCACCTACAACGTCATCGAGGCGATCGCCGCGATCACCGCCGGGACCATCGCCTCCTCCACCGCTCTGATCGGCTTCGGCCTGGACTCCGTCATCGAGGTCTCCTCCGCCGCCGCGGTCGCCTGGCAGTTCTCCGCCCGCGACCACATGGTGCGCGAGGCGAGGGAGAGGGCCACCCTGCGGATCATCGCGGTGTCGTTCTTCGCACTTGCCGCCTACGTCACCACCGACGCCGTCCGCGCGCTGGCCGGCACCGGCGAGGCCGAACGCTCCGTCCCCGGCATCGTCATCGCCGCCCTCTCGCTCGCGGTCATGCCGTTCCTGTCCGCCGCTCAGCGCAAGGCCGGCCGCGAACTCGGCTCCGCCAGTGCGGTCGCCGACTCCCGGCAGACCCTGCTGTGCACGTACCTCTCCGCCGCCCTCCTGGTCGGCCTGGTCCTCAACGCCGCCCTGGGCTGGTCCTGGGCCGACCCGGCCGCGGCCCTGCTCATCGCCGCCATCGCCGTCAAGGAAGGCCGCGACGCCTGGCAGGGCAAGGGGTGCTGCGCGACACCCGCCGCCCCGACGGTCCCCTCCGCCGGCGCCGGGACGGAGGTGTGCGGCTGCCGCCCCGGCGGCGACTGCTGCGGCTGAACCGGCACCCGCACACGCGAAGGCCCGGGCCGGGCTACACCGTCACCCCGTCGAGCTGCAGGGTCTGGACCGACTTCGGGGCGAAGGGCACGCTCACCGAGGCGCCGTCCAGGCGGGCGTCCGAGTGGGCCGTGTAGAGGTCGCCGCCGCCCGTCGTCACGGTGTTCCAGCGCGGGACCAGGCCGCCCGGGCCGCCCGTCACGGAGGAGAAGCGGGAGAGGTCGAACCTCAGGGTCTGCGACGACGCCGACGCGTTCGCCGCGACGACCACCAGACGGCGGGCGGCGCGGTCCAGGGCGGCCACCGCGTGGCTCGCCCCCGTGTCGAGGATGGTCATGCCGGGGCGGATGTGGCGGCTGAACTGGGCCATCACGTAGTACTTCGGCTGGATGGCGCCGGGCTGGAGCGTGTTCGGGTCGTACGCGATCATCGCCCAGCCCGGTGACGGGTCCATGACCTGCCAATAGCACCAGGCCGTCGGGTGCAGCCAGCGGAAGTCGTACAGGAGGTTGCCGGCCATGGTCATGCCGGTGCCGTCGCTGTCACCGGTCTCCGAGTTCCAGAGGATCTTGCGGCCGTTGGTCACGACGTCCGCGTACAGCAGGTCGCGGCGGCCGCCCGAGCCCTGGTAACCGTGCACGTTGACCTGGCCGACCAGCGCCCGGGTGGAGGAGCCGAAGGAGTTCCACGTCGTCCGCGCGAGGTCGTAGCCCGTCTCGTCCGAGGCCGAGACGCGCAAGCCGGTCAGGCCCCGCCGGTCCAGTTCGGTGCGCAGGTGTGCCAGGACGGACGCCTGCGTCGGTGCGTCGATGTGGCAGCCCTCCTGCGTGCCCGTCGCCGTCCACCAGCCGGAGCTCGGCTCGTTGAACGGGTCGACGGTCGCGAAGTCCACGCCCCAGTGGTTCCGCGCGTACAGGGCGACGGCGGCCAGGTGGGAGGCGTGCTGGCGGTGGTTCCAGGGCTGCAGGTTGTTGCCGCCGCCGGCCGCCCCGGACGGGTTGTGGTTGGCGCACATCCACCACATCGGGGAGTTGGCGAACAGCTCGGTGGTCGCGCCCCGCTGCACGGCCTTGAGCAGCATCGCGCGCTGGGTGGCGTCCGCCGTCCACTTCCAGGCGGAGGACGCCGGGTCCTCGTTGTTCCAGTCCTGCCAGTAGCCCTCGATCTGCTTGAAGCCGGGGATGTTGGGGGACTGCACCATCGTCTCGCCGCCGACGCTGTTCCAGCCGCACGCGCCGAGGTTGTAGCGGGCGATGTTCAGGCCCAGACCGGGGAGTGTCCGGCCGCCGTACGGGACGGAACGGGTGGTGAAGAAGAGGTCGGCGAAGTCGTCCCGGCCGCCGAAGACGTTCGCCCACCAGGCCAGTGAGGTGCCCCAGCCCTCCCAGGTTCCGAACGCCGCCGACGGGTCGACGGCGATGGTGGCGTCCGCGTGGGCGGTGCCGGTGGCCAGGGCACTTCCGAGGACCGTCCCGCCGGCCGCGGCGAGCAGGCTTCTGCGTCGGATCATCCGGTTCATGGCGCCTCCACGTCTCTGCGTCTGCACGGCTGCACGTCTGCACGTCTCTGTGTCTGCACGGCTGCAGGTCTCCGGGTCTTCGCTTCACTCGGCACCGGGCGGCGGTGCCGGTCGTGAATTTATGTCGCGTGCATGCCATGCATGGTCAGGTGAAGCATCGGAGTACCGGGCGGGGTTGTCGAGAGTTGTCACAGTCCTTTCTCAAACCTGTGTACGAAGGGAGCGGGGTCGCTTCTCCCGGGCGCGGCTGCGGCGGACGACGGGACGCCGCTCCTCCGGAGGCGTGCGGAGGCGTACCGGGGCGTACGGAAGCGTGCGAAGCCTGCGGAACTGTTGTGCCGGTACCGGACGTTAGAGTGAAGGACGGGGCAGGACCGCGCTTGGTCCGGCCGGGTGCGAGGCGACAGGGGGAGGGGGCGTCAGTGATCCGTACCGCGAAGCGTGGTCGTGGCGGCCTGCGCGGTGTCTTCGCCGCGGTCGCCGTGCTGCTCCCGCTGCTCCAGGTCCTCCTGCTCGTGCTGCCGGCCGCCGGCGGTCTCTTTGGGCTCTCCGGCACCGTCGCGCTCGCCGCGACCACGGCTGCCGCCGCCACGCTCACCGTGTGCGCCGTCGTCCTCGCGCGCTGCGCTCCCGTCGTGCCGCCCACCCGGGTGCGCACGGCGATACGCGACCGTGACCGGCGTACCGCCTTCCTGCCCCAGCGCGACCCCGACGCCAGGGGCCGCACCCGGCCCAGAGCCCCCGGGCACGCCCTTCCGGCGACCGCCGCCTAAGGGCACGACACCGGTTGCGGGGCGGCCCGTCGGCCGTCCGTGGAGGGCTTCCCGCCCTTCCGGGGCTTTCCGTCCCTGTCACCGCGCGTGCCCGCGTGCGGGTCGTCATGCCGTCATCGCGTTCTTCCGTTCCGGCACGACGAGACCCCCGGAGGGCTCACCACCCATGTCCGTTTTCGCCCACCTGGTCGGGCAACTGGCCGACCTGCTCCAGCCGTTGTTCGGCCTCTCCGCGGCCGCCGCCGCGATCGTCCTGTTCACCGCGCTCGTACGGCTCCTCGTCCACCCCCTGTCCCGGGCCGCCGCGCGCGGGCAGAAGGCGAGGACCCGGCTCCAGCCGAAGATCGCCGAGTTGCGGCGCCGGTACGGCCGCAGCCCCGAGAAACTCCAGCGGGCCCTCCTCGAACTGCACACCCGGGAGAAGGTGTCGCCGCTGGCCGGCATCCTGCCCAGCCTCCTCCAACTGCCCGCCTTCTTCCTGCTGTTCTACCTGTTCTCGAACACCACGATCGGCGGGCGGCCCAACGAGCTGCTCGGCCACGAGCTGTTCACCGCGCCGCTGGGCGGCCGATGGGCCGACGCGCTGGGGGACGGGGGCCCGCTCGGCGGGGCGGGGCTCGTGTACGTCGGGCTGTTCGCGGTCGTGGTGGCGGTCGCCGCCTTCAGCTATCGGCTCACCAAGCAGTCCATGGCGGCGAACTCGGCCCTGACCGGCGCGGAACCCGTCGCCGTGCCGGGGACCGGCGCGGTGGTCAAGGTGATGCCGTTCCTGTCGTTCTTCACGCTCGTCACCGTGGCCGTCGTGCCACTGGCCGCCGCGCTGTACGTGGTCACCAGCATGGCGTGGGGCGTGGTGGAGCGGGCGGTGCTCTACCGGTGACGCCGCCCCGGCCACCGCGCCCGGCCCGGTCCAGTACGTGAACGGGGGCTTGCGGACCGGACGCCGTCCTTGGAGGATCGACCAGTCCTCCGATGGCTGTGCCTGGCGGCGTCCGCCGCATCCGGGCCGTGTTCGTCGGGCGGACCCGCTATCGAGGGAGAGACGTCTCATGAAGCTGCTGCGAGTCGGTCCGGCGGGACAGGAGCGGCCCGCGCTGCTCGACGCCGGCGGGACCCTGCGGGACCTGTCGGGTCTCGTCGCCGACATCGACGGGGCGCTGCTCGCCGACGAGGCGGCGCTCGGCCGCGTCCGGGCCGCCGCCGACGCCGGTGAGCTGCCCGCGCTCGACGCGGTGGGGCTGCGCACCGGACCGCCGCTGGCACGGATCGGCAAGATCGTCTGCATCGGGCTGAACTACCACGACCACGCCCGCGAGACGGGGGCCGAGCCGCCCGCCGAGCCGGTGATCTTCTTCAAGGCGGCGGACACCGTCGTCGGGCCGCACGACACCGTGCTCGTGCCGCGCGGGTCCACGAAGACCGACTGGGAGGTCGAGCTGGCGGTCGTGATCGGGCGTACGGCGCGGTACCTCGAGTCGGCGGAGGAGGGACTCGCGCATGTCGCCGGGTACGCCGTCGCGCACGACGTCTCCGAGCGGGAGTTCCAGATCGAGCGGGGCGGCACCTGGGACAAGGGGAAGAACTGCGAGACGTTCAACCCGCTCGGGCCGTGGCTCGTCACCGCCGACGACGTCGCCGATCCGCAGGACCTCGCGCTGCGGCTGTGGGTCAACGGCGAGCTGAAGCAGGACGGGACGACCGCCGAGCAGATCTTCCCGGTGGGCGAGGTCGTCCGCTACGTCAGCCGGTTCATGACGCTGTACCCGGGAGACGTCATCAACACCGGCACGCCGGCGGGGGTGGCGCTGGGGGAGCCGGAGCCGAAGCCGTTCCTGCGGGCCGGGGACGTGGTGGAGCTGGAGATCGACGGGCTGGGCAGGCAGCGTCAGGTGTTCGGCGCCGCGTAGCCGCACAGCCCCACAAGCCGTACAGCCGCACGCTCCCCTCCGGCCCCTGGGCGGGCGGGGAGCGCGGGCCGGCGGACGGGTCAGGCGGCGCCGGCGTCCAGGAAGCGGGTCAGGGCCTCCACCACCATGAGGTGGTCCTGGAGCTGGGGGAGACCGGAGACCGTCACCGCGCCGATCACCCCCGTGCCCTCGAGGACGATCGGGAACGAACCGCCGTGTGCCGCGTACGTGTCCGGGTCGAGGCGCGACGACTCCTCGAACGTCGTCCCCTTGGCCCGGCACCGGGCGCCCACCAGGTACGACGCGCAGCCGTACCGCTCGACGACCCGTCGCTTGCGGGCGATCCAGGCGTCGTTGTCGGGAGTCGAACCGGGCAGCGCCGCGTGGAAGAGCTGCTGGCCGGCGCGGTGGATGTCGATGGCGACGGGGGCCTGCCGCTCCCGGGCCACGCCGACGAGGAGCGAGCCCAGCGCCCAGGCGTCCTCGTGGCCGAACCGGCGGAAGACCAGACGGCGTTCCTGCTCCTCCAGCTCTTCGACGGTGGGGGAGGAGGGGGCGGGGGAGGGGGCCGGTCCGGGCTGCGTCACAGTGTCACCGTCACCTTCTCGTCGGCCGAACGGCGGGCCGCCTCCAGGACGTCCAGCGCCACGGCGGCCTCCTGAGCGGTCACCGGGTTGGGGCCGCCCTCCAGGAGTGCCTTCGCCACGGCAGCGTAGTACGCGGGGTAGTCGCCGGGCAGGGTCGGCTCCACGCGGCCGCCGCCGGTCACCGGGGACTCCCCGGAACCGACGCGGCCCCACAGCTCCTCGGGCTCGACGCCCCACCCGGCACCCGCGTCGGCACCGGGGCGCAGACCGTCGCGGAGGGCGGCCTCCTGGGGGTCGAGACCGTGCTTGACGTAGCCCGCCCCGGAGCCCAGGACGCGGAAACGCGGGCCGAGCTGGGCCGTGGTCGCGGAGACGTAGAGGTGCGAGCGGACGCCGTTCGCATGCGTGAGCGCGAGGAACGTGTCGTCGTCCGCCTGCGCGCCGTCGCGGCGGACGTCCGTCTCGGCGTACACGGAGGTCACCGGTCCGAAGAGGACCAGCGCCTGGTCGACGACGTGGCTGCCGAGGTCGTAGAGCAGACCTCCGATGTCTGTGGGGTCGCCGGACTCCCGCCAGCCGCCCTTGGGCTTCGGCCGCCAGCGCTCGAAGCGGGACTCGAACCGGTACACGTCACCCAGCGCGCCCTCGGACAGCAGCTTGCGCAGGGTGAGGAAGTCGTTGTCCCAGCGGCGGTTCTGGAAGACGGAGAGGAGCAGGCCGCGCTCCTCGGCGAGCGCGGCCAGCTCGCGGGCCTCGGCGGCCGTACCGGCCACGGGCTTGTCGACGACGACCGGCAGGCCGGCCTCCAGGGCGGCGGTGGCGAGCGGCACGTGCGTCCTGTTCGGCGACGCGACGACGATCAGGTCCAGCTCGCCGGCGCGCTCGAAGAGTTCGTCCGGGGTGGCCGCGGCACGGACGTCCGGGAACTCGGCGCGGGCCTGCCGCTGCCGCTCGGGGTTCGAGGTGACCACCGTGTCGAGGGCGAGGCCCTCGGTCGCGGCGATCAGCGGGGCGTGGAACACGGAGCCCGCGAGGCCGTAGCCGACGAGGCCGACGCGAAGGGGAGTACCAGTCATGGTCCTACTTTCGCAACGCTGTTGCGAAAGTGCAAGCACGGGAGAGAATGGGCGGGTGAACAGGACGAACGGCGGACCGGACGGCAGGGGCGGAGCGGGCGGTGCGGGCATGACGGGCGGCGGGGTCAACCTGCTCGGCCTGCGCAGCCACAACACCGCGCTCGTGCTCGACCTGCTGCGGACCGCGGGGACGGAGGGCATCAGCCGCCTCGAACTCGCCGAGCGGACCGGACTCACCCCGCAGGCGGTCAGCAAGATCACGGCCCGGCTGCGGGCGGACGGCCTCGCGGCGGACGCGGGACGCCGGGCCTCCACCGGGGGCAAGCCCCGGACGGTGCTGCGCCTGGTGCCGGAGGCCGGACACGCGGTGGGCGTGCACCTGGACCGGGACGAACTGCGGGCCGTCCTCGTCGACCTCGACGGGACGGTCGTGGGGGAGCGGAACACCCCCCTGGACCTGGGCGCGGGCGCGGAGGCGGTACTGACCCGGGTGGCCGGGGCCGTCGAGGAACTGCGGGACGGCCGGGCCGTGCGCGGACGCCGCGGTCTCTCCCTCCTCGGTGCCGGGGTCGCGCTGCCCGGACCGCTGGACCACGCCCGGGGCGTGCTGCACCGGGTGACCGGCTTCCCCGAGTGGGACGGGTATCCGCTGCGGGACGCGCTGTCGAAGCGGCTGGGGGTGCCGGTCGTCGTCGACAAGGACACCAACGCGGCGGCGCTCGGCCTGGCCGTCGGCGGCGAGGGCGGCTCCTTCGCCTATCTGCACCTCGGTACGGGGCTCGGGGCGGGACTGGTGATCGGCGGCAGCGTGCACCGGGGGCCGCGGACCGGGGCGGGGGAGTTCGGCCACCAGGTCCTCCAGCTCGACGGGCCGCCCTGCGGCTGCGGTGACCGGGGCTGCATCGAGGCCCTGTGCCTGGGCGCGGTGGCCAGGGGCGACACGGACGAGGCCGCACGGGTCCTGGGCGCCGGCGCGGCGAACCTGGTCGGCCTGCTGGACATCGACCGCGTCCTGCTCGGCGGCCGGATCGTCGAGGCGGCCCCGGAGACCTTCGTGCGGGGCGTGCGCGAGGTCCTGGAGGCCCGCGCCCGGCGCACCGGGGACACCCCCGTCCCGGTACGGACCGCCTCGGGCGCCGGGCACGAGGGCGGGCACGGCGGCAACCGGACAGGGCGCCGGGGGAGCGGGCAGCGGGTCGCCGAGGGGGCCGCCCAGTGCGTCCTGGCCCCGGTGTTCGGACGGGGTGGCGGGTAGGGACGGGGCGGCGGGTAGGGACGGGGCGACGGGCAGGGACGGCCGGCGGGCTCCGCCGAGCGGGGGGAACCGTGCCGCCGTGCGGGGGTGTTCGGAGGCGTTGCCGTGGTGTCCGCCGGGCGAACGGCAAGGCCACAGGGCATGCGATTCTGCACGCCCGCGTCCCTGTTCCTGGCGGTGGTGGCCGTGGTCCTTCCCGGCGCGGCCCCGGCCCACGCGGAAGCACCGCCGCCCGCCTGCGCCACCGCGGGCGAGCCCGACTTCCCGCTGACCACCCGCATCCACGGCGGCCCCGACTCCTACCGGGCCGGTGGCGGCTTCGGCACCTGGTACCTCGAGCTCACCAACACCACCGGCCGTTCCTGCGCCGGCATCCACCCGGTCGTCGTGCTCGTCGACGACGACCGGGTGCTGCGGGCCTCGCAGCCGGTGCTGGAGTTCTACACGCAGGACCGGGAACTGCCGCACACCGTCCGCTTCGAGACCACCGACGAGGACGAACTCGTCGGTGCCCTCGCCGACGACGCCGCCGGCTTCGAGGGGTTCACCGTCGGGGCCGGCCGGACGCTCACCGTGAAGCTGCGGCTCGCCCTCACGTCCGACGCCGTGGCGGGGGAGGTCGTCGCCACGGCCGCCGTCGTCCAGCGGCGCGAGGACGACGGCGACTGGGTCGGACAGTCGGACGAGTACCGCTTCCGCATCGGGACGGGCGCCGGGACGGAGCCCGCGCCAAAAGCCGACGATCCGGGCCCCGGCGCCGACCCCGGCCCCGACGGCGCGGACCCTGCCTCTGCCGCCCCCCGTGACGGTGGCCCCCCGACCGCCCGCGAACTCTCCGGCACCGGGCTCGGAGGGCTGGACACGGCCCTGGCGGCTGCCGCGCTGCTGCTGGCCGCCGGGGGCGTGGCCGTACTGCTGGGGCGACGGCGCCGCTGACGCCGTCTCAGACGAGGTCCACCAGGTCCGCGATCGAATCCACGATCCTGGTCGGCCGGTAGGGGTACTGGTCGATGTCGTCCTTCGCCGTGAGGCCCGTGAGGACGAGGAAGGTCTCCATCCCGGCTTCGAGCCCGGCCAGCACGTCCGTGTCCATCCGGTCGCCGATCATGGCGCTGGTCTCGGAGTGCGCTCCGATGACGTTGAGGCCGGTGCGCATCATCAGAGGGTTCGGCTTGCCGACGAAGTACGGCTCCTTCCCGGTGGCTTTCGTGATCAGCGCGGCCACGGAACCCGTCGCGGGCAACGCGCCCTGGGGGGACGGTCCGGTGCTGTCCGGGTTGGTGGCGATGAACCGGGCCCCGTTGTCGATCAGACGGATGGCCTTCGTCAGGGCCTCGAACGAGTACGTACGCGTCTCGCCCAGGATCACGAAATCGGGATCGGCGTCGGTCATGATGTAGCCCGCGTCGTGCAGGGCCGTCGTCAGGCCGGCCTCGCCGATGACGTAGGCCGTACCGCCGGGGTGCTGGGTGTCCAGGAACGTCGCCGTGGCCAGGGCGGAGGTCCAGATGTTCTCGACCGGCACGTCGAGCCCGATCCGGTTCAGGCGGGCGTGCAGGTCCCGGGCCGTGTAGATCGAGTTGTTGGTGAGGACGAGGAACGGCCGCCCCGAGTCGCGCAGCTTCCTGATGAAGGCGTCCGCGCCGGGGACCGGCACCCCTTCGTGCATCAGCACCCCGTCCATGTCGGTGAGCCACGATTCGATGGGCTTGCGCTCTGTCATGGAGGGGGACTCCTACCGTTCGTGTACCGCTCGTGGGCCGTGGGGATGACCTCATGCTATGCACAGTGGCCCACCTCCGATGTCACCCGTACGGAGCAGGTGCCGCGCCCCCGGCGTGCGGTGCCCCGCCCGGCGGGGGAGGCTCCCGGTATCTGGAGGTCCACGATGGGTTCACTGCGAGTCGCTCTCTGTGCCGGAGTCCTGGCCGTCGCCGCGCTCACCCCGACCGCGTACGCGGTGGACGGCGACACGGGTGTCTCGGTGAGGCCGGCCGCCCCCGCCCCCGGCACCGACGTCACCCTCGAGGTGGCGGAGTGTGCCGAGCGGACGGCGGTCGCCGTGTCCTCGGCGTTCGTCTCCGAGGTCCGGCTCACCGTCGCCGACGGCGTACTCGTCGGCGAGAGCCGGGTCCGCTCCACGCTCACCGCCGGGACGTACCCGGTGCTGGTCAACTGCGGCGAGCGGGCCCGCCAGGGCACGATCACGGTCGCCCCCGCCCGCGACCGGCCCACCGAGCAGGCCGAAGCGGCCGAAGCAGCCGAAGCGAGCGAGCCGGCCGGACCGTCGAAGCCGGGGGCCGGCGAGCCGGCCGCGCCCGCTTCGCCCGTCGCCCCCGTCGACGCGGGCGGGGGCGGCACCGCCCCGCTGGCCGCCGCCGGCGCCGGCCAGGACGGGCCGGGCGTCGCGCAGACGCTGACCGGACTGCTCCTCGCGGCAGCCGCGGCGGGAGCCGCCGTACGCGGCCGCGTACGCCGGAACCGTGGAACGACGACCGGCTGAGGCGGCCGACGGTGTCCGATCACGACGAGGTGCGCCCGGCGCCGCAGGTACGCCCCGGGCGGCTGCTCACCGGTGTGGTCTGGGCGGTGCTGCTGCTCGTGCTCTGGCTGTGCGGCCGGGAGGCGACCGGCCTGCACCCCGGCGGGGCCGGACCCTCCACCGGTGACATGGCGGCCGCCGGCCGGCCGCCCCAGGTGGACCTTCCGCCCGAGCACCGACCGCTGGGCGAGGCGCAGCCGCGGCGCCTCGACATCCCCGGCCTGGACGTCCGGGCGCCGGTGGTCTCCCGCGGCCTGGACGAGCGGGGTGCCCTCGATCCGCCGCCGTTCGACCGACCGGACGCGGTCGGCTGGTACGCGGGCGGGGTGACGCCCGGGGCGCCCGGTACCGCGCTGGTCGTGGGGCACGTCGACACCGAGACCCGGCCCGCCGTGTTCTACAAGGTGAGCACCCTGCGGCCCGGCCAGAAGATCCGGGTGGTCCGCGAGGACGCCGGGGTCGCCGAGTTCACGGTCGAGGACATCCAGGTCATCGACCGGGACGGGTTCGACGCCCGGCAGGCCTACGGGCCCCGCCGCTCGGGCCGGGCCGAACTGCGCATCGTCACCTGCGGCGGCACCTTCGACACGGCACGCGAGCGCTACACGGCCAACGTGGTCGTCTACGCCTACCTGACCGGTACGACGGCCTGAACGCCCCTGCTCACCCGGCCCGGGCCCGGCCCGGGCCCGGCCCGGAGGGTGGCCGAGGCCGAGCCTCCCGCCGGTCGCGTTCGGTGATCGTCCCAGGTGGCCCACCACGGTACGACGGCGGTAACAGCTCGCGGGCAAGAACGGCTCGGCTCCGTGACCGCCGCGGGGCGTATGCCAGGATTGGGACCCGGAGCACCTCGGAACACACGGAACAAGTGCACCCAAGGGGGGTTGGATGTACGGCAGCAAGGGGGTCGGGGCGTTCGCCGGGAGGCGGGCGTCCGCAGCGGTACTGGGGGCGGCGCTGCTGATGACAGCGTGTTCCTCCGGCGACGGCGGCGGCCCGGACGGGGCGGCGGGCGCGGAGATCACGCAGCAGCCCAAGGGTGCCAACCCCTTCTGGGTCAACCCGGAGGGGACCGCCGCGCGGCAGATGGCCGGTCTGGAGAAGGACGGGAAGAAGGCGGAGGCCGAGCGGATCCGCAGGATAGCGGAGCAGCCCGTCGCCGAGTGGATCAGCCCGGAGAACCCGGAGGAGCAGGCCCGCGGGTTCACCGAGGCCGCCGACAAGGCGGGGCGCACCGCGCTGCTCGTCCTCTACAACATCCCGCACCGCGACTGCGGCCAGTACTCGCAGGGCGGTGCCGCCGACGGCGACGCCTACCGCGCCTTCGTCGACGGGGTGGCCAAGGGCATCGGGGACCGGGCGGCGACCGTGATCCTGGAGCCCGACGCGGTGCTCCACCTGGTCGACGGCTGCACGCCGGAGCAGTTCCACGAGGAGCGCTACGACGTCCTCAGCGGTGCGGTCGCCAAGCTCAAGAGCCTGAAGAACACCACGGTGTACCTGGACGCGGGCAACGCCGGCTGGGGCAACCCCGACCAGATCCACGAGCCGCTCACGTGGGCCGGTGTCGACCAGGCCGACGGCTTCTCGGTGAACGTCTCCAACTACTACTCCACCGAGGACTCCATCGCCTACGGCAAGCAGCTCTCCGCCAAGGTCGGCGACAAGCCCTTCGTCATCGACACCAGCCGCAACGGCAACGGCCCGTACACCGGGGGCGACGCGGACGAGCGCTGGTGCAACCCGCCCGGCCGCGCCCTCGGCGAGACGCCGACGACCAGGACGGCGGACCCGCTGGTGGACGCGTACCTGTGGGTGAAGCGGCCCGGCGAGTCGGACGGCGAGTGCAAGGGCGGCCCGAAGGCCGGCGAGTGGTGGGAGGAGTACGCGCTGGACCTCGCCGGGGCCGGCGACTGAGGCTGCCCCACCCACCCACCCGCCCGCCGCGCACCCGCCTCTCGGCGCGTGCGGGCGGCGGACCGGCCGGCCGTTAGGGCACCCGCACCCACTGCGCCCTGCTCGGTGTCCCGTCCGCGGCGGTGGCGAACAGCATGTACCAGCCCGCCTGGACCAGGTTCCGGCTCTCGGGCACGGTCACCGTCAGCCGGTCGCCGTCGGCCTCGAAGTCCAGGGCGACGGAGCGCTGGTCCACGTCGGTGACGTGGGTCGAGGCGCTCGGCCGGATCAGCCGGACCTTCCTGATCGACGCGGCGTCCTTCGAGGTGAAGGTGCCGGACTCGCCGTGCGCGATGGTCTGCGGGCCGCCCGACAGGTCGGGCTGCTCGTTCTCGCCGTAGAGATACGGCGGCGTGTAGATCTCGATGCGCTGCTCGAACGTGCCCGGCCTGGTGTTGGCCTTGTCGCCGTAGAGGGAGTCCGAGCCGAAGAACATCACGCGGCCGTCGGGCAGCAGGATCGAGCCGGAGTGGTAGTTGCGGCCCACCAGCGGGTCGGCGACGCGCCTGAGCTCGTTCTTCGCCGTGTCGTACATCCGCGCCTCGAGGATGTCGGAGTCGCTGCGCCCGCGGTAGTCCTCCGAGCCGCCCGAGATCAGCACGCTGTCGTCGGGCAGGACCGAGGCCTGCGGGTAGCGGGTGCCCCTGTCCATGGAGGGGCCGTCCTCGAAGCGCGGGCTGTCGGCCTTGAGGTCGACGATCCGGGTCTTCTCACTGGACAGCCGGGACTCGCCGACCCCGCCGCCGCCGATCACCATGTACTTCTCGTCCTGCGCCGGGGGCAGCAGCACGGTGTTCGCCGTCTCCAGCATGTCGGCGTCGCTCAGGCCGGGGACCTTGGTGAACTTGTTGGTCTCCACGTCCCAGACGCCCGGGTCGCGGCCCACGTCGTCGGGGCCGTAGCCGGCGTTCGCGCCCGAGTAGAAGATCTTGCCGTTCTGCATGAGGAACAGCGCCGGGTAGGTCGGGAACTGGCGGACCTCCTCGGTGTAGGTCCACTCCTTGGTCTTCGGGTCGTAGACCTCGTTCTTGCCCGGGACGAGCTGGCCGATGTCGTCGAGGCCGGAGACGCTGAGGATCTTCCCGTCGCTCAGGGTGGTGAGCGTCGGGTACCAGCGGGCCTCCTTCATCGGGTCGACCTTGATGTACTTCTCCGCCACCGGGTCGAACTCGAAGGCGTCCCGGATGCCCTGGAAGTCCTTCTTGTCCAGGGCGAGCTTCTCGGCGATGCCGTACGTGTTCTTGGCGTCCTCGCCGGTCAGGCCCGCCACCCTGTAGTTGTCCTGGGTGCCGGTCTCGTACCTGGCGCCTTCCTTCTGCGCCTCGACGTAGATCCGGCCGACGCCCGGGGTGGTGCCCAGGAACTCGCCGGTCACCGGGTCGAAGTCCTTCTCCGCGCGGGGGACGAGCACCGGGTCCTTCGAGACGAAGGTCTTGCCGTTCTCCTTGCCGGTGAACCTGGTTCCCGCGGGCAGGGTGACCGGCTTGTCCGGGTTCTCGTTGTTGACGATCATCAGGCCGCCGGCCTTCTTCACGTCACCCTTGAGCTTCTCGTACCGCTTGGTGCCGCCGGCGATCAGGAGATTGCCGTTGGCGAGCTGGGTGTGGCCGGTGCAGAACAGGTCGGTCGGCGTCGGCACCTTCTTGACGGTGCCCTTGACCGGGTCCCAGACGCGGGTGTCGTACCGCTTGGCGTCGAAGTTGTCCTGGTTGTTGCCGGAGCCCGCGACGAGCAGCACCTTGCCGGTGCGCAGCAGCGCCGCGTGAATGGTGTTCTGGCGGTACTCCTCCGGGAACTCGACGATCTCCCAGCGGCCGTTCTGCGCCTTGTACTCCGGCTGATTGATCTCGTACTGGTGGTATTTCTCGGACCCCTCGCGGTACAGCCACGGCCCGTTCATGCCGGCCAGCGCGAGCACCACCGCCGTGCCTATCGCGATCCGACGGGCGCGACGGCGGCCTGCACGGTCGTTCATTCCTTACGTCCCCCAAGTCCACCCAGGGCGATCTGCATCGTCTGGTCGTTGCCGGAGCCGTTCCCGGCACCTGTCGCTCCACCCGGTCCACCCGGGCCTTCTGGTCCCGCGGAGGCCTCCGGCTCTCCCGGCCCCGCCGGTCCGCCGTGGGAGGCGGCCCAGCCGGGCCGGTCCGGCCGGCCGTGCGCGGCGTGCTGCTGCTGGACGCGCGGGAGTACCTGCAGCTGCTGTGTCGCCGGTTCGTGGGCGAAGTCCTTCGGCGGGTCCGCCGCCGGCCGGTCGTCCGGGTGCCGGCCCGCCGCATGGGCGCCGGGCGGCCTCTTCCTGTCCTGGCGCATGCCGTGCCGCCAGGCGAACATGGGCGCGGCCGTGATCAGCAGGGCGAACGTCGCCCAGATGACCATCGCCGGGTGCGAGTGTCCGTAGACGAAGCCGGCGGCGAGGGAGCCACCGAAGATCAGGATGAAGTACCAGTGGTACCGGAAGGTGCCGAACCAGGTGTCCGGGCTGGCCGAGTCGCCCTTGGGCGTGACGACGAACTTGCTCTTGCGGCGCAGGACGGAGTCGATCAGCGCCTTCGCGTAGAGCGGCGCCGACAGCGCGGACATGACCATACCGGCCACACCGCCGGAGCCCTCCGGCTCGTGCGGGGAGACGTTGTGGCGGCGGTTCCAGATGTAGAGGCCGATCTGGAGCGCGGAGGCGTTGCCGTAGAGCATCAGCCAGACCGCGGGGTCGATGTTCACACCCGAGGCGCCCAGGCCCAGGAACAGGGCACAGCTCAGTGCCGCCAGGATCCAGTTGAGGGCCGACATCGGGTAGAAGATGATCATCATGGTGTAGTTGAAGAGCTTGCTCGGCGGCAGCGAGTACCAGCCCTTCCAGTACTGCTTGAGGATCGTCTCGTACGTCCCCCGGGACCAGCGCATCTGCTGGGTGAAGAAGTCCGTCCAGGCGTTGGGGCCCTCGCCGACCGCGAGCACGTCCGGGGTGTAGACCGAGCGCCACTTCCTGCCCGTCGCCGGGTTCTTGGCGCGGTGCATCTCGAAGCCGGTCGCCATGTCCTCGGTGATCGAGTCGTACAGACCGCCGATCTGCTGGAGCGCCTTGATGCGCACGGCGTTGGACGTGCCGACGAACATGGGGGAGCCGTAGCGGTTGCCGGCCCGCTGGATGAGCGCGTGGAAGAGGAACTGCTGCGACTCGGCGGCCTTGGTGACGAAGTTGTCGTAGTTCCCGTAGACCTGAGGGCCGATGACGAAGCCGACGTTCGGGTCGCGGAAGAAGCCGAGCATCCGCTCCAGGTAGTTCGGCAGCGGGATGTGGTCGGTGTCCACCGAGGCGAAGAACTCGTAGTCGTCGCCGTGCGCGTCGAGCCAGGCGTTGTAGTTGCCGTGCTTGGTCTTGGCGCGGTGCGGGCCCTTGGGCTGGTTCCACTTCGCGACGCCCTTGCGGGAGAAGTGGCGCACACCGAGGCGCGCGCAGACCTCCTTCACCTCGGGGTCGTCGCCCTCGTCGAGCAGCCAGACGTGCATGGTGCCCCGGTGGCGGATCCTGACGGCCGCCTCCAGGGTCTTCGTCACCATCTCCAGCGGCTCCTTGCCGGGCACGAAGGAGGTGAGGAAGGCGACCCGGGTGCCGGTCTCGGGCACCACGGGGACCGGGTCACGGGCGACCAGCGTGGCGTGCGCGTTGGACAGCACGTTCATGCAGCGGAAGAGCTCGATCAGACCGATCGAGACGAGCATCACGACGTCGAGGGCGGGCAGCCAGTCGAACGCCGGGTAGTCGCGCTCCGTCCAGTGCGCGGGCTGGAGCAGCCACACCAGCAGCACCACCGACAGCAGCGGGGCCGCGGCCAGCATCAGCGCGATGCGGATGCGGTGCGGCTCCTGCGAGATCAGCGAGCGGTACTGCACCTGGTACGGCTTGCCCGGATCGGGCTGGGTGAGGGGGCCCGAGAGCCGGCTGTAGTGCTCGTAGTCGTACTTCGGCAGCGTCTTCTTGATCCGACGGAAAGCGCCCGTGTTTCCGGTCCGGTGCGCAGGCACTCTGAGCTGGGTGGTCTGGGACGGGTCGTCGTCCCTCTGGGCGCCCGACGGCGTCGACGTCATGAGTGTCATCCCCCCACACGCGGTCCAGCCGCGTGTTTCGTCGCTTTCTTCCGCCCGCTTCCGGTCCCCCTCGACCTTCACGGACGTGTCAGTGGTGGACCGCTGTCACCACGTCACCCACACCATATAGACACGGCACAGCGCTCCATCCGGTTGCACGGCGCACCCCGTCGGCATGGTCCGGGGAACGGGTTCCCCTGCCCCGCACCGTCCGCAACCGGTCCCCGGTCCCCAACGGCCGCGGACCCGCGGCGTCGTGAAGGGACCAGGCTGTACAGGTTTCACCATGATCGCAAGGTGTGACATCCGGTGCTCACCGGTCATACGATCCCATTGTGACCGCTGGGAGGGTCGCGTGGGGCCCATGTTCCATACGGGCGGCGAAGGAGAACCGTTCAGTGGGAACGAGAGGATTTCCGGCCAAAAAGCGACGGGCCCCTCGGTCGCGAGGGGCCCGTCCTGTCGGTGCGCCGCCAGGGACTCGAACCCCGGACCCGCTGATTAAGAGTCAGCTGCTCTAACCAACTGAGCTAGCGGCGCTCACTGACGAGGAAACTCTACCGGACCCCGCGGGGTGCTCCCGACCGCCGCCCGGAGCGCGCTCCCGGATTCCGCCCGCCGCCGTCGCCCGCGCCGGCGCGCTTGCGTCCTTCGGACCGTCAGGGTGCAGGCCCTGTGGACAGTTGAGAAGCTGACATTTGTGTGCAAATGTGAGGTATCCCACAGGGGGTGTGATCGAGCAGGTGGCCGGAACTGTGAGGGGATTCGCATGGACCGCACGGAGTCTCCGGTGTTCGAGGGGGCCGACCCCGCGAGCGAGCGCTCGGCGGCGGGGCGGCCCGCGCGGGTGATCCGCACCGAGGGCACCACCGAGATCCCCGTCCATCTGCTCTTCCGGGACGGCCCCGACCCGGCGCCGGGCCGGCTGCGGTCCGCGGTCGTCGGGCGCCGCCAGGGCACGGGGGAGCAGCCGCGACTGCGGCGTCCGGCCGCCGCGCCGGCCCGGCCGTCCGTACCACGGGTCGACCCCGAGCTGGTGGAGCGGCCCGCCCGGGTGCTGCCCGGGGGTGCGGGAGCGCTGGCCGGGGCGTGCGGGGTGGCCGGGTGCGTGGCCACCTCGTGGTGGGCGGGCGTCCTGCCGTCGTCGGCGGCCGCCGCGCTCGGGCTTCCGGCGCACGCGGGAGCCGCGGGGGCCGCCGGACTCGGGCCCGCGCAGTGGGCGGCGTACGCGGCGGCCGGGGCGCTCGGCCTGTTCGGGTTCGGCGGGCTGGCGCGCGGCCGGACCGGGCGGGCCTGGGTGCTCGGCCTGTTCGGCCGCTACCGCGGAACCGTCCGGCGCACCGGCCTGCTGTGGGTGAACCCGCTGCTGCTGCGCCGCCGGGTCGACGTACGGCTGCGGCACTGGCGCAGCGAACCGATGCAGGCGGCCGACCGCGGCGGGGTGGCGCTGCGGGTGGTCGTCCTGGTCGTGTGGCGGGTGCGGGACACCGTGCGGGCCACGCTGGGCGTCGAGGACCACGAGGCGTACGTGCGGGAGTGCGTCGAGGCGGCGCTGCACCGGGTCCCGGTGGAGGCGCCGGGCGGAACGGACGGGGCGGCGGACGCGGCGCAGGACGCGCTGACCCGGCTGGTCGCGGCGGACGCCGGACCGGTGGGGATCGAGGTGTTCGCGGTGCGGCCGGTCCGGGTGGAGTACGCACCCGAGGTGGCCGCCGCGATGCACCGGCGCCGGATCGCCGCGCTGGACGCCCGGCACCGGGCGAGCATGCTCACTTCGGTCGTGGACTCGGTGGAGGACACGGTGACCCGGCTGACCCTGCGGGGCCTGGTGGAGCTGGACGACCACGAGCGCAAGGCGCTGGTGAAGGACCTGACGGTGGCGTTCTGCGCGGGGCGGGGGGAGGCGGGGCCGTAGGGCCGGACGCGCGGACCGGGCCGGCCCGGGGAGCGGGGCGAGCCGGGTGGGGAAAGCGTCGAATGGGTTGCGTTATTGGTATGGACATGCTCAATCGGTGGTCATACTCTGAGACTTGGTCTAGACCTACCTGTACCGGCTCACTGAAACTCCCCCCACGTTCTCCAGGAGCGGCAGCATGCGCACACAGACCAAGCTGTACGCGGCCGCGGTGGGACTGGCCACGACCGGAGCGCTCGTGCTCTCCTCCGGCGGTGCCAGCGGCCACGGCTACACCGACCTGCCCGTCAGCAGGCAGAAGCTCTGCCAGAGCGGCGGCGTGACCAACTGCGGCGCCATCCAGTGGGAGCCGCAGAGCGTCGAGGGGCCGAAGGGCTTCCCCGGCTCGGGCCCCGCCGACGGCCGGCTCTGCTCGGCCGGCAACACGCCGTTCGCCCAGCTCGACGGCCCGAGGACGCCCTCGGGCGGCACCTGGCCGGCGACCAGGGTCTCGGGCGGACAGAACTACACCTTCCGGTGGCAGTTCACGGCCATGCACGCCACCAGCGACTTCTCGTACTACATCACCAGGCCGGGCTGGAACCAGAACCACAACCTGGCCCGCTCCGACCTCAACCTCACCCCGTTCCTGAAGGTGCCCTACAACGGGCAGCGCCCGCCGCAGACGCTCTCGCACAGCGGCACGCTCCCGTCCGGGCTGAGCGGGCGCCACGTCATCCTCGCGGTGTGGTCGGTCGCCGACACCGGCAACGCGTTCTACGCCTGCTCGGACGTCACCTTCTGAGACCGCTTCCGGGCACGTCAAAGGGCCTCTCGCTCTCACGAGAGGCCCTTCGGTGTGCGCCGCCAGGGACTCGAACCCCGGACCCGCTGATTAAGAGTCAGCTGCTCTAACCAACTGAGCTAGCGGCGCATGACTCCCGCCGTCCGCTTCCGCGGCCGGCGACGCGGAAAATACTACCCGCTCGTGAGGGGTGCTTCCGACCGCGCCGGGGCGGCGCCCCCGCGGGGGCCCCCCGGCGGCGGGGGGGACCGGCGGGCCCCCGGGGGGCCCGTGCGGGGTGCTACCGCCCCGGCCGGGCGGGCGCCCAGAGGGCGCCGGCCCGGCGCGGTCGGCAAGGGGATGCCCCCGTGGTCACAGGACCGCGCTGAGGAACTCCCGGGTCCGGTCGTGCTCGGGCTCGCTGAAGAGCTTCTCCGGCGGGGCCGACTCGATGATCCGGCCCTGGTCGAACATCAGGACGCGGTCGGAGATGTCCCGGGCGAAGTTCATCTCGTGGGTGACGCAGAGCATCGTGATGTCGGTGGAGCGGGCGATGTCCCGCAGCACGTCCAGGACACCCGCGACCAGCTCCGGGTCGAGCGCCGAGGTCACCTCGTCGAGGAGCAGCACCTGCGGCCGCATCGCCAGCGCCCGCGCGATCGCCACCCGCTGCTGCTGACCGCCGGACAGCTGCGAGGGGTGCTTGTCGACGTGTTCGGTCAGCCCGACCATCTCGAGCAGCTCCCGCGCCCGCTCCTCGGCCTCGTCCTTGGACATGCCGAGCACGGTCACCGGCGCCTCGGTGATGTTGCGCAGCACGGTCATGTTCGGGAACAGGTTGAAGTGCTGGAAGACCATGCCGATCTTCTTGCGGATCTCGCGGACCTGCTTCTCCGGCGCGGGGAACAGCTGCTCCCCGTCGACGGTGATCGTGCCCTCCTCGGGCTTCAGCAGCGTCATCAGCAGCCGCAGGATCGTCGTCTTGCCCGATCCGGACGGCCCGATCAGGGTCACGTGCTTGCCGGCGTCCACGGAGAAGTCGAGGTGGTCGAGGACCGTGTTGTTCCCGAACCGCTTGGTGACCTTCTCCAGCCGGATCAGCTCACTGCCGGCACCCGCCGCGGCACGCGTGGTGCCGACGTCCGGCTCGGGGGTCCTCTCGGGCTCGACGGGGTGGGGGCCGGGCAGGGTGCTGTCAGTGGACAAGGCGTCGCTCCAGGGCTCGCAGGGCAAGGGAGGCCAGGTAGGAGATGACGATGAAGGCGAAGCCGATCACCGTCAGGGGCTCGGTGAACTGGAAGTGCTGCTGGGAGAACAGGCGGGCCTCACCGAGCATCTCCAGCACGGTGATCGCCATCAGCAGGGGCGTGTCCTTCAGCATCGAGATGACGTAGTTGCCGAGCGCGGGGACCACCCTGCGCACGGCCTGCGGCAGGATCACCGCGGTCCACGTCCGGCGCAGCGGCAGGTTCAGGGCCGTCGCCGCCTCCCACTGGCCCACCGGCACGGCCTCGATGCCCGCGCGGTAGACCTGCATCGTGTACGTCGAGTAGTGCAGACCGATGGCGACGACACCCGTGGTCAGTGCCGAGAAGGTCACTCCCCACTCGGGCAGCACGTAGAACAGGAAGAACAGCTGCACCAGCAGCGGGGTGTTGCGGATGAACTCCGTCACGCCGCCGACCGGCCAGGTCACCCAGCGGGACGGCACCCGCATCAGCAGGGCCCACACCAGGCCGAGGACGAACGAGATCAGGGAGCCGAGGACGAGGATCTGCAGGGTGACCAGCAGGCCGTCCCAGAAGTACGGCATGAATTCAAAGACGGCGCTCCAGTCCCACTTCATCGGACCGCACCCCCCACGGTGGTCGTCTCGGCCCGCTTCAGGTCCGTCTTGGGATCGGGCACGGGCTTCTTTCCGACGCCGGCCTTCAGCTTCTTCTCCAGACCGCGCATGATCCGGGTGAGCAGGAAGGCGATCACGAAGTAGATGACCAGGATGTACGTGTAGATCTCGGCGCTCTCCTGCAGCGCGAGGCGCACCAGGTTGCCGCTGAACGCCAGATCGCCCATGCCCATGATCGACACCAGGGCGGTGCCCTTGAGCAGCTCGATCAGCAGGTTGGAGAACGGCGGGATCATCTCCGGCACCGCCTGCGGCAGCAGGACCAGCCGCATCCGCTGCGCGGGCGTGAAGCTGAGTGCGATCCCGCCTTCGATCTGGGCCGGGTCGACGGCGGCCAGCGCGCCGCGCACGATCTCCGAGCCGTAGGCGCCGTAGGTCAGGCCGAGCGCCAGCGTGCCTGCCCACAGCGGCACCAGCTGCCAGCCGAAGGCCGGGGGCAGCACGAAGAACACCCAGAAGATCATCACCAGTGCCGAGGTGCCGCGGAACACCTCGGTGTAGAAGCCCGCGAGGAAGCGGACGAACTTCGAGTGGTGGGTGCGCGCGATGCCGACCACGAAGGAGACCGCGGTCGCGAGCAGCGTGCTGAGCACCAGCAGCTGGATCGTGACCCAGACGCCCTTGAGTACGAGTTCCCAGAGTCCTGAGGTCATCCGCCGCACAGCTCCTTCGCGGTCAGATCCGTCATCTCGTCCTCCGTGAAGCCGAACGGCCGCAGGATCCGCAGCAGTTCGCCGCTCTCCTTGAGCTTGGCCAGCTCGGCGTTGAAGGCGTCCCGCAGGTTCGTCTCGGTGGGGCGGAACGCGAAGCCGCCGCCGTCGGTGTGCGGCTCACCGTCGACGATCGGCTGGAACGGTTCGGTGACCTCGGTCTTGGTGGACTTCTTCACCACCTCGCGGGTGGTGAGCGCCGTACCGGCGAAGACGTCGACCCGGCCGGCCTCCACGGCGTTCAGCCCGGCGACCTGGTCGGGGACGATCAGTATGTCGCCCTCCGGGTACCCGGCCTCGACGGCGTACGCGATCTCCGCGTACCCGGTGCCGGTGGCGAACTTCGCCTTCTTCTCGACGACGTCCTTGTAGCTGGTCAGCCCTTTCGGGTTGCCCTTGCGCACGATGAACGAATCGAGCATCTGGTAATCGGGGTCGGAGAATATGACCTGTTCGCAGCGCTCGGGATTGATGTACATCCCGGCGGCCACGACGTCGAACTGCTGCGAGTTCAGACCCGGGATCAGCGAGCCGAACTCGGTGGGGACGGGCTGGACCCGGTCCACGCCGAGCCGTTTGAAGATGACCTTCGCGAGTTCCGGCGCCTCGCCGGTCAGCTCGCCGTCCTTGTCGATGTAGCCGAAGGGGATCTCGCCGGCGATGCCCAGGCGGACCACCCCTGCCGCCCTGAGCCGTTCGAGCTGTTCACCGCCGTTCGTGCTCGCTTCGGTGGGCACGCGCGAACAGCCCGCGGCGCCGAGTGCGCCGAGCGCCGCCACCCCCGCGAGCAGCGACCGGCGGGAGGGTCCGGCGGACACGGACGCTTCCCCGCGTCGTCTCAGTGGTTTTCCCAGTGGTGGAGCCATGGCGGCGCGGCTACCCGAAGTGATGCCGAGTATTCCCGCCAGTTTCGGCCCCCTTCGGCGGTCGGGCGGTCTTGACCGGTGCGGGAGGATGGGTCTCATGATTGACCGATATGTCGAGGTCTCGCTGGTCAAACGCGGAATCACCTGTACGGCCCGGCTGCTCGACGACCGGGCACCGGTCACCTGCGCGGCCGTCTGGGGCTCCCTGCCTCTGTCCGGCGACGTCTACCACGCCAAGTACGCCCGCAACGAGATCTACGCGCTCTTCCCGCCGTTCGCGTCCTCTGAGCCACCGTTGGAGAATCCGACGGTCACGCCCGTCCCGGGGGACCTCTGCTACTTCTCCTTCGCGGGCGCGGAACTGGGCACCAAGGCCTACGGGTACGACCGCGAGGTCGGCCCCGGCGCCACGGTCGTGGACCTGGCCCTGTTCTACGAACGCAACAACCTGCTGCTGAACGGCGACGTGGGCTGGGTGCCCGGCATCGTCTGGGGCCAGGTCGTCGAGGGCCTCGCGGAGATGGCCGAGGGGTGCAACGACCTGTGGCGCACCGGAGCGGCGGGGGAGACCCTCAGCTTCCGGAGGGCGTGACCCCGGACCCGTACAGCGCGTGGGCCGCCCGCAGCACCAGCGCGTCGGCGTGGCGGGCGGCCACGAGCTGGACGCCGATCGGCAGCCCGGCCGCGTCGGTGCCCACGGGGACACTCGCCGCGGGCTGCTGCGTCAGGTTGAACGGGTAGGTGAACGGGGTCCAGCCCGTCCACCGCCGGTGACCGGACCCCTTCGGCACCTCCACACCCGCCTCGAACGCGGTGCGGGGCACGGTCGGGGTGACCAGCAGGTCGTAGGTGTCGTGGAAGCGGCCCATGCGCCGGCCCAGGTCCATCCGGACGTCGACCGCCGCCAGGTAGTCCAGCGCCGACCGGCGCGCCCCGGCCGCGCAGATCTCCTGCAGCCCGGGATCCAGCAGCTCGCGCTGCTCCCGGGTGAGGTGCTGCACCACCCGCGCCGCCCCGCAGAACCACAGGGTGTGGAAGGCGTCCGCCGGGTCGGAGAAGTCCGGGTCGGTCTCCTCCACGTACGCCCCGAGCGCGGCGAGGCGCTCCACCGCCCGGCGTACCGCGGCCGCCACCTCCGGGGCCACCGCCACCTGGCCGCCCAGCGACGGCGAGTACGCCACCCGCAGCCCCCGCACCCCGCCGTCCAGCCCCTCCCGAAACGAGCCGGGCGCCGGTGCCAGCGCCGACCAGTCGCGCGAGTCCGGCCCGCCGATCACGTCCATCAGCAGTGCCGCGTCCGCCGCGTCCCGCGTCATCGGGCCGACGTGCGCCAGCGTGCCGAACGCGCTCGCCGGATACAGCGGCACCCTCCCGTACGTCGGCTTCAGCGCGAAGATCCCGCAGAACGCCGCCGGGATGCGGACGCTGCCGCCGCCGTCCGTCCCCAGCGCCAGCGGCCCCGCGCCCAGCGCCACGGCCGCCGCCGCGCCCCCGCTGGACCCGCCCGCGGTGCGCGCCGGGTCGTACGGGTTGCCGGTGACCCCGCTGAGCGGGGAGTCCGTCACGCCCTTCCAGCCGAACTCGGGGGTCGTCGTCTTGCCCAGGAGGACGGCGCCGTGCTCCCGCAGCCGCGCCACCGACGGCGCGTCCTCCTGCCAGGGGCCCGCCGGGTCGACGGCACACGAGCCGCGCAGGGTCGGGGCGCCGCGCAGCAGCAGGATGTCCTTCACCGTGACCGGCACCCCGTCGAGCAGCCCGCGCGGCTCGCCGCGCCGCCACCTCTCCTCGGACGCGGCGGCCTGCTCCAGCGCCTGGTCGGACAGCAGCCGGACGAACGCGTTCACCTGCGGCTGGATCGCCTCCGCCCGCTCCAGCGCCGCGCGGGTCACCTCCACGGGACCGAACGCGCCGGTGCGGTAGCCGTCGAGGAGCTGCACGGCGGTGCGGGACGTGAGGGCGGCGGGGCCGCTGGGGTCGGTGCCTTGGGTCATCCACGCTCCCGTGAGGTCAGGGGTGCCGGGGTCCGGCGGACGGGTCAGTGTCCGGGTACGTACCCGCGCTGCTTGTCGACCACGTTCGACAACGGCTCGCCCGCGGCCCACAGCTCGTACAACTCCACGAACTGGGCAGCGAGTTCGTCCCGCCACCCGAGGGTGTCCCCGCTCATGTGCGGCGACACGACCAGCCCCGGCACGTCCCACAGCGGGCTGTCCGGGGTGAGCGGCTCGGACGTGAAGACGTCCAGGGCGGCACCCGCGATCCGGTGGCTGCGGAGCGCCTCGGCGAGCGCGTCCTCGACGACCAGCGGGCCGCGGCCGATGTTGACGAAGTGGGCGGACGGCTGCATCAGGGCGAAGCGGCGGGCGTCGAACATGCCCCGGGTCCGCTCGGTCAGGGGCGCGGCGGCGATCACCCAGTCCGCACCGGCGATCAGCCGGTCCAGGTCCTCGGCGCCGTGCACGGCGGCGGCGGGGGCGCCGACGCCGTCACCGCGCGAGGCGGCGCGCGCGCTGCGGCCGACCAGCGCGGTGGTGACCCCGAGCGCCTCGAGCGTGCCGGTGATCGCCCGGCCGATCGGCCCCGACCCGACGACACAGGCACGGGTCCCGGCGACCTGGCGCGACTCGCGGTGGCGCCAGGTCCGCTCCCGCTGGAGCTCCAGCGTCCGCGGCAGATCCTTCGCCATCGCCAGGACGAGCGCGGCGACGTACTCGGCGATCGGCCGGTCGAAGACCCCGCGCGCGTTGGTGACCACCGTGTCGGAGGCGGCGAGTTCCGGACACATCAGATGGTCCACACCCGCGCTCGCCGTGTGCACCCAGCGCGGCCTCGGCCCCCCGCCCGGCCAGGCGGCGCGTACCGCGTGCGAGGCGAAGTCCCAGACCAGCAGCACGTCGGCGGACGGCAGCCGCTCGGCGAGGGTCGAGGCGTCCGCGTGCTCGATCCGGACCCTGCCGGTCAGCCGGCCCAGCCGGGGCGGCGGATCGGCGTCCAGGACGAGCAGCGTGGGGAGGGCCACGGGGCCGGTGCCGGGGCTGGTCACGGCGGTCGCGGGGCCGGCCGTGGGGGGCGTCGCGGGGGTTTTCTGGGGGGAGGTCATGGCCGCCTTTTCCCCGGGAGGGCCGGAAGTCTGAGATGTGCTGATTGACCACGCTGGCACCCCGAACCTACCGTCGTCAACACGGGCGTTTGAACGAACCGTTGCGTGCTCGTCTCTCACCGTGAGGCCGGTGCTGACATGGACGTCACCTTTCTCGGCGGACCAGGCCCGCAGCGCGGTGTCGGTGTGGTCGCCCCCTTCGACTTCGCGCTGGACCGCGAGCTGTGGCGGTGGACGCCTGACGAGGTGTCCCTGCACGTCACCCGGACGCCGTACGTACCGGTCGAGGTGAGCCTGGACCTCGCCCGGATGATCAGCGAGCACGAGACCCTCCGGAACGCCGTGGGCACCCTCACCGAGGTCACCCCCGAGGCCGTCGCGTACGCCTGCACGTCGGGCAGCTTCGTCGGCGGGGTCATGGGCGAACGCGCCATGTGCGAGGCGATGAGCAGGGCCGGCTCCGTCCCCGCGGTCACCACCTCGGGCGCGCTGCTGGAGGCGCTGGTGGAGCTGGACGTGCGGCGGCTGGCACTGGTGACGCCGTACACCGTGTCGGTGACCCGGGCGCTGGAGGAGTACGTGGCGCAGGCCGGGGTCGAGGTCACCGGCTGCGCCTACATGGGCCTGACCCGGCAGATCTGGAAGGTCACCTACCGGCAGGTGGCCGACATGGCCCGGCGGGCGGCGGTGTGCGGCCGGCTCGGCACGGCGGACGCGCTGTTCCTGTCCTGCACCAACCTGCCCACCTACGACGTGATCCCCCAGCTGGAGGCGGAACTGCGCATACCGGTGATCTCGGCCAACCAGGTGACCATGTGGGCGGCGTTGCGCCGACTGGGTACCCGGGCGGTGGGACCGTATCAGGCGCTGATCGACACGTCGGCGCGCACCGGCACCGGGGCCGGGAGCACACTGCCGGGCCCGGCGGCCGGTTCCGTACTGCCGGCCGCCGGGCCGGTGGTGCCGACCGGCTCCGTACTGCCGGAGGGCCAGGAGCCGCCGGGCGTACGGGGCGTGCACGGCGTGTCGGACGCGCAGGGCGTGCCGGGCGCGCAGGGCGTCTCCGGTGCGCCGGACGAGAAGCAGCAGGAAGGCTGGACATGACCGCACTGGGATTCCTCTACCCCGGACACTCCGCCGAGGACGACTACCCGCGCATCGAGCAACTGCTGGGCAGCGACGTCCGGGTGGATCTGGTGCACACCGACATCGGTGAGGACGCGCACCGGGCCGACGCCCTGCTGGAGATGGGCGCGGCGGACCGGCTCGCGGCCGGGGTCCAGGAACTGCGGCTCACCGGCGCCGACGCCGTGGTGTGGGCCTGCACCAGCGGCAGCTTCGTACGCGGCTGGGACGGCGCCCACGAACAGGTGCGCGCCCTCGCCCGTACGGCGGGCACGCCCGCGTCCTCCACGTCCTTCGCCTTCGTGCACGCGGCGCGGGAGATCGGGGCGCGGCGGGTCGCCGTCGGCGCGACCTACCCGGACGACGTGGCCGCGCTCTTCGCGGAGTTCCTGGCGGCCGACGGGGTGGAGGTGACCGGGGTGACCAGCTCCGGGATCATCACGGCGGCGGAGGTCGGCACCTGGGGCGAGGCCGAGCTGTTCGCCCTCGCCCGCGCGGCCGACCGCCCGGACGCCCAGGCCCTCCTGCTCCCCGACACGGCCCTGCACACGGCCGCCCACGTCCCGGCCCTCGAGAAGGAGCTCGGCAAACCGGTCCTCACCGCCAACCAGGTCACCGTCTGGGAGGCCCTGCGTCTGGCGGACCGCCGGGTGAACGCCCCGAGCCTGGGCGCCCTGTTCACGCGGGAGCCGATCGTGCAGGCGTGAGCGGGGCGGGCGGGCGCGAGCCGGGCGGGCGGAGGGGCGGCCCGCCCGGGAATAAGCGGGGACGGCCTCCTGTTACGGGTGCGGCGAACGTCACCCGACACAGGAGGCACCCCACCGTGGCCGCAGACAACACCGCAGGCGCCGGTACACGAGGCGTCACGCACGGCTCGGCGCCCGTTCCGCTCTCCGTGCTGGACCTGGTCACGGTCGGCGCCGGGCACACCGCCTCCGACGCGCTGCGCACCAGCGTGGATCTCGCCCGGCTCGCCGAGACGCGCGGCTTCCACCGCTACTGGGTCGCCGAGCACCACTCCATGCCGGGTGTGGCGTCCTCGTCCCCGGCCGTGATCCTGGCCCACCTCGCCGCGTACACCGAGCGGATCCGGCTCGGTTCGGGCGGGGTGATGCTGCCCAACCACGCACCGCTCGTCATCGCCGAGCAGTTCGGCACGCTGGAGGCCATGGCACCCGGCCGGATCGACCTCGGTCTCGGCCGCGCCCCCGGCACCGACGGCGCCACCGCCGCCGCCCTGCGCCGCACCGACCGGCCGAACGAGGGCGCCGACGACTTCCCCCGGCAACTCGCCGAGCTGACCCGCTTCCTGGACGACGACTTCCCCGACGGCCACCCCTACCGCCGGATCCACGCCGTCCCGGGCCCGGTCCAGGCGACCTCGCCCGGCGGGGTGCAGTCGCCGCACCGCCCGCCCGTCTGGCTGCTCGGCTCCTCCGGGTTCAGCGCCCGGCTGGCCGGCATGCTCGGCCTGCCCTTCGCCTTCGCCCACCACTTCTCGGCGCAGAACACGGTCCCCGCGCTGGACCTCTACCGCGAGTCGTTCAGCCCGAGCGGTGTCCTCGACGAGCCCTACGCCCTGATCGGCGTCTCCGCGCTCGCGGCCGAGGACGAGAGGGAGGCCCGGCGCCAGGTGCTGGCCGCCGCGCTCAGCATGGTCCGGCTGCGCACCGGCCGCCCCGGTCTGGTCCCCACCCCGCAGGAGGCCGAGGCGCACCCGTTCTCGCCGATGGAGCAGGAGTTCGTCGACTCGTGGAACGCCAACGTCGTCCACGGCACCCCGGACGAGGTCCGCGCAGGCCTGGACGGCCTGCAGAAGCGCACCGGCGCCGACGAGCTGATGATCACCGCCAACGCGCACAGCGGTGACGTACGCCTGCGGTCCTACGAACTCATCGCGGACGCCTACGGGTTGCCGACGACCGGATCGCCGACGACCGGATCGCCGACGACGTCCGCCTGAACCTCCGGCGCGCCCAGCAGTTCGGAGATGCGGTCCGGCGGGACCGGCCGGGAGTACAGCCAGCCCTGACCGGTGTCGCACCCTATCCGGCGCAGCCGGGTGGCCTGCGCCGAGGTCTCCACGCACTCCGCGGTGACCGTCAGCCCCAGCCGGTGGGCGAGCTGCACCATCGCCTCGACGATGGCCTCGTCCGCCGGGCTGGGCGCCGCCGCCCGGTCCTCGTACTGGAAGCCGCGGACGAAGGCGCCGTCCAGTTTCAGCACCGACACCGGGAGCCGGCTGAGGTAGGCCAGGTTCGAGTAGCCGGTGCCGAAGTCGTCGATGGCGATGCGTACGCCCATGTCGCTGAGGGCCGTCAGCGCCTGGAGCGGCCGGCCCGAGGAGCCCATCACCGCGGACTCGGTCAGCTCCAGCTGGAGCAGCTGCGGCGCCAGGCCCGTCTCCTTGAGGGTCTCGGCGACGTCCGCCACCAGGTCGGAGTCCCAGACCTGACGGACCGCCACGTTCACGCTGACGAAGATCGGCGGCTCGTCGGGATGCTCGGTCTGCCAGCTGCGGGCCTGCCGGCAGGCGGTGCGCAGCACCCAGCGGCCGAGCTTGACGATCGAGCCGTCCTCCTCGGCGATGGAGATGAACCGATTCGGCGTCAGGGTGCCGAACTGCGGATGGTTCCAGCGGACCAGGGCCTCCACCCCGTGCACCCGGTCGTCCTCCATACCGACCAGCGGCTGGTACTCCAGCGCGAACTCGCCCCGTTCGACGGCGGGACGCAGCGTGGAGGCGAGGGCCTGACGGGTCATGCGGTGCGCGTTGCGCTCCGGGTCGAACAGCGTCCAGCGGGACTTGCCGTCGGCCTTCGCCCAGTACAGGGTCGTGTCGGCGGCCTGCATCAGCGCGGTGGGCGTGGTCCCGGCCGCGTGCCGTTCGACCACGCCGATGGACGCCGACACCGACAGCCGCTGGCCGGCCACGTCGAACGGGTCCTGGATCGCGCCGAGCACCGACTCGGCGAGCTCGGCGAGCTGTTCGGTGCCCGTGGAGTCCTCGACCAGCAGCGCGAACTCGTCCCCGCCGAGCCGGGCCACCAGCGGGGTGCAGCCCCGGGACCGGCCCGCCTCCTCGGCGCACAGCGTCAGCCGTTCGGCGACGGCGGCCAGCAGCCGGTCGCCGACGCGGTGGCCCAGGGCGTCGTTGATGGCCTTGAAACCGTCCAGGTCCAGGGAGCACAGCCCGATCCGGCCCGTGCCGCTCTCCTGGTACGACTCCGCCTCCAGGGCGGCCGTCAGCCGTTCGAAGAACAGGGTGCGGTTGGGCAGCCGGGTCACCGGGTCGTGCATCTGCAAGTGCCTGAGCCGGGCCTGGAGTTCGTGGCGGGCGCTGACGTCGGCGACCGACAGCAGCACGCCGGGAGCGCCGTGCCCGTCGTACTCGCCGTGTTCCCGGTGGGCGGCCCCCTCCTCCGGGGGGAGCGGGGCGACCGACACCTGCACCCACAGGGAGTGCCCCTCGGGGTGCTTGAGCCGGCGGGTGCAGCGCAGCCGGCCCTGCCGGCCGCTCAGCAGGTCGCGGTAGGCGTGCCAGGCACGGGCGTCGGAGGAGAGGTCCACCAGGTCGGCGGCGACCGCGCCGGTCAGGGTGCCCGGCGCGCGGCCCAGCAGGGCGGCGAGCGTGCCGTTGGCGCTGATCACCCGGCCGTCACAGCCGACCACGGCCATGGCGAGCGGAGCGGCCGCGAAGACGGAGCGGTACGACGGGGGCAGGGGGAGGCCGGCGCATCCGGTACGGCACGGCGCGGTGATCTCACTCTCCGTGACGGTCGGCCGGTTGGGATCTGCTGTGGGCGTCGGCCCTTCGGACGTTCCGCTCACCGCTCGCTCCCGCCGTGCACTCGATCGCTGTCCGTGCCGGAAAGCCTCAGGAATGTCTCAGGAAAGTGTGCCGATCATAGAGGTCTCCCTGAAGCCCTTCCAGTCACTCTCCAGTGTCCAGGACGGTCCCGCATCTCTGCCAGATCGTTTCTGCTCGGAGGTGGCTGGCTTCTTCAGGCCTCCGACCGGTTGTGACGTTCCGTGAGTGGTTCGAGGTGTCGCCCGTGAACGGATTCCACGCCTCCTCACCCGTCCGGTGCAGATAAACAGGGCGTATGACTGCAAACCCCCACAGGCTGGGTGCGGTGTCCCGTGAACCGTCTCCCGGAGGTCTCCGTGCCGCGTCAGCTCCCCCTGAGAGGACTCGGTCGTGAGGCTCTGAGGAGGTTGGGCCGTCTGGGGGTCCGGACGGGACTCCGGACGGGGCCGTGGTCCGGCGGTCCACCGGCCCGGCCCCGGCTGCGCGGCACGGCGGCCGTGTGCACCACCATGTCGGCGCTCGCCGCGACCTCCATGATGACCGCTCCCTCCGACGCCGAGCCGTTCTCCGCGGCGCCGTGCGCCCTGATCCGCACCGACGCGCACCACTCGGAGGGCCTCGACACCTGGAACGCCGCCTACCCCCGCCCGGCCGGCCGGCTGAACGCGGTCATGGTCTTCCTGTCGTTCCCGGACTCCCACCCCCTGACCACCCCCGAGGAGCTGACCGCCGACCACTTCCCCGCCACCAGCGACTTCTTCCACCGGGCCTCCTACGGCAGTTTCTCCCTGCACCCGCACGCCCTGCGTCACTGGATCCGTATGCCCCGCCCGTCCACCGCGTACGCCATACAGCGCGACTGGAGCACGCGGCACCGGTCCGCCTATCTGCGCGACGCGCTCGCCGCGGCCGACCCGCGGGTCGACTTCTCGCGGTACGACGTCGTCTACTTCGTCGCCGACCCGGACGCACCCGGCGTGGACTCCGACGCCACGAAGGTCGTCAACCTGGACACCCCGCTGCGGGCGGACGGCACCGACATCCGCCGGGTCGTCACCGTGTTCGAGGAGCACCCCCCGGACCGGCTGGTCCTCGCCCACGAGACCGGCCATGTCTTCGACCTCCCCGACCTCTACCACCGGCCCGCGGACGGCGAGGGCGACTGGGACACCCACGTCGGTGACTGGGACCTGATGGGCAGCCAGTTCGCCCTCGCCCCCGACCTGTTCGGCTGGCACAAGTGGAAGCTGGGCTGGCTGGAGCCCCGGCAGGTGCGGTGCGTACGGGGCGCGGGGCCGGTACGGCTGACGCTGGAACCACTGGCGGCGGGGCCCGGGGTACCCGCGACGGGCGCTGCCGGGGCGCCGGCCTTCGGGCTGGGCGGGGGCACCAAGCTCGCGGTGGTGCGCACCGGCCCGGACAGCGTGCTCGCCTTCGAGGTGCGGGCACCCGTCGGCGACGACGCGGACGCCTGCCGGTCGGGGGTGCTGGTCTACCGGGTGCGCGGCACGACCCGGTCCGGTGAGGGCCCGATCCAGGTGATCGACGCCCACCCGCACACGGAGGCCTGCCGGGGGGAATCGGTCTACCCGGCCCTCGCGGACGCCCCGGTCGCCCTCGGCGAGAGCTTCACGGTGCCGGAGGACGACGTACGGGTGGAGGTGGAGGGGCGTACCGCCTCGGGGGCCTGGACGGTGCAGATCGGCGTGGGCCGGGGCGGGGGCGGCGACGGGGGTGCCGGCGAGGGGGTGGGCGCAGACGCGTAAAAGGCCCCTTGCCGTGGCAAGAGGCCTTTCCGTGTCGTGCGCCGCCAGGGACTCGAACCCCGGACCCGCTGATTAAGAGTCAGCTGCTCTAACCAACTGAGCTAGCGGCGCCTGCTGACGTCGTAGACATTAGCACCCTGGTCGGCGGGAGGAAAAATCGATATCCGCACGGCCGCGCGGGCCGCCCGCACGGCCGCCCGGAGCAGCGCCTCCGGGCCCGGCAGCCAGGGGTGACGTGTGTCCGGGGCCACCAGCCAGCGCGAGCCGGAGCGGGCCGTGCCGGCGCGGGGGGCCGGGGCCGGCACGGTCACCGCGTCACCGGTGCCGTGGCACAGCAGCGGCGGGACCCCGCCCGTACGGCCGGCCTCCCCGGGGCCCCTGCCACGGGCGCCCCACTCCTCCCACTCCAGCAGCGCGGGGAGCCGCTGGGCGGTGCCGGGCGCCGCGAACAGCAGCATCCGGCCGCGGAACCCGGCCACCGGGCCGGGGCCCGGCCCCTCGTCCCACATCCGGTCCAGCATCCGGCGCCCGAAGGCCGAGGGCGTGCTCACCACGTCGAAGACGGAGCCGCAGGGCAGCACGACCGGTGCGTCCGGCCGCTCCTCCCAGAGGGAGAGGGTGCTGCGCGGATACGTTCCTGCGGAGGCGAGCCAGGCGGCACCGTCCGGGGTGACACCCGTGGCACCCGTGACGCCGCCGAGGTCGGGGGCCTTGCGCGTACTGCTCATGCCGTCTGTCTACCGGCGGTGAGGAGACGACCCCCCAGGGTCGCGGAAACCGGGGACAGGGAGGCGGGGAGGGGGTATCGTGCCCGCCTGGCATATGCCGCATCTGTTCGACCGGGCGGACCCGAGGTCCGCTGGGGGGCGTCGCAGGGGGCGCGGCGTCCTCACGAGGGGTCGACGCGGTCCCGGCCCTCGCCCCCGCGCAGCAGGTCCCGGCCGAACTCGACCATCTTCTTCGCGTAGTCCTCGGTCCACTCGGCCCGCTCGGCGATGTCGGCGACCGTCAGCCGGTCGAAGCGCCGGGGGTCGGCCAGCTGGGCCGCCGCCATCGCCTGGAACTCCATCGCCCGGTCCGCCGCCGCACGGAACGCGAGCGTCAGCTCCGTCGCCCGCTCCAGCAGCACCCGCGGATCGTCGATCGACTCCAGGTCGAAGAAGTGCTCCGGGTCGGCCGCCGCTGCCGTGGGCTCGAACAGCAGGGGCGCGGGGCGCAGCCGCGGTTCGTCCCGACGCGGCGTGGGCTCCGCCATGTCTTCTCCTTCGTCCTTGTGCATGCGTGCGTGGTGGCGCTTCTGCCCGCCGGGAGGAGCGGGCCACCTCCCATTCTCGCGCGCCCCGCAAGAGGGCCTCGGGACCGGTGGGGTCAGGACTGCCGCACGGTCCGGTGCCGCGCCGGGCGTGTGCCGGGTGGGCGCCGGGGTGCTGGTCAGGGCTGCCAGGTGACTCGGTGCTGTGCGAGGTGGGCCAGGACGGCGTGGTTGGCCTCCCAGCCGTCCGGGAACTTCACGAGGGTGCCCAGCTGGACCGGTTCCGTCGACGGGTAGGCGTCCAGCAGCTCGCCGACGCCCGCCCGGCACACCACGATGCAGGCGTGCCGGTGCCGGGAGGCCAGCACGCACAGCCGGCCCGTCTCCAGGTGGAAGGCGGTGGCGTCGGGGCGGCCGGACAACGGGTGCAGCACCACCGTGACGTCGAACTCACGTCCCTGGAGCCGGTTCGCCGTGTCCACGGTGACGTCCGCCGCCCCCAGCCCGGCCAGCGCCGCCCGCACCGCCGCCGCCTGGTCGCGGTGCGCGGTGCCCACGGCGATCCGGTCGGCGGTGAGCGGCACCGCGTCCTCGGCCCGCTCCGAGACCGACGCGCCCCGCCGGTCCAGCAGCCGGCGCACGACCAGCGCCACCGCCCGCACCGCCTCCGGGTCCGTGCGCGGGGTGTGCCGGGCGGGCAGCTCCAGCAGGCCCCAGCCGGACCCGGCGGCCTCGTCGATCACCCGGTCGGGCCCCGAACCGTCCGACGGCACCCCGAGCGCGAGCCGCCGGTCGCCGTGGCCGGTGCCGCTGCGGAACGGCGTGTACGGGTAGAACGCGTCCGACACCAGGGGCGCCGCCGAGGCGGGCAGCCGCCACGACACCGGCAGGCGGTGCTGCGGCAGTTCGGGATTGTGCGCGAGCAGCGTGGTCACGGCGGACGCGGACGGGTCGTACGACAGCCCCGCCCACTGCTCGCCGCCCACGATCGAGAACGGGTCCAGCTGCCCCGGATCGCCCACGAACAGCGCCCGCTCGAACAGTCCGGCCACGGCGAGCAGCGCGTCCGAGCGCATCTGGTACGCCTCGTCGACGATCGCGTGCGCCCACGGCTCGACGCCCTTGACGTGCGCCCACTTGGCGGCCGTCGAGACGACCACGTCGAGCCCCGCGAGGTCGGACGCCTTCGCCGACGTGCGGACGTTGTCCAGGCCGTCCAGCGCCTTGTCGTACGGGTCGGTGTCACTGCTGTGCAGCCGGCCGACCGGCAGCCCGGGGTTCTTCTCCGCGAGCCGCAGCACCAGGTCGTCCACCTGGGCGTTGGTCTGCGCCACCACCATCAGCGGGCGTCCCGCGTCGGCCAGCTCCAGCGCCGCGCGGACCACGAGCGTGGACTTGCCGGCGCCGGGCGGGGAGTCGACGACCACACCGCGCGCGGTGCCGTGCAGGGTGTCGTGCAGGATCGCGTCGGTGGCCCGGGTGGCGGCCGCACCGGCGTCGAAGACGGTCTCGGTGGGCGAGTGGGTCACAGCACGTCCTCCTCGGTCACCGGGTCGGCGGGCTCCTGCACACCGGCCTGTGCGCCGGGCGGCCCGCCATGGGTCCACGGGGTCTCCTCCGGGTCGGGCAGCTTCGCCCCGCCGCGCGGTTCGTGCTCGAACAGCGTGAAGAGGACGCGGTCGCCCTTCTCCGGCACCGAGCCCGCCTCCGGCTCCCTGCCGCGGCCCATCTTGTCCATGATCCGCAGAATGAGCAGGGACCCGCCCTCCTCCGCGGCGACGAACTCGGCCGTCTGCGGCTTTCCGCCCAGGGAGCGGTACACGCGGACCCGCTCGCCCAGGTGCGGGCGGTCGTCCGTGCGGACGGTGACCAGCGGGCGGGGGCTCGGCCGCCTGCTCTCGCTGTACGCCATGACGACATCGGTGACCTCTCCGGCGAACGCCTCCCCGGACAGCCGCCGGCCCGCCATCACCAGCGGGTCGTCGAGGGCCTCCTGCGCTTCCAGCCGGGCCTGCTCCCGCTCGCGCGTGGCGAGCTTGTTGGCCGCGGTCACCGCGTCGTCGCGGCGCGGCTGGGGCGGCTCACCGGCCAGCACCCGGTCCCGGTGACCGGTGAACGACCAGCGGTCACGCGTCCACCGCTCCTCGACCCGCGCCCCCCGGGGCAGCGCCCGCAGCAGGTCCAGGCCCCGCCACACCGCGTCCCAGGTGGGCCGCGTACGGCTCTGAACCAGCTTGCGGATCTCCCGCTCCGCCGCCGTCAGCGCGCCGAGCCGCTCGTCGGCCTCCAGGCCGTCCTGCGCGGCGGCGAGCGCCGTACGGGCCCGGTCGTACCGCTCGATCGCCGGGGCGAGCAGCTTGTTGTCGAACGCCGGGTCGGTCGCCGGGCCCGCGGGCGGGCACCGCAACTGCCCGTCGGCGTCCCGTGCCAGCTCCGCCTCCCGCGCGGCCTCGGCGCCGGAGCGCCCCGCGGGCGGGTCGATCCACGCGAGCAGCGCCCCCAGGTGCTGGTCCTCCAGGGTGGACTGCCCGGTCGCCCAGTGCCGGCCCAGCAGGTCGGTCATGGCCGGCAGCAGCGACGACCCGGGCACCCGGGCCCGCTCCCCGAAGTGCGTCAGCCACCGCCCGAGCAACGGCACCCGGGGCGGCGCGGGGAAGGGCGCCTCCGGGTCCTGCTC
The DNA here is from genome assembly GCF_026242095.1 of Streptomyces sp. NEAU-W12. Classification (NCBI taxonomy): domain Bacteria; kingdom Bacillati; phylum Actinomycetota; class Actinomycetes; order Kitasatosporales; family Streptomycetaceae; genus Streptomyces; species Streptomyces sp. NEAU-W12. The sequence goes on from NZ_JAPJDM010000012.1 coordinate 183,200, forward strand.
CGCCGTGCGCCGAAACCGGGTGGAACGGCCGAGGAGCCGTACGAGGTCGGCACCGGCCCGGCTCGGCACGATCAACTGCGGCGCGTCCGCGCACAGTTCGACCTCTACCTTGATCCGCTTGCCGGTCTGGGGGTCGGTCTCGCCGCGCTCTGCGGCCTCCACGGCCTCGGCGCAGCTGTCGATGTAGGGCAGGACCACGTCGGCCAGTTCGGCCAGGAACGCGAACCTGAGGTCGCGGTCGCGCGGCTGCGGTACGGCCAGCAGCCGGGGCGCGTCCCGGTCGGTGCCCACCAGCGCGCCGAGCGGGGCTCCCGCCTCGCCGGCGGTGGTCAGCGGCACGAACACCAGGGGCCGCTCGGACAGATGCCGGTGCCGGACGGTGGCGACGGGCCGGGCCCGGCCGGTGCTGACGGCCTCGAGGCGGGCGAGGGTGGTGATCAGCGACAAGGGTCCTCCTCCGCGCGGACGGACACGCGGACGGATGCCGCCGCGCCGGCGAGGGCCTCCGCGCGCAGGGCCGCCGCCCGGCGCAGGGCGGCGACCGTCGGATCGCCGGGATCACCGAGCTCGCCGCGGGACGCCGCCAGGACGTCCTCGACCGTCGTCAGGCCGCCCAACTCGGCGCGGACCGGGCGGCCCAGGGCGGTCACCGCGTCCTGCGCGCGGGAGCGGTCCCGGCAGTGGAAGGCCAGCTCGCACGCGGACAGGCACTCCGGCGCGTAACTCGCCGGCACGGACTCCACCGAAGCCGCCAGCCGCTCACGGGGCAGCTCGGGGGCGAAGCAGGTGCCCTCGGGGAGCGTGTCCGCGATGTTCTCGATCCGGGTGAGCCGGGCGAGCTGACGGGCGGTCACCGCGCGCTGCTTGCGCACGTCCACGGCGGACGCGGTCGGCAGGTTGGAGAAGTCCTTGGGGCACACCAGCAGAATCCGGTGCCGCACGCGGGGAGCGGCCGTGTCCGGGGTCGTGTCCGGGGCCGTCTCCGGGGCGGCGGCGAGGCGGGCGGCGACCTCCTCCAGCGCGAGCACGTACACCGCGGCCTGCCGGGCGGCCGCGCCGACCTTCGCCGGGTCGGCCGAACCGTCGAGGAGGGGGAAGGACTTGATCTCCACGACCGTCCAACTGCCGTCCGGGTGCACCACCACCGCGTCCGGCTCCAGGAACGCCGGGGAACCCGCGACGTCCAGCGCGAGCAGCGGGTGGTCGAGCAGTGTCCACTCGCCCGGCGCCCGGACGGCCTCGCCCAGCGCCAGCTCCGTACGCGCCCGACGCCCCTCGTGGCCCGCCGCGGACAGGTCCGGGACGCGCGCGGCGGCGGGCGGTTCGGCGGAGCGGTCCAGCTTCTCGTGGACCAGCCGCAGCAGCTCCGTGCCGCCGTCCGCCTTGACCTTGGCCTCGAACGCGTTGCCCCGGACGAACGCGAACTGGGACTGGCCGAAGACCGACGGGGAGCCCAGCGCGCCCGCGAGCGTGGCCTTGTCCACCCCCGCGCCGTCGAGGATCGCGCGCCGCTCGCAGCCCGGGTTGGCGGCCAGGGCGGCCAGGGCGCGCGCGTCCAGTGCCTTGGCCCGTACGCCCGGGCCGCGCAGTTCAGCGAGCCGGTGCCGCAGCCGTCCGGTCGTCTTCTCCCCGGGCTGGAGGGGAGACACCCGGCTCGGTTCCGGAGGCGGGCCGTGACTCGAGCTGCCGCTGCCGTGGAAATCGCTCACCCGCGGAAGTCTGGCATCCGGCACTGACAATCGGGGAACCCGGGACGGACGAGGCCGCCTCGACCGGGGCGGAACGCCGCGCGAACTGCGGGGCGGGACCCGGCAGTACGCCGGCCTTCGCCCGGTCCGCGTTCCGCAGCACGACCGGCGTGAGCAGCAGCCCGGCACCCATCACGGCGGCGCCCGCGACGGCGTCGAGGAAGTAGTGGTTGGCGGTGCCCATCACCACGACGAGCGTCACCAGCGGGTAGACGACGCCCGCCGTCCTCGCCCACCGCGTACCGCCGTGCCGCCACAGCACCACACCGCACCACAGGGCCCAGCCCACGTGCAGGCTGGGCATCGCCGCGTACTGGTTGGTCAGGCCGCCCAGCCCTCTGGGGGCGCTGGCCTCACCGGCCCACCACCCGTACGAGCTGTACTGGGCCATCGTGTCGACGAAGCCGTGGCTCGCCTCGAGCAGCCGGGGCGGGCAGGTGGGCAGCAGGGTGAAGCCGATCAGTCCGATGAACGTCGACGTCATCAGCCAGGTGCGGGCGGCGCGGAAGTGCGCCGCGCGGGAGCGGAACAGCCAGACCAGGAGCGCGGGCGTCACCAGGTAGTGCAGCGACGCGTACCAGAAGTCGGCCGGGATCCCGAGCCACGGCTCGCGCGTGAAGAGCCGGTTCAGCGGTTGCTCGGCGTTGAGATGCAGCGCCTGCTCGATGCGCAGGATCGCCAGACCGTGGTCCACGGCGTCGGCGACGTCGCCCCGGACCAACAACCGCCCCGCCGAGTAGCAGGCGTACACGAGAAGGATCAGCGGCAGTTCGGTCCACCAGCGCAGCCGGGTCGCCGGGGCCCCTTCGGTACCCGGTATCTCGCTGTGCGGCATCCGATCGCCCTCCCCCTCGTCCCTGGGCGGCGCCCACATGGTGGTCGGCCACTCTACGGCGTGCAGGCGCCCCCGCCGAGGCGCCCCGGCCCTGATAGACGCTGCGATCGCCCACCGGGTTGCCCGTGGCCGGGGTGCGCGATGATGGAGGGGTTCCCCTGCGTTTTCTCCCGGAAGGTCTCCCATGGCACCGCGCATGCTGCTGGCCCGGCACGGACAGACCGCGTGGTCGCTGTCCGGCAAGCACACCGGCAGGACCGACGTGCCGCTGCTGGAGGAGGGCCGGCGGGGCGCCAAGCTGCTCGGGGAACGCCTGCACCGCCCGCCGTACGACGGCATACCGGACGTCGAGGTGCGCACCAGCCCGCTCTCCCGCGCGCGCGATACCTGCGAGATCGCCGGGTTCGGCGAGCGCGCGCAGCCCTGGGACACCCTCATGGAGTGGCACTACGGTGCCTACGAGGGCCTGACCCCCGCGGAGATACAGGCGGACCGCCCCGGCTGGCTGATCTGGCGGGACGGTGTCCCCGAGGGGGAGAGCCTCGACGAGGTGACGGCCCGCGCGGACGAGGCGGTGGCCTGGGCCCGCTCCGCCGACCGGGACGTCCTGGTCTTCGCCCACGGGCACATCCTGCGCTCCATCGGGGCCCGCTGGCTGGGGCTGCCGCTCGGCTTCGCGGCCCGCATCCGCCTCAACCCGACCTCCCTGTCGGTCCTGGGCTGGGCGTACGGGGAACCGGCCGTCGAGAGCTGGAACGACCTGGGGCACCTGGCGGGCTGACCCCGGGCCCCGGGGTGCCGCCCCTGCCGGTCACTCCGCGCGGGGGAGTGAGGCGTGGCGGTCCAGGAAGGCCGAGACGTCCGAGGCGCGGCGGTGCGGGAGCAGGACGCGGGCGGTGCCCGCCAGTATCGTCCGGACCCGGCACGACTGGACCTCCGGCAGCAGGTCCAGGACCCGCATCCCGGCCGCGGCCGCCTCGTCCGGGAGTCCGCCGCGCGCCAGGTCGTCCGCCAGCTCCGCCGTGTACAGCGCGATGTTGCGGGTGAAGTGCGGGTCCTGGAGCTCCGCCGCCCGCCGCGCGTGCCGGGCCGCCCGTGGCCAGTCGCCGAGCGTGGACCAGCACTGCGCCTCCAGGCCCTCCAGTTCGGCCTCCCCGTAGAAGGTCATCCACTCGGGGTCGGCCGGCGTGGGCCCGCGGTCGAAGTAGGCCTGCGCGCGGGCCAGCGCCTGTTCGCAGCCCGCCCGGTCGGCGAGCCCGGCCCAGCCGCCCGCCTCGCGCAGCGCCAGCAGCGACATCAGCCGGGGGGAGCCGAGCGGGCGCGCGGCCCGCTGCGCGGCCTGCGCCGCCCGCACCGCCTCCCGCGGCCGGCCCGCGTCGCGGGCGAGGAACGCCGTGTTGCAGAAGGCGTGCGCCTCGAGCCCGGGGTCCCCCGTCACCCGCGCGGTCGCCAGCGCCTCCGCGTAGTGCGAGCGGGCGTCGTCGAAGCGGCCCGAGTCGTGCGCCAGCCAGCCCACAGAGATGGCGAGTTCACCGGCGCCCGCGTACAGCCGGTCCGCCGTCCGCTGCCGGGTCGCGCCGGCGTCGAGCAGGGCGTAGGCGGCGCGCAGCGGTGCGGCGGCCCGCCGGTAGAGGCCGTCGGCCCCGTGCCGGTCGTCGAGCAGCCGGATACGGCGGACGGCGTCTTCCAGGACTCCGGCGTCGCTCGCGCCCGGTCGGCGCACGGCACGCTGTGCCGCCGAGGCGTCCGGGGCGAGGGCGGTCGGACCCAGCGAGGCGGCGGCCACCGTGGCGCCCCCGCCGGTCATGAATGCGCGACGCAGCACGTCGCTCTCCTCGTAGTTGTGGTGCGTGTGGTACGGGTTCCGCGTTTCATACGGTTCAGGGGCTCCGCCGGTCCCGCTCGTGACGAGTGGCGGGTCCCCGGCAGGCGACGGGGGGGTGTCCCCGTCGGCCCGCGCCCGGCGTCCGCGGACCGAGGAACGGGGCGCGAACCCCAGGTCGGTCAGCGTCCGGCCGGGGAACATGTGCAGGAACACCCGCTCGTAGGCGTAGTTGGGGCAGCGGATCTCGCCTGCCTCCACCCGGTGCACGTACCGTGCGTCACAGCTGACCCGCTCGCCGATCTCGCGAGCGGCCCGGCGGACCGACGCGGCGAACTCGGCCGGCGAGCGCGGTCCGCGCAGTTGCCGGAAGACGGGGTTCGGCCGCGGGGGCCGGTCGGGCTGGGACGAGGGCACCGTTGACGACGCCATGGCCGGGTCCTCTCTGCGAACCGTCGAACCATGCCGGACGACAGGGCGGTTCCCCGCGGTTCGTCATGGTGCGTCCATGCGCCGCGCGGGCACCGTCCTGGTACCGGCGGGCAAGAACGTACCTGCTGTGACCGGGCCGCCACGCAAAGTTCGGCCGCAAAGCGGATATCTCGTCCGTGATCCGCCATGAACTGCCATTCTGTGCTATTGGGTTTCGCCGTAGCCGTCGGCCGTCCGACGCGTTGGACCCGGGTGTGTGGTGGAGGTGGAGATGCGGAGGACGACATGCGGAGGCCGGGATGGTGACCAGCCGAAGCGGTGAACCCCGGACGCGGCGCGGCGGGCCGCCGGGCTGCTGCGACGTGGTGACGGTTCCGGCCCGCCAGGGCCTGGAGGCGGTCGACATCCTCCGGCGCCAGGCGGAGGGCGACGCGGTGGGTCCCGTCCTGCACGACGAGGGAGGCCGCACGCTCGGCTTCCTGGTGCCGCCGGGGACGGCCGCGGAGTGGGACGTGCCGGGCAGCACCTGCACCCGGACCGACGGTCACGGGCCGCCGGTGGAGGGCTCGGAGTGGCTGCTGCCGCCCGAGGACGCCCACCTCGCCACCGACCCCGCGGCCCTGCGGGAGGCTCTGGGCGAGGCGCAGCGGCTGATCGACGCGGCGGACAACTGCCGGTGACGACCGCCGCGGGGGCCCGGGCGGAAGGCCCGCGCGGGGCCGGGTGCCGGGGGCCGGGTGCCGGTCAGGGGACAATGGCCCCATGGGAAGGTCCAGGAACTCCGGGCGCGGGCAGGCCGCCGCCGACGCCGTCGTCGAGAGCGTCGACGGGGGGGCAGCCCGGCTCGTCCCCGACCGGGAGCGGCCGAGGGCGTGGACGCTGCTGATCGACGACGCCCCGCAGTCGCACGTCGACCTGGACGACCCCGCGTACCTCTCCTTCGCGTACCAGCGGCGGTTCGGACACGTCGTCGACTCCGTCGCGCCGGCCGGCCGGCCGCTGCAGGCCGTGCATCTCGGCGGCGGCGCGTTCACCCTCGCCCGGTACGTCGCCGCCACCCGGCCCCGGTCCACCCAGCAGGTCGTCGAGCGGGACGCCAAGCTGGTGCAACTGGTCCGCCGGGAGCTGCCGCTGGACCCCAGGTCGCGGATCAGGGTGCGCTCGGTGGACGCCCGGGAAGGGCTCGCGAAGGTACCCGACGGATGGGCCGGCCTCGTCGTCGCCGACGTGTTCAGCGGCGCCCGCACCCCCGCCCACCTGACCTCGACCGAGTTCCTGGACGACGTCCGCAGGGCCCTCGCCCCCGGCGGGGTCTACGCCGCCAATCTGGCCGACGGGCCGCCGCTGGCCCATCTGCGCGGTCAGATCGCGACCGCCGCCGCCCGGTTCGCCGAACTCGCGCTGATCGCCGACCCGGCGGTGCTGCGCGGCAAGCGCTTCGGCAACGCCGTGCTGGTCGCCTCCGACGCGCCTCTCCCGGTCGCCGAGCTGACCCGCCGCGCCGCCGGTGATCCGCACCCCGGCCGTGTCCAGCACGGCCCGGAACTCAGGGACTTCACCGGCGGAGCCACCCCGGTCACCGACCTGGCGGCGGTCGCCTCGCCGGCGCCACCGGCGTCGGTGTTCCGCTGAGTCCGGTGCCGGCCGACCGGCAGGCGCGAACCGGCCAGGCGCCGATCAGTAGGTGCCGACCTCCACGCGCGGCGGGCCGTCGTGCCAGGTGCAGAAGACCGACACCCGGTCCGTGCCCGCCGTGAACTCCACCCGGATCCACGACTCCGTCTTCCACACCTGCATCGACCAGCCCGCCCCGGGCGTCGCCGACACCAGCGAGGCGGACGTCCCGCCGAGGTCGAAGACCGCCCGGCCGCCGGCGGTGTCGTAGGCCCTGACCCCGCCGGAGGCGGCCGGCGCGGGGTCGCCGCCGGCCGGTGCGGGATCGGCCGGTTCCGGATCGGGTGCGGCGGACGCCCCGCCGGGCTCCCGCGCCGACTGCCGAGACGGGCCGGGGGCCTGCGCGCCGGCGTCCCGAGTGCCCTCGCTGTCGCCCTTGTCCTTCGCACCGCCTTCGCCGCCCCGGTCGTCCTCGGCGTTCTTCGACGCCTCCTCGCCGGACGGGCGCCGGGTCGAGGACGACACCGGCTTCGCCTCCCGCGTCGTCGCGTCCCCGGCCGGGACGGGCAGCGCGCGCGGAGGGTCGTAGGCGGTGCCCTCCATCACGGTGTGCACACCCCACCACGACAGCGTGACCGCCGCGCCCGTGGCGAGCAGCCAGGCCAGCAGGTGTACGAGTCCTCTGCGCATCGCCGGCCATACTGCCTCACCCGTCCCGGGAGTGTCGCCCTCCCTCCGGGATCCGGAGTCGTCCACAGGCCGGCACCGGCCCGCCCGGCATGGCGTACGGTGCCGCCCATGGCAAGTGTTCTCGTGGTCGAGGACGACCAGTTCGTCCGCTCGGCGCTCATCCGGCAGCTGACCGACGCCGCGCACACCGTGCGCAGTGTGGGGACGGCGCTCGAGGCGCTGCGCGAGGTCGCCCATGTCCGGTTCGACGTCGTCGTCCTGGACCTCGGGCTGCCCGACCTCGACGGCTCCGAGGCGCTGAAGATGCTGCGCGGCATCACGGACGTACCGGTGATCATCGCCACCGCGCGGGACGACGAGGCGGAGATCGTACGGCTGTTGAACGCCGGCGCGGACGACTACCTGACCAAGCCCTTCTCGGTGGAACACCTCTCGGCCCGCATGGCGGCCGTCCTGCGCCGGGTGCGTTCCCCCGCGGGGGAGGCCGCGCCGTCCCCGGTGATCCGGGTGGGCGGACTGACCGTCGACCCGCTGCGCCGCCAGGCCCAACTCGACGGCGTGCGGCTCGACCTGACCCGGCGCGAGTTCGACCTCCTCGCCTTCCTCGCCGGGCGGCCCGGGGTCGTCGTCGCCCGCAGGGAACTCCTCGCCGAGGTGTGGCAGCAGTCGTACGGCGACGACCAGACCATCGACGTCCATCTGTCCTGGCTGCGCCGGAAACTGGGGGAGACGGCCGCCCGGCCGCGCTATCTGCACACCCTGCGGGGCGTCGGCGTGAAACTGGAGCCGCCCGCCGACCGGACACCCGGAGCGGAGCAGCCGCGATGAGGTGGGCCCTGGTGAAGGTGTCCGTGGCGGTGACCGCGATGGTCGTGGTCGCCTTCGCGGTACCGCTCGGCCTGGTCATCCGCGAGATGGCCCGCGACCGCGCCTTCTCCAACGCCGAACGGGAGGCCGCCGCGTTCGCCCCCGCGCTGTCCATCACCACCGACCGCGACCAGCTCGAACGCGTCGTCGCCTCCGCGGGTTCCGGCGGGGCCGACGCGGGGATGGCCGTGCACCTCCCCGCCGCGGACGGCGGCGAGCCCCTCGACATCGGCCGCCGGCGCGCCACCGCGGAGGACATCGAGGCGGTGCGGAACCTGGGCCGTGTCTCCACCTCCCGGGTGTCCGGCGGCTCCGCGCTGCTCCAGCCGGTCGCGCTCAGCAGCGGCGAGATCGCCGTGGTCGAGGTGTACGTCCCGGAGGCCGAGGTCACCAACGGGGTGGGCACGGCCTGGGCGGTCCTGGCGGCGGTCGGCGCCGCCCTGATCCTCGGCTCGGTCGCGGTCGCCGACCGGCTGGGCGTACGGATGGTGCGGCCCGCGCAGCGCCTGGTCGAGGGCGCGCACGAGCTGGGGGAGGGCAAACTGGGGGCGCGGGTGCCCGAGAAGGGTCCCACCGAACTGCGGCTGGCGGCGGTGGCGTTCAACTCCATGGCCGACCAGGTCGTGCAACTCCTCGCCAACGAGCGGGAACTGGCCGCCGACCTGTCCCACCGGCTGCGTACCCCGCTGACCGTGCTGCGGCTCAACGCCGCCTCGCTGGGCGACGGTCCGGCCGCCGACCAGACCCGCGCGGCGGTGGAACAGCTGGAGCGCGAGGTCGACACCATCATCCGCACCGCGCGGGACGCCAGACCGCAGACGGCCGCCGCGGGGCCCGGCGCCGGCTGCGACGCCGCCGAAGTGGTCCGCGAGCGGATGGTGTTCTGGTCGGCGCTCGCCGAGGACGAGGGCCGCAAGTGGCGGGTGGCCGGCGCCGACACCCCCGTACGCATCCCCGTGGCCCGCGCCGAGCTGGCCGCCGCCCTCGACGCCCTGCTCGGCAACGTGTTCCGGCACACCGCCGAGGGCACCGCCTTCGCGGTCGACGTGCACAACGGCGAGGACGCGGTGATCGTGCTCGTCTCCGACGCGGGCCCCGGCATACCCGACCCCGAGGGGGCGATGGCCCGCGGCCGGGGCTCCGGCAGCGACGGCTCCACCGGACTCGGACTGGACATCGTGCGCCGCCTCGCGGAGGCCACCGGCGGGGACGTCCGCATCGGCTCGTCGGTGCTCGGCGGGACCGAGGTACGGATCTGGATCCAGGTGGACGGCCGTGAGGGAGCGCCTCGCGGCCGGTCCCGCGGCCACCGCGGTACCGTACGCCGCCGTCGCCCGGGGCGCCCGGTGCCGACGCTCCGGCGCTGACACCGGCCGGGAGGGAACACACCGGCGCGCGCCGCGGGCGGGGTGCGGACACCCGCGTGGGGCGCGGTGCTCCCCCTGAGACACCGCGCCCCGTCCCCCGCCCCCGGTCCCCCCGTGCCCCCGTTCCCGGGAGGGTCAGATGCCGTCCGGCTCCGGGAGGGCGCCCGCCCGGGCCGCCCGGCCGTACCACAGGGCGCTGGACTTCGGGGTCCGGACCTGGGTCGCGTAGTCGACGTAGACCGCGCCGAACCGCTTCTCGTAGCCGTACGCCCACTCGAAGTTGTCCATCAGGGACCACAGGTAGTAGCCGCGCACGTCCGCGCCGTCGGTGATGGCCCGGCGGACCGCGGAGAGGTGGCCGTGCAGGTAGGCGACACGCTCCGGGTCGTGCACCGCGCCGTCGGCGCCGGGCTTGTCGTCGTAGGCGGCGCCGTTCTCGGTGACGTAGAGCGGCAGGCCGGGCGCCTCGCGGGTGTAGCGCATGATCAGGTCGTACAGCCCCGTCGGGTCGACGGACCAGCCCATCTCGGTCTGCTCGCCCGGGGACTGGTGGAAGGCGACGTCGTCCGTGGCGGGCCACGGCGAGTGCTCGCTCTCCCCGTGACCGTCGGCCCGCGGTCCCTTCGCGTCCGGGTCCGCCGCCGACACCAGGGTGGGCGTGTAGTAGTTGAGTCCCAGCGCGTCCAGCGGCTGGTGGATCAGCTCCAGGTCGCCGTCCTGGACGAACGGCCAGTCGGTGAGCGACGCGGTCGCCTCCAGCAGCGTCTTCGGGTAGGCGCCGTGCAGGATCGGGCCGTGGAAGATGCCGCCGGACAGGTCGTCGATCTTGCGCGCCGCGGCCAGGTCCGCCGGGTCGTTCGGGGAGAGGGGCCGCACCACCGAGGTGTTGAGGCTGAGCGCGACCGAGTTGCGGGCCGGCATCACCGACCGCAGCGCCTTGGCGCCCAGGCCGTGTGCCAGGTTCAGGTGGTGGGCGGCCCGCAGCGAGGCCACCGGGTCGGTGCGGCCGGGCGCGTGCACGCCGGACGCGTAGCCCAGGAAGGCGCTGCACCACGGCTCGTTGAGCGTGATCCACTGCTCCACCCGGTCGCCGAGCGCCTCGCCGACGATCTGCGCGTACTCGGCGAAGCGGTAGGCGGTGTCGCGCTCCGGCCAGCCGCCCGCGTCCTCCAGCTCCTGCGGCAGGTCCCAGTGGTAGAGGGTGACGGCGGGCTTGATGCCGTGCTCGAGCAGTTCGTCGACCAGCTTGCGGTAGAAGTCCAGGCCGCGCTGCACGGCCGGGCCGCGGCCGGTCGGCTGCACCCGGGGCCAGGAGATGGAGAAGCGGTAGCCGCCCAGGCCCAGGTCCGCCATCATCGCCACGTCGTCGCGGTAGCGGTGGTAGTGGTCGTTGGCGATGTCACCGGTGTCGCCGCCGGCGGTCTTGCCCGGGGTGTGGCTGAAGGTGTCCCAGATGGACGGGGTGCGTCCGTCCTCCTGCACGGCGCCCTCGATCTGGTAGGCAGAGGTCGCGGAGCCCCAGAGGAAGGAGGGGGGGAAGGTCGCCGGGGTCACCGGCGTTGCGGAGTCAGACATGGAAGCGCTCCCATAGGAGGTCGTGGCGGACCTGCGAGTCGGAGTGAGCAAGGGGGGAGGGGGAGACGGGAAAGAGAGGACGAGCAGGGGCCGAGGCGTCGGTGACCCGGCCCCCTGGGAAGGGACGTACGGACAAGGGACGTGCGCGGAAGGAACCTACCGGGGCGGGGAGGTTCGCGGCGTCAGCCCTTGACCGCACCCTGCATGATGCCGCCCACGATCTGCTTGCCGAAGAGCGCGAAGACCAGCAGCAGCGGCAGCGTGCCGAGCAGCGCGCCCGCCATGATCAGGGACTGGTCCGGGGTGAAACCGCGGCCGAGGCCCGCGACCGCGACCTGCACGGTCGGGTTTCCGGACTGGGTCAGGACGAGGAACGGCCACAGGAAGTCGTTCCAGGTCTGTACGAAGATCAGCATGCCCAGCACGGCCATCGCCGGCCGTGCCGCCGGGAACACCACGTGCCAGACCACGCGCCAGCTGCTCGCGCCGTCGACCCGGGCGGCCTCGATGATCTCGTCCGGCAGCGCCTGGAGCAGGTACTGCCGCATGAAGAACACACCGAACGCGCTCACCAGCGACGGGAAGATCACGGCCTGCAGCTGGTCGGTCCAGTCCAGCTTGGCGACCATCATGTACAGCGGGATCACGCTCAGCTGCGGCGGCACCATCATCGTGCCGATCACGATGAGCATCATCGCGTTGCGGCCCTTGAAGCGCAGTTTGGCGAAGGCGAACCCGGCGATCGTCGACAGGGTCACCACGGTGGCCGCCGAAATGCCCGACACGATCGTGGTGTTGAGGAACGCCTCACCGAGGTTGGCGTCGGTCCAGGCGATCTCCAGGTTCTTGAACAGGTTCGAGCCGAACCAGAACGGCGGCGGCGTCTCGGCCAGGCGCTGGTTGTCCCGGGAGGCGGCGATCGCGGTCCACACCAGCGGGAACAGCGAGACGATCGTGAACACGATCAGGATCGCGTACGCGACCGGGCCGCCGTGCAGGGTGCCGCCGGCCCGCGCGGACTTCGGCAGACGGGAGCGCTTGCGCTCCTTGGCGGGCACGGTCTCGGGGGGCGGGGGCGTCACAGTCGTCGTCACGGCCACAACTCCTTAACTACTGGCGCGCAGCCGGCGCGAGATGACGTAGTTGACGATGCCGATGACGATCAGGATCAGGAACATCATCCACGCGATCGCCGAGGCACGGCCCAGGTGCTGGTTGATCCAGCCCTGCTCGTACAGGTACAGGCCGAGCGTCTGGAACTGGTGCTCCGCGCCGCCGGACGCGCCCTTGTTGGCGTCGAACAGCAGCGGCTCGCCGAAGACCTGGCTCGCTCCGATCGTGGACACCACGACCGTGAACAGGATGGTCGGGCGCAGCGACGGCAGCGTCACGTTCAGGAACTGCTGCCAGCGGTTGGCGCCGTCCAGCGCCGCCGACTCGTACAGGTCCTGCGGGATCGCCTGCATCGCGGCCAGGTAGATCAGCGCGTTGTAGCCGGTCCAGCGCCAGATGATGATGGTCGAGACGGCGAACTGCGAGGGCCACTTGTCGCCCTGCCAGTCGACCGGGTCGATCCCGACGAAGTCCAGCGCCCAGTTGATCATGCCGTAGTCACGCCCGAAGAGCAGCACGAACACCAGGGAGGCGGCGGCGATCGAGGTGGCGTACGGCGCGAGCATCGCGACGCGGTAGAAGGTCGAGGCGCGCAGCTTGTAGTTGAGGATGTGGGCGATGCCCATCGCCATCAGCAACTGCGGAACGGTCGCGATGACGCCGATGGTCAGCGTGTTCTGTGCCGCGTTCCAGAAGAACTCGTCGTCGAAGATCCGGGTGAAGTTGCGCAGCCCCACCCATTCCATCTCGGTCGGGGCGGTCAGCTCGACCTGGTGCAGCGAGGCCCAGCCGGTGTACACCAGCGGGAACAGGCCGAAGGCGAGGAACAGCAGGAAGAACGGCGAGACGAAGGCGTACGGGCTCCAGCGCATGTCGCGCTGCCAGCGCCGGGACAGCTTTCGCCGGTGCCGCTCCTCCTTGTTCTCGGACGCGGTGCCCCCGGGCGGGCGGCCCGGGGCCGCGCCCCCCTTGACGGGGGGCGCGGCGGTGTCGTTGCGGGACATCCGGGTCACTTGTCCAGGTTGTTGTCGATGGTCTTGGTGGCCGTCTCCCAGGCTTCCTCGGCGGACTTGCCCTTGGTGACGAGGATGACGCCGTTGTCCGTCAGACCCTGCTGGATGATCTGGTCCTTCGGGCCGATCGGCTGGACGGGGATCTGCCGGGCGGCCTCGGAGAAGATCTCACCGATCGGGGCGTCACCGGTCATGTCGTTCTTCGCGCCGGTCACCTCGGGGCTGTCGAAGGCGGCCTGGGCGCTCGGGAAGCTGCCCTGCACCTTGAACAGCTTGGCCTGCTGCTCGGGAGCGGTCAGCCAGGCGACGAGCTTCTTGGCCTCGTCGACGTTCTTGGCGCTCTTGGGCACGGTCAGGAAGGAGCCGCCCCAGTTGCCGGACCTGGGGGGCAGGGCGACGTCCCACTTGCCGGCGGCGTCGGGCTGCGACTTGCCCTTGATGTAGCCGAGCATCCACGGCGGGCAGGCCATCGCGGCGAACTTGTTGTTGGAGATGGTCTGGTCCCAGGACGGCTGGAACTGCGTCTGGGCGCCGATCATGCCCTTCTCCGCGGCCTCGGCGGTCAGGTCGAAGGCGTCCTTGACGGCCGGGTTGGTCTTGTAGACGACCTCGCCGGAGGCGTCGTAGAACCTCTCCTCCTCACTGCTCAGGATCGCGTTGATCAGGCCGCCGGGGGAGTCCAGGAAGGTGGTGCCCTTGGGCGCCTTCTTCTGGTAGTCCTCACCGACGTCGACGAGCTTCGCCCAGTCGCCCTCCCACAGCTTGGCGACCTCCGCGCGGTCGGACGGCAGTCCGGCCTTCTCGAACAGGTCCTTGCGGTAGCAGATCGCCATCGGGCCGATGTCGGTGCCCAGGCCTATGGTCTGGCCGTCCTTGGTGGTGGCCTGCTCCCACTTCCACTCGAGCCAGTCGCTCTTGTTCACGCCCTCGGCCTTGGAGAGGTCCTCGAGCTTGTCGCCCTGGGTGGCGACGATCTCCGCGATGTTGCCGACCTCGACGGCCTGGACGTCCTGCAGGCCGCTGTTGGTGGTGAGGTGGTTGAGCAGCGCCGGGTAGTAGTTCTCGTTGCGCTCGACGACGTTCTCGGCGATCTTGATGTCCGGGTTCAGCTTCTCGTACTCGGCGTAGAGACCGGCTTCCTTGAAGCCCATGGTGCCGAACAGGCCCAGCGTGACCGTCGTCTTGCCCTCGCCGCCCGACGAGGAGTCGGAGTCGCCGTCCCCACCGTCGTCGGCGCAGCCGGCCAGCAGCCCTGTGCCCATCGACACCACGGCCGCGATGGCCAGTGCCTTACGGGTGAAGAGCTTCCCCCCGTTCGTACGCTGCCGAGAGAAGGGGAGGGTACGTGCTCGCATTGCGTCCTCCTGTTGCCCTGACGTGCCGACCCCCCGGCCAACGGCGTTGTTGGGCCCGTTTTCGTGCTGCGGCTCGGGCGGGGAACGTGCGGGTTGTGTATGTGTCAGGTACCGTGGGAGCGCTCCCACAAGTGATGTGTTGAAGGGTTGCGGGTCCGGGCGGGGGTGTCAAGGGAGCGGACGCGGTGAGATGCGTTCAGTTATCGGGCTGTTAACTGGAGGCCCGAAGCTCGCCGACGGACGGGCCCGGGGGCCGGGACGGTACTCCTGACGGGATGGCCGCCGCCCACGGGGCTGTTAGATTCCAGGCCAGCGTGACACACGACGGAAGGCGGGGCGTACATGGCAAGCCGCGGAGCGCGGAGCCGCAGTGGCGGCCGCCCCACCCTCGAAGAGGTGGCGGTGCGCGCCGGTGTCGGCCGGGGCACCGTCTCCCGGGTGATCAACGGTTCCCCCCGGGTGAGCGACGCCACCCGCGCCGCCGTGGAGGCCGCCGTGGCGGAGCTCGGCTACGTCCCGAACACGGCGGCCCGCGCCCTGGCGGCCAACCGCACCGACGCGATAGCGCTGGTCGTGCCCGAGCCGGAGACCCGGTTCTTCGCCGAACCGTACTTCTCGGACATGCTGCGCGGCGTGGGGGCGGCGCTCTCCGACACCCGGATGCAGCTGCTGCTGATCTTCGCGGGCAGCGACCGGGAGCGGCAGCGCCTCGCCGACTACCTGGCCGCGCACCGGGTGGACGGCGTGCTGCTGGTCTCCGTGCACGCCCACGACCCGCTGCCCGACATGCTCGCCCAGCTGGAGATCCCGGCGGTGATCAGCGGCCCGAGGTCCGCCGCGGAGACGCTGACCTCGGTCGACTCCGACAACTACGGCGGTGCCCGGCAGGCCGTCGAGCACCTCATCGGCCGGGGCCGGCACCGCATCGCCCACGTCACCGGCCGCCTCGACGTGTACGGCGCGCAGCGGCGCACCGACGGTTACCGCGACGCCCTGCGCGACGCGGGCCACCCCGAGGACGACCTGCTGATCGAGGCGGGCGACTTCTCCGAGGAGGGGGGCCGGCGCGCGATGGCGGCGCTGCTGGAGCGCCGCCCGGACCTGGACGCGGTCTTCGCCGCCTCCGACGTCACCGCCGCCGGCGCCCGGCACGCCCTGCGGGAGGCGGGCCGCCGCATCCCCGACGACGTGGCCCTGGTCGGCTACGACGACTCCGCCATCGCCCGCCACATGGACCCGCCGCTGACCAGCGTGCGCCAGCCCATCGAGGAGATGGGCCGCAGGATGATCGACCTCCTCCTCGCCGAGGTCGCCGACCGCCGCCCGCCCGCCTCCCGGGAACTGGACCGGCGCCAGGTGGTCCTGGCCACGGAGCTGGTGGCGCGCGCGTCGTCGTAGCGCCGGGCGGGGTGTCCGCGGCGGGGAGGGTGCGCCGGCGGGCGGGTGCCACGCTCGTCGGCATGCCCAGGAGCGCGCACCGGCCCCGGTGAGGGCCGCCTCCGTCCACCGGACGGAGGCGTCAGGTGCCGTACCCGGCCGGCCGCGTGGTCCCGCCCGTTTCCGTGTCCCGCGCGCACGCCCTGGTGGACGAGGCGTCGCCGCGATGGACGACGACGACTGCCGCGAGGCCGGCGGCCAGGCCGAGAGCGGTCTGCGGACCGAACGGCTCGCCGAACACGAGGGCTCCCCAGACTGCCGTGACCGGGGCCATGAGGAACATGAGCGTGTTGACCCTGGTGACCCCGGAGCGCCTCAGGATCAGCCAGTACAGCCCGTACCCGCCGAAGGTCGGCAGGACCACGAGCCAGGTGATCGCGGTCCAGAACGAGAGTTCCGCGGGCGGCTTCGCGGCTCCGGCGCCCACGGCGAGTGCCGTGAAGACGACGGCACTGGTGGCGCAGTGGACGGTCAGCGACACCGTGGGCGCGACCCGCGCACGGGATCTGCTTTCGAGGAACGTGGCCGCCACCAGGGAGAGCATGCCGAGGAAGGGGACGAGGTGGGCCCACCAGGCCGCACCGGTGCCGGCCGTGGCGTCGGCCGTGGTGACGACGGCGACGCCGCCGGCCCCCAGGCACAGACCGAGCCACTGCCCGCGTGAGACGTACTGGCGCAACAACGGTCCGGCGAGCGCTCCGGCGACGAGGGGCTGGACGCCGTCGATCAGGGCTGTGGTGCCGGTGGAGACCCCGAGCTGGATCGCGTAGTAGACGGTGAGGAGGTACCCGCTCTGCGACAGCACGCCGATCGCGGCCTGCCGGGCCACGTCCCGCACCGTGAGGCCCCGCCACGACGCTCCGGAGACGGTGGCGACGACGACCAGGAGGACGGCCAGCGGCAGGAACCGCCACATCAGGATCGTGACCGCGGAGGCGCTGCCCGCGCCGAGCTTGGCTCCGATGAACCCGGAACTCCAGCAGAGCACGAAGGCGGTCGAGAGCAGGAAGTTCACGCTTCACCCCTCCACTAGACAGATCGGTATACCCATCACGCCACTATACAGATCGGTATAGTGTTGGGGTATGGGAACTGCTGAGAGGCCGCGACGGATCACGATGACGCCTGCCGCGCGGCGCGTCCTGGAGGCCGCCGCGAGGTTGTTCTACGAGCGCGGCATCCATGCCGTCGGGGTGGACCTGATCGCCGCCGAGGCCGGGGTGACGAAGAAGACCCTCTACGACCGGTTCGGCTCCAAGGAGCAGATCGTCGTGGAGTACCTCGCGGACCGCGACGAACGCTGGCGGGCCTTCCTCGCCCCGTACCTCGACGCCGCACGGCCGGGGCCGCCGGCGCGCGTCCTGGCCGTCTTCGACGCCTCACGCGCGTGGGCGGCGGAGAACAGCCCCAGGGGGTGCAGCATGGTCAACGCGCACGTCGAGATCGGCGATCCGGCCCACCCGGCCTACACGATCATCACCGGGCAGAAGCAGTGGATGCTCGCCCTGTTCACCGACCTCGCGGGGGACATCACCCCGGACGGGGCCGGTGAGCTGGGCCGGACACTCATGCTGCTGCACGAAGGGGCGCTCGTCGCCCACGGCCTGGGCATCCTCGCGGACCCCGTCGGCCATGCCCGCGAACAGGCGCGGGCCCTCCTCGCCGCCGCCGTGCGGGACGCGGACGGCGGCGCGCGGTGAGGAGGGCTCCGACGAGGACCGGCAGGGCGTGTGGGTATGAAGAAGGGCTGACCTGTGTTCTCAGGTCAGCCCTTGATCGTTCAGGGTGAGTGACGGGACTTGAACCCGCGGCATCCTGGACCACAACCAGGTGCTCTACCAGCTGAGCTACACCCACCATGGCCGCTATCGGTGGAGACTTGGTCTTTCCCGACCGGCCGAGAAAAAGTGTACAGGGTCCGAAGGGGTGCTCGCGCCAGGGTTTCGCGGCGTGCCTACGGTGCGGGCAGGACGTGCTTCGCGGCGAGCTTCTTCGCGGTGTCCGAGTCGGGGCCCGGCTGGGGGACGAAGACGGCCTCGCGGTAGTAGCGCAGCTCCGCGATGGACTCGCGGATGTCGGCCAGCGCGCGGTGGTTGCCGTTCTTCTCGGGGCTGTTGAAGTACGCCCTCGGGTACCAGCGGCGCGACAGTTCCTTGATGCTGGACACGTCGACGATGCGGTAGTGCAGGTAGTTCTCGAGGGCCGGCATGTCCCGCAGCAGGAATCCGCGGTCCGTGCCGACGGAGTTGCCGCACAGGGGGGCTCTGCCGGGCTCCTTGACGTGCTCCTTCACGTACGCGAGGACGCGCTCCTCGGCGTCCTCGAGCGTCGTGCCGTCCGCCAGCTCGTCGAGCAGTCCGGACGCGGTGTGCATCTGACGCACCACCTCCGGCATCGTCTCCAGCGCCCCGTCCGGCGGGCGGATGACGATGTCGACACCGTCGCCGAGCACGTTCAGCTCGGAGTCGGTGACGAGGGCGGCCACTTCGATGAGCGCGTCGTCGGACAGCGAGAGGCCGGTCATCTCGCAGTCGATCCACACCATGCGATCGTTCATATGCCTAACCTTACGGCGTGAGAGAGCGCAGGGGCCCCGGCGGGGGCGGGACGGCCGGGGCAGCAGCACGGGCCGGAGACTTCCGCCTCCGGCCCGTGGCGCGGACTGCCGCCTGCCGCGGGTCCTGCTCCGGGCCCGCCCGCCTCTCACGCTCGGCTCAGCTCCGCCTCACGGCGCGCTGCGCTGGCCCGGCACGCTCGCCCGGGCCTGGGCGTAGGCCTCGCGGGGCTCACGGGCCGGGTCTCCCGAGGAGGCCGACGCCGCCAGTGGCGGACCGCCCAGGGCGTTCGCGGCCGCCGTGCGCCGCGACTGGTGCGGCACCGGGGTGTCCGGATGCAGGGCGGCGGGCGCCTGGCCGGGATGGCCCGGGTGCCCGTGCTGGTGCGCCGGCCCGGACGGGACGGCGCCCGGGGTGTTCGGGAGGCCGTCGGAGCCCTGGTGCCGTTCCGCCTGGGGGCGCCGCGCGCGGTACGCGGCCCGGTAGGCGGCCGGGGACGAACCCAGCTGACGCCGGAAGTGGCCCCGCAGCGCGACCGGTGAGCGGAAGCCGCAGCGGCCCGCGACCTCGTCCACCGAGTAGTCCGACGTCTCCAGCAGGCGCTGGGCCTGCAGCACCCGCTGCGTGATCAGCCACTGCAGCGGCGCGCTGCCGGTCAGTGAGCGGAAGCGGCGGTCGAACGTGCGCCGGCTCATGTACGCGCGTGCCGCCAGCGTCTCCACGTCGAACTGTTCGTGGAGGTGCTCCAGCGCCCAGGCGACGACCTCGGCGAGCGGGTCGGCGCCGATCTCCTCGGGTAAAGACCTGTCCAGATAGCGTTCCTGACCACCCGTCCGGCGCGGTGGGACGACCAGACGCCGGGCGAGCGCGCCCGCCGCCTCGTTGCCGTGATCCGTGCGCACGATGTGCAGGCACAGATCGATTCCGGCCGCCGTACCGGCGGAGGTCAGCACGTCGCCGTCGTCCACGAAGAGTTCCCGCGGGTCGACGTGCACCGACGGATAGCGTTTCGCCAGCGTCGGCGCGTACATCCAGTGGGTGGTCGCCGGACGGCCGTCCAGCAGGCCTGCCGCCGCGAGCACGAAGGCGCCGGTGCACAGCCCGACGATGCGGGCGCCTTCCTCGTGGGCCCGGCGCAGCGCCTCGAGCGCCTCCTGGGGCGGCGGCGAGGTGATCGAACGCCAGGCGGGCACGACGACGGTGCCCGCCCGCGCAATCGCCTCCAGGCCGTGCGGCGCGGTGAGTTCGAGACCCCCCGTGGTCCGCAGCGGGCCCTCCTCACCGGCACTCACCAGCAGGCGGTAGCGCGGTACGCCGGCGTCCTGGCGGTCAATCCCGAACACCGACAGCGGTATGGAACTCTCGAAGATGGGACCGCCGCTGAACAGCAGCACCGCGACGATCTCCTTGCGGCGTCGCCCGGCGAGTTTCCGGGCCGCGGTTTCCGGCGCGGCAGTGGAGTCGTGGCTCATACTGCTAAGCCCCCCTCGGTGGTCGCGGCTCCTCGGTTGTGTCGCACCTGCACGTTTCCCCTCGGTCCTGCACGAGTCCCCCGCCGTAAGACAGTCAAGATCGAATCTACTGTGTCCCGTCGTGCCCGGGTGGCCAGTTCGGCCCCCGACGGATTGTCGACTTGGCAACTTGGCGTGAAGCATTCGATCACGAAGGGTTGCACTCGTGGGCCGTGCGGGGAAGTGCGCCTTGTCGCAGTGGCCAATCCCCATAGGGTGCCCGGGGTCCCCCGGACCCTTTCCGTGCAGGTCGAACGGGGGTTGGGGGGTGGTCGCACCCGTTGATGCACAGGTTGGGGAAGTTGGCTGAAAACATGCGTCCGCGTGCGCGGAAACCGGTCAGGCGACCGGTGTCTCTCCGCCGGGTCGCGGACGGTCCGGCGGGGTCGCCGCGAGGCTCCCTCGGCGCGGGGAGGGGAGGCGCGGCGAACGGGCGGGGACGTCCGGTGCGGTGGGCCGGCTCCGCGGCCGGACGCGGGGGGCGCTCCGCGCGGCGCGGTGCACGGGGTCCAACGCGCGGATGGCGCCTCGGTCACCGCGCCGCCGGGGCCGGCGCCCCGGCGCGCCCCACTCTCGCGGCTGGGCCCGCCCTGCGCAAACCGCCTGTACAGCGCAGCAACCATTGCGTGACGGGTACCCGCTCGGGCATGCTCCGGGATACCCGTCGGCCCGTGCGGACGGAATCTGCGCGCAGGAGGCGTACCGCCGTACCCTTGGGGGTATGGGGTTGGGAAGATGATTCCCGGACACAGCTCCGACGCAGCCTGTCGTCCCTCCTGACAAGGATCACCACGCCGAGACAGCCATGGCCGGTCACGAATTCTTCGAACCCGCGGACCGCAAGCGACCCCTCGCCGACCCCACGGCCGCCGAGCCGGTGGGGGCCGAGCCCCTGGGCGCCGCCCAGTCGCGCCAGCCGTGCGATCCGGCGTTCCGGCACGGTGTCGTCGTCGGTTTCGACGGCTCCACCTCCAGTGAGCGCGCCCTCGCGTACGCGGTCGGCATGGCCCGGCGCTCCGGTGCCGCGCTGATCATCGTCCACGTCGCCAACCGGCTCCCGACCACGGTGTGGGCGGGCTGCGAACCCCCGGTCTTCGTCGACGTCCCCGACCATCGCACCGAGGTCCTCGGTCTCGAGCTCGCCTGCGCGGACTACCTCACCGAGGTGCCCTGGATCCTGGTCGAGCGCGGCGGTGACATCTGCCACGAACTCGAGGAGGTCGGCCGGGAGTACGAGGCCGACGCGATCGTCGTCGGCTCCACCCACGGCCTCGTCGGCCGGCTCTTCGGCTCCGTCGCCGGCCGCCTCGCCAAGCGGGCCCAGCGGCCGGTCGTGGTCATTCCCTGACGCGGGGGGCGGGGCAGGTGCCTGCCCCGCCCCCCGCGGGTGTGCCTGCCGTCAGGAGCCGTCCGGCCGCGCGACCGCCCGGCGGTGACCGACTACTCGACGGTGACCGACTTGGCGAGGTTGCGGGGCTTGTCGATGTCCCGGCCCAGGGCCAACGCCGTGTGGTAGGCGAGGAGCTGGAGCGGGATGCCCATGAGGATGGGGTCCAGCTCGTCCTCGTTCTTCGGGACGACGACCGTGTGGTCGGCCTTCTCCTGCTCCCGGTGGGCGACGGCCATGATCCGGCCGCTGCGGGCCTTGATCTCCTCCAGGGCCGCGCGGTTCTTCTCCAGGAGATCGTCGTCGGGGACGATCGCGACGGTCGGCAGCGCGGGCTCGATCAGGGCCAGCGGACCGTGCTTGAGCTCGGACGCCGGGTAGGCCTCCGCGTGGATGTAGGAGACCTCCTTCAGCTTCAGGGACGCCTCGCGGGCCACCGGGTAGCCCCGCACGCGGCCGATGAAGAGCATCGAGCGGGCCTCGGCGTACTGCAGGGCCAGCTTCCTGATGTCCTCCTCCTGTTCCAGGATCTCGGAGATCTGTCCCGGGAGCCTGCGCAGCCCCTCGATGATCCGCTTGCCGTCGCTCACCGACAGGTCGCGGGTACGGCCCAGGTGCAGGGCGAGGAGGGCGAAGGCGACCGTGGTGTTGGTGAAGCACTTGGTGGACACCACGCACACCTCGGGCCCGGCGTGCACGTACATGCCGCCGTCCGCCTCACGGGCGATCGCCGAACCGACGACGTTCACCACGCCCAGCACCCGCGCGCCCTTGCGCTTCAGCTCCTGCACCGCCGCCAGCACGTCGTACGTCTCACCGGACTGGGACACCGCGACGTACAGCGTGTCGGGGTCGACGACCGCGTTGCGGTAGCGGAACTCGGAGGCCGGCTCGGCGTCGGCCGGGATGCGGGCCAGCTCCTCGATCATCTGGGCGCCGATCATGCCCGCGTGGTACGAGGTGCCGCAGCCGAGGATCTTCACCCGGCGGATCTGGCGGGCCTCCCGCGCGTCCAGGTTCAGGCCGCCGAGGCGCACGGTGGAGAAGCGGTCGTCGATCCGGCCCCGCAGCACCCGGTCCACGGCCTCGGCCTGCTCGTGGATCTCCTTGTGCATGTACGTGTCGTGGCCGCCCATGTCGTACGAGGCCGCCTCCCACTCCACGGTGGTCGGCTCGGCCGTGGTGCGGGTGCCCTCGGTGGTGTACGTGCGGAAGTCGTCGGCCTTGAGGGTGGCCATCTCGCCGTCGTCGAGGGTGACGATCTGCCGGGTGTGCGCGACCAGGGCGGCTATGTCCGAGGCGACGAACATCTCCTTCTCGCCGATGCCGAGCACCACGGGGGAGCCGTTGCGGGCCACCACGATGCGGTCCGGGAAGTCGGCGTGCAGCACGGCGATGCCGTAGGTGCCCTCGATGATCCGCACCGTCTCGCGGACCTTGTCCTCCAGCTTGACGGCCTGGGAGCGGGCGATCAGGTGGGTGAGGACCTCGGTGTCCGTCTCGGAGAGGAACTCGACGCCGTCCGCCTCCAGCTTGCGGCGCAGTTCACCGGCGTTGTCGATGATGCCGTTGTGGACGACGGCGACCTTGCCCTCGGCGTCCAGGTGCGGGTGCGCGTTCACGTCGGACGGGGCGCCGTGGGTGGCCCAGCGGGTGTGGGCGATGCCCGTGGTGCCCTTGAAGCGCGCCGGGACCTTCGCCTCCAGGTCGCGCACCCGGCCCTTGGCCTTGACCGTCTTCAGGCCGGCCGCCTTCGGGGACGTGACGGCGATGCCCGCCGAGTCGTAGCCCCGGTACTCCAGGCGCTGCAGGCCCTCGAGCAGCAGAGGGGCGACCTCACGCCTGCCGATGTATCCGACGATTCCGCACATGTGTGGTGTTTTCCTAGCCGTAGACGATGCGCCGCAGCTGCCGGAGCGAGAGCTCGGGCGGGGCCACGGCGCGGTATCTGAGGTCCGCCTCGATCCGTTCGAAGATCGTCGCGTTCACCAGGCCCTGGGCCTGGAGCTCGCGGTGGCGGCGACGGACGAAGTCCTCGGTCGTCTCGTCGAAGTAGGCGAGCACGTCCTGGATCACCCGCAGCGCCTCGCCCCGGCTGAGGGGGGAGGACCGCGTCAGATGATCAACGAGTTCGTCGTGCACTCGATGATCCTGGGGCAAGGGAGGGGCTCACGCAAGAATCCTGCCCGATTTCGGGCAGGGAAGCGAGGCGGGGCGAAGGCCGGTGTGACGGCCGGGCGCGCGACTTGGTTGTGCGGCCGGGCTACATGCGCTTGAGGACCGCCTGTTTGGCCCGGGTGAACTCCTCGTCCGTCAGGATCCCGGCGCGGTGCAGTTCGCCCAGTTCGCGCAGCCGGCGCAGCAGCGCGTCGTGGTCGTCCTCGCGGGCGGCCGGGGCGCCCGCGGCCGGGGTCTTCGGTTCCGCCGGGCGTTCGCTCCCGGCGAGGGCCGAGGCGGCGGGGTGCGGCAGGCGGGCCTGGACGGCGGCGGCGACGAGCGCCATCAGGGGGTCCTTCTTGAAGCCCCACAGCTCCACCGCGTTGGGGTCGTACTTCGCCGGGGCCTTGGTGGGCGCGTGGCGCACGACGAACCGCAGGTGGCCGTTCTCCAGCCCGGCCGCCGGCTGCCACTCCACGGCGGTGATGTCGGCCAGCGCGAGGGTGCGGGTGCCGGCGGCGGACTTGGCGTCCTCCGTCTTCCAGTTCCACTCCAGACGGATCTGCTCCCCGTCGAAGCTCGCCGAGCCGTCCCCGGCGGCGACCGACAGCGGCACGGACGGGCCGGGCAGCAGATAGCCGGAGACCGGGTCGGACGGCACCTGGTCGAGCAGCAGGGCGTTGCGGACCTCGTCCGTGAAGTACTCGGCGACGCCGTACCGGTCGGAGTCCACGGCCAGCTGGTACGGGTCGTGCGGCTCGGTGAGCCGGCCGCCGGTCGCCTGGAGCAGGGGGTCGGCGCCCTCGCGCAGCCGCAGCCTGAGCCGCCCCGCCTTTCTGCCCTGTTCGAAGGAGATGCCCGCCAACGCCTGCAGGGGGACCGTCAGTTCGCCCAGGGTCCGGCGGAGCAGCCCGACGTTCTTGTCCCGGCCGGGCGTCAGCCGCAGGGTGTTCCCGTCGTGGACCCAGGTTCCGTCCTTCTGGATGATTTCCGCCATGGGGCGATTGTTCCACCGGATCCGCGGACGGGTGGTCTGTACATGATGAGCGGGGCGGGCCGGCCGAGGGCGGGCCCGCGACGGGCATCCCGCAGGACCGTACTCCGGGATGCCCGCCCGTTCGTGGGTCAGAAGCCGGCGAGGGGGTTCTTCAGGGTGCCGACCAGCTGGAGCGCGCCGGACGGGTCCGTGAGGTCCACCATCTGCCGGTTGTCGCGCAGTTGGAGCCGGTTGAGGCAGGACAGCGCGAACTCGGGGGCGAACATGTCGTACTGGGCGAACTTGTCGACGAGTTCGGGCACCGACGCCTGGTACTCGCGGGTGATCTCCGCGACCGTCCGCCAGAAGTCGTCCTCGGTGAGGACGCCCTCGGTGGCGAGGTCGGCGGCCAGGAAGCGGAAGAAGCAGTCGAAGACGTCCGTGAGGATCGACAGCAGCTTCTTGTCCTCCGGCACCTCCACGCGGATGCGGGAGACCTCCGGCGGCAGTACCGCGTCCGGGTCCATCACCGCGATCTCCTCGGCGATGTCCTTGTAGACCGCGCGCCGCACCACCCCGTCCTCGAGCACGAGGATCACGTTCTCACCGTGCGGCATGTACACCAGGTCGTAGGCGTAGAAGCTGTGCAGCAACGGCGTGTAGTAGGCGCGCAGGTAGTGCCGCAGCCACTGGACGGGGGTGAGTCCGGACCGCTCGATCAGCGCGCCCGCGAAGGACGCCCCCTCGTGGTCCACGTGGAGCAGGGAGGCCATCGTGGCGAGGGACTCGCCCCGGCGCAGCGACGGCACCGGGCTCTCCCGCCACAGCGCGGCCAGCATCTTGCGGTACGGCGAGTAGCGGTCGGTGGCCTTCTCGTACTCCAGGTGCCGGTAGCCGACCGCCGCCCGCTCCCGGATGATCGTCAGCCCGGTCGACCGCAGCACCGGGTCGTCCTCGATCAGCTGGGCCAGCCAGTCGTTGATCGCCGGTGTGGCCTCCATGTACGCGGCCGAAAGTCCGCGCATGAAGCCCATGTTGAGGACGGACAGGGCCGTCTTCACATAGTGCTTCCGAGGGTTCGACCGGTTGAAGAAGGTGCGGATGGACTGCTGGGCCAGGTACTCGTCGTCGCCCTCGCCCAGGCACACCAGGTGGCGGCGGGCGACCTCGGCGGCGAAGGTGACGGCGAGCTTGTTCCACCACTGCCAGGGGTGGACGGGGATGAGGAGGTAGTCGGCCGGGTCGAGCCCCTGCTCCGTGAGCGTGCGGTGGAAGCGCCCGACGGTGTCCTCGCCCAGCTCCTGCCGCAGGAACGACTCGTACTCGACGCCGACGCCGGCGGTGAACGCCGCCCGTGAGCGGTGCGCGGCCAGCCACACCAGCCGCACCGGGTTCGCCGTCTCCGGCGCGTAGGCCCGGTACTCGTGGATGCCGAAGCCGAGCCGCCCGTTGTTGGCGACGAAGCAGGGGTGGCCCTCGGTCATGCCGGTCTCGACGGCCTGGAAACCGGCGTCCACCAGCTCGGCCGAGGTGACGGCGGGCTTGGTGAGCTTGTAGCAGGTGCCGGAGAGGGTGGAGGAGATCTCCTCCAGGTACACCGGCAGGACCGCGTCGCTCAGCCCCAGCGACTTCTGCAGTTCGACGAAGAAGTCCAGTGCGGCGAGCGGGAGTTCGGTTCCGCCACGGTGCCGGGTGATCGAGCCGGCGGCGACCTGCCAGTGGTCCAGGGCGCGGCGGACGGCGGTGAAGCGGTACTCGGTCAGCCCGTCGTCACTGCGGACGACGTACGCGTCCGTTCCCGTGTCCGGGCCCGCGGGCTCCGGGGTGAGCAGCCGCTCGTGGGAGAACTCCGCGAGCGCCTTGCGGACCAGCAGGCGGTTGGCCGTCTCCCAGCGCTCGGGGGTCAGATGGTCCACGGCGCCGGCGAGGCTCGTGCCGTTGCGGCTCGTGCCGGCGGGGCTCATACGCCCACCCCCGTGGCCGCGGCGAACTGTTGACGGGTGCAGAAGCTCAGCAACGCCTTCTTCTCCGGCTTGTCGATCTCGCGTACGGGAACGAAGCCGACGGCCTCGTTCAGGGCCTGGACCGCCTTGTTGGACACGTCCGGTTCGACGACGACCCGCAGGGCCGCCGGGTCGTCGAAGATGTGCGCGAGGACGGCGGTGATCACGGCCCGGGTGAAGCCGTGCAGCGGGGTGCCGGCCGGCGCGACCAGGAAGTGCATGCCGACGTCGCCGGGCTCCGGCTCGTACAGCCCGGTCAGCTCGCGGTGCGCGGGGTCGTACGTCTCCATCAGGAAGGCGGGGACGCCGTCGTGCAGGCCCAGCAGGGCGTGGTGGTGCCCGTCGGCCGCGATCCGCAGGTACTCGCGCTCGACGTCCTCCGGTGTCGCGTCCTGCATCATCCAGAAGGCCGCCTTGGGGTGGGTGACCCACGCGTGCAGCAGCCCGGCGTCCTTCGGCGGGTCCAGCGGACGGACCCCGAAGGTGCCCAGCGCGGTCCGCAGGCCGGTCTCGGTGATGCTCATGCCGTGAACTCCTGGAAGGCGACGGACTTCTCGACGGGGTAGTACTCGGTGCCGAGCAGCTCCCGGATGATGCAGCTGTTGCGGTAGGGGCCCATGCCCAGGTCGGGGCTGGTGACGCTGTGCGTGTGGACGCCCGCGTTCTGCAGGAAGACGCCCCGGCCGGTGACGTCGACGGCGTAGTCGCGGGTCACGTCGAACCGGCCGTGGGCGTCGAAGCGGAGACGTGCGCGGACCGGGTCGAGGAAGGCCGGCGGTTCGTAGTGGTAGCCGGTGGCCAGCACCAGGCCCTCGGTGCGGATCTCGTAGTCCTTGTCCTGCTCGTCCTGGTGGAAGCCGAGCGTGTACCCGCCGTTCTCGTGACGCGCGCCGGTCAGCGTGGAGTTGGTGAGCAGCCGGGTGGGGACGGGACGGCCGCCGCCGCTGACGTTCTTCTGGTACAGCAGGTCGAAGATCGCGTCGATCAGCTCCGAGTTGATGCCCTTGAACAGGCCCTTCTGCTGCTTCTCCAGCCGGTAGCGGGTCTCCTCGGGCAGCGCGCGGAAGTAGTCGATGTAGTCCGGGGACGTCATCTCCAGGGTCAGCTTGGTGTACTCCAGCGGGAAGAACCGCGGGGAGCGCGTGACCCAGTTGAGCCGGTAGCCGTGGGCGTCGATCTCGGAGAGGAGTTCGTAGTAGATCTCGGCGGCGCTCTGCCCGCTGCCGACGATCGTGATCGACTCCTTCTCCTGCAGCTCCGCCTTGCGGTGCATGTACTGCGAGGTGTGGAACAGGCCGCCGTCCAGGTCCCGGCACACCTCGGGCACGAACGGCACGGTTCCGGTGCCGAGCACCAGCCGCCGGGCGCGGTAGGTGTCGCCCGCCGAAGTCCGTACGGCGTACAGCCCGGCCGCCTCGTCGTACGTCACCTCGGTGACGGTGGTGGAGAAGCGGATGCTGCTCAGCTGCGAGGCGGCCCAGCGGCAGTAGTCGTCGTACTCGACGCGCAGCGGGTAGAAGTTCTCGCGGATGTAGAACGGGTACAGCCGGCCCTTCTCCTTCAGGTAGTTGAGGAAGGAGTACGGGGACGTCGGGTCGGCGAGGGTGACCAGGTCCGACATGAACGGCGTCTGGAGGTGGGCGCCGTCGAGGAACATCCCGGCGTGCCACTCGAAGTCCGGCTTGGACTCCAGGAAGACGCCGTCGAGTTCGTCGATGGGTTCGGTGAGGCAGGCGAGGCCGAGGTTGAAGGGGCCGAGACCGATTCCCACGAAGTCGTAGGCGGTGTCCGGGGCTTCAGGATGCGACGCGGTCAAGGGACTCTCCCAGGTACTGCTCGGCATGGCCGGCGATCAGGTCGAGGACGGCGGTGATGTCGGCCGTCGTGGTCTCGGGGTTCAGCAGGGTGAACTTCAGGTAGTGGCGCCCCGCGACCTTGGTGCCCGCGACGACCGCGTCACCGGAGGCGAACAGGGCCTTGCGGGCGTGGAGGTTGGCCCGGTCGATGCTCGAGGGGTCGGTGACGGCGGCCGGTACGTACCGGAAGACGAGCGTGGACAGCGACGGCTCGACGACCACGTCGAAGCGCGGGTCGGCGGCGAGCAGCCGCCAGCCGTCCCGGGCCAGGTCGCAGACCTCGTCGAAGAGCCGGCCGATGCCGTCGGCACCCATCACGCGCAGCGTCATCCACAGCTTCAGCGCGTCGAAACGGCGGGTGGTCTGCAGGGACTTGTCGACCTGGTTGGGGATGCGCTCGGTCACCATGCGGCGCGGGTTGAGGTATTCCGCGTGGTAGGTGGCGTGCCGCAGCGTCGCCCCGTCACGTACCAGCACGGCGGACGAACTCACCGGCTGGAAGAAGGACTTGTGGTAGTCGACGGTGACCGAGTCCGCGTGCTCGATGCCGTCGATGCGGTCCCGGTGCTTCAGCGAGGCGAGCAGCCCGCAGCCGTACGCGGCGTCCACGTGCATCCAGACGCCGTACTGCGCGCACAGTCCGGCGATCTCGGGCAGCGGGTCGATGGAGCCGAAGTCGGTGCTGCCGGCGGTGGCGACGACGGCCATGGGGACCTGCCCGTCCTCGGCGCAGCGCGCCAGTTCGCGGGCGAGGGCCACGGTCTGCATCCGCTTGTCGTGGTCGACGGGGATCGACACCACGGCGTCCGGTCCGAGGCCGAGCAGTTTCGCGGACTTCTGCACGCTGAAGTGGCTGACCTCGGAGCTGAAGACGCGCAGTTTCCCGAGGTCCCGGGTCTTCGCCTCCTCGCGGGCCAGCAGCAGGGCCTGGAGGTTGGACTGGGTGCCGCCGGAGGTGAACACCCCGTCGGCGGCGGCGCCGAGGCCGATCCGGGCGGCGGTCCAGTCGATCAGTTTCCGCTCGATGAGGGTGCCGCCGGCCGACTGGTCCCAGGTGTCCAGGGAGGAGTTGACGGCGGAGAGCACGGCCTCGCCGAGCACGGCCGGGATGACGACCGGGCAGTTGAGGTGGGCGAGGTAGCGGGGGTGGTGGAAGTAGATCGCGTCCCGGAGGTAGACGTCCTCCAGTTCGTCCAGTGCCGCGGTGGTGTCGTGCAGCGGCCGGTCGAGATCGATCCGCTCGACGGCGGGTGCGAGGGCGTCGACCGTGATGCCGGTGAACGGGCGTTCTGTGGTGGCGAGTTTGGCTGCCACCCGCTCGACTCCTTCGGTCACGGAGCGGCGATAGTGCTCCGCGGTGGTGTCGTTGAGCAGGTGCGAGCGCATGTGAGGGCCTCCGGTGGGGACGGTCCGGTGCGGGGAGGGAGCGGGCGCCGCGGTGCGGCCCTTTTTCTTAGGTGAGCCTAACCTAACTGTCTGCGTTTCATTCCTGTGACCACCGTGACCGTCGTCACTGCGTCACGAGGTGTGGGACGGGGGCCGGCCGGACACGCCGCCGACGCTCTTCGCGCGGCTGTTCCAGCGTCGGGCCGCGGCACCGGCCCCCGGGCCGGCGCCGTGCGGCACGGAGCCGGTGCCGGCCCCGGTGGTGCCGCCCGCGGCGTCCGTGCGCAGCTCCCGCGGGGTGTGCGACCGCGTCACCGCGCCGGCGTCGGCGGGCAGTTCACGCCGGCCCTGTCGCCGCGACCGGTTCCTCCTGCCCCGGATGCGGCGGGAAGGGCCTCGAGGGCCGGTCCGGCGGGCCGGAACGCGGGCGGACCGGCCCCGGTGGAGGCGACCCGGGCCGGGGGCGGACCGAGCCGCCCCGTTCCGGCGACCTGGAGGAAGGAGGGACGGAACGGGGCGGCTGCGGCAGTGGTCACGTACGGCTCCGGTGGCGGAGGAGGACGGAAGGGGTCAGCTGACCTTCTTGGCCTTCTCGATGGCCTCGGCGAGGTTGACGAGCAGCGGGGTGCACTTGTCGTAGGACAGGATCGGCTCGGGGGAGCGGGAGATGACCTGGCCGGCCTCGACCGCGGGGAGCTTCTTCCAGGTGCCCTCGGTGATGTCGGCGGGCTGGATGGTCGAGGCGCGGTCGTCCATGATGATGACGTCGGCCGGGTACTTGTCGACGTTTTCCCAGCTCAGGGTTTCGAACCAGCCGCCGGTCGCCTTCTTGGCCTCCTCCGGGGGCTCCACGATGTTCACGCCGAGGGCCTTGAAGTACTCCAGGTCGACGGAGTAGTTCGAGCCGGAGACGTAGAAGACGTCCGGCGCGGCGGAACCGGCCAGCACCTTGATCTCCGGACGGGCCTTGGCCGCCTTGCGCAGCCGCTCGGCGGCGGCCTCGAAGTCCTTCTTCGCCCCGACGACCTTCGCGGCCTTCATGTCGGCGCCCAGCGACTCGGCCAGTTCGGCCATCCGCTGCAGCGGCTCGGGCAGCTGGCGGTCGTAGACGGAGACGGCCACGCTCGGGGCAAGCTTGGCGATCTTGTCCTTGGAGGCTTCGGGGACGTACCAGAGGGAGCCGGCGTCGTCGAACGTCGTGCTGATGAGCACCTCGGGCCGGAAGGCCGCGTACTGCTCGACGTTGAAGCTGTCGAACTTGTTGCCGAAGATCGTCAGCTTGCTGACGTCCATGTCCCCGGCCTGGACGTCGGCCTTGCCGGCCGTCGTCCTGGTCGGACCGAAGACGCCCTTGACCTCGATGCCGTAGTCGTACAGGGCGGCCGCCACGCCGGTGAACGCGACGATGTTCGCAGGGACCTTGTCGAGTTTCACGGTGGTGCCGCGGTCGTCCTCGAAGGACCAGGGGCCGGACCCCTTGTCCGCCGCCGACGAGTCCGAGTCGCCGTTCCTCGTCTCCTCGCCCCCGCAGGCGACGAGTGCGGCACCGAGTCCGAGGGCGCCACCGGCGGCGAGGATGCCGCGACGGGAGAAGCGGGCGGTTCTGGCGTTCGACATGGGTGGGTCTGCTTTCGTGCGTACGGAGGCGGCCTTGATGGCAGGCGTGATTAGGTTAGCCTAACCTGATGATCTGTCCAGAGGGCGGCCCGTACCGGGCTCCGACCTGGCCCTGGCTCCGGTCCCCGCCGTGGCGGCGGAACGCGGAGGTGCCCACCGTCCAGGGCCCGAACGGGGCCTTGTCTCCGAGGGCGTACGGGGCCTTGTCGCCGTAGCGGTTCCCGTACGGGGCCGGGTGCACCCGGATCGTGCCGGTGCGAGGACCGACGGTCGGGCAGTGCGGGATGCCCGTCGCGGGCCGCCCTCTTCGCTCAGCCCGGCAGCCCCAGCTCCCGGGCGATCAGCATCCGCTGGACCTCGCTCGTGCCCTCGCCGATCTCCAGGATCTTGGAGTCGCGCCACATACGGGCCACCGGGTACTCGTTCATGAAGCCGTAGCCGCCGTGGATCTGGGTGGCGTCACGGGCGTTGTCCACCGCGACCGTGGACGAGTACAGCTTGGCCAGCGCCGCCTCCTTCTTGAAGGGCTCGCCGGCCACCAGGCGGCTCGCCGCGTCGCGCCAGGCCAGGCGGGAGGTGTGGGCCTTCATCTCCATGTCCGCGATCTTGAACTGGATGGCCTGGTTGGCGCCGATCGGACGGCCGAACGCGTGCCGCTGACCGGCGTACTTCACCGACTCGTCCACACAGCCCTGCGCCAGGCCCGTGCCCAGCGCGGCGATGGCGATCCGTCCCTCGTCGAGGATGCGCAGGAACTGGGCGTAGCCCCGGCCCTGTTCGCCCAGCAGGTTCGCCGCCGGGACGCGGACGTCCTGGAAGGACAGCTCCCGCGTGTCCGAGGCGTTCCAGCCGACCTTCGAGTACGGGGCCGCCACCGTGAGGCCAGGGGTGCCCGACGGGACGACGATCGCCGAGATCAGCGGCCTGCCGTCCGGCTTCCGGCCGGTGACCGCCGTCACCGTGACCAGGCCCGTGATGTCCGTGCCCGAGTTGGTGATGAAGCACTTCGTGCCGTTGACCACCCATTCGTCCGTCGTCTCGTCCAGGCGGGCCGTGGTGCGGGTCGCGCCCGCGTCGCTGCCGCCGTCCGGCTCCGTCAGGCCGAACGCGCCCAGGATCTCGCCGGAGCACAGACGGGGCAGCCACTCGCGCTTCTGCTCCTCGGTGCCGAAGAGGTGCAGCGGCATCGCGCCCAGCGAGACACCGGCCTCCAGGGTGATCGCCACCGACGAGTCCACCCGGGCCAGTTCCTCCAGCGCCACCCCCAGGGCGAAGTAGTCGCCGCCCATTCCGCCGTACTCCTCCGGGAACGGCAGGCCGAACAGGCCCATGCGGCCCATCTCGCGGACGATCTCGTACGGGAACTCGTGCCGCTCGTAGAAGTCACCTATCTTCGGCGCCACGACGTCGTGCGCGAACTCCTCGACCGTACGGCGGAGTTCTTCCAGTTCGGGGGAGAGCCTGTGGTCCATGGTCGTTCACTGCTCCTGGTGGGAGAGGGCGCGGACGGTGCGGGACGGGCTGGGTCGGCCCAGGTGGGCGGCCATCCAGACGCTCGTGGCGACGAGACGGCCGAGGTCGACCCCGGTGTCGATGCCGAGTCCGCGCAGCATCCACACGAGGTCCTCGGTGGCGAGGTTGCCGGTGGCGGACTTCGCGTACGGGCAGCCGCCCAGTCCGCCGGCGGAGGCGTCGACCGTGGTGACGCCCCGCTGGAGCGCGGCCAGTGTGTTGGACAGGGCCTGGCCGTAGGTGTCGTGGAAGTGCACGCCCAGCGCGCTCACGGGCACGCCCGCGTCGGCGAGCGCGGTGAGCAGGGCGGTCACATGGCCCGGGGTCGCCACCCCGATGGTGTCGCCCAGGCTGAGTTCGTCGCAGCCCATGTCCAGCAGGGCCCGGCACACCTCCACCACGCGGGGGACCGGGACCGCTCCCTCCCACGGGTCGCCGAAGCACATCGACAGGTAGCCGCGGACGTGGACGTCCTCGCGCTTGGCCCGGGCCACCACCGGCTCGAACATCGCCAGCGCCCCGCCCACCGTGCGGTTGAGGTTGGCCCTGGCGAAGGACTCCGTGGCGCTGGCGAACACCGCCACCCGCCGGGCGCCGAGCGCCAGCGCGCGCTCCAGGCCCCGTTCGTTGGGCACCAGGACCGGAAGCGCCACCGGCAGGCCGGCCACCGCCCGGTACAGGTCCTCCGCGTCCGCCAGCTGGGGCACCCACCCGGGGTGGACGAAGCTCGTCGCCTCGATCGTGGTCAGGCCCGTGCCGGCCAGACGGCGGACGAACTCCGCCTTGACGGCCGTCGGGACGGTCGCCCTCTCGTTCTGCAGACCGTCGCGCGCGCCGACCTCGTGGATCCGCACCCGCGCCGGCAGGCCCTTCGCCGGCACGGTCATGGGCAGGCCCGGTTCCACGGGGTTCACGGCGCCTCCTCCTCCGCGGCCGCGGGGGCGATGACCGCCAGCACCTGGTCCATGGCGACCGTCGTACCCGGAGCCACGTCCAGTTCGGTGACCGTGCCGGCGTGCGGGGCGGAGACGACGTGCTCCATCTTCATCGCCTCCACCACCAGCAGGCTCTGGCCCGCACCCACCTCGTCGCCGACGGCGACCTTCACCACCGTCACCGTGCCGGGCATCGGCGCGGTCAGCGAGTCGGCGCCCGCCCGGCCCGCGCCGGTCAGGGAGGCGGCGACCGGGTCGTGGTCGCGCACCTGCCAGGCGTCGCCGTCCCGGCCGAGCCAGTCGGCGGCGCGGTGGAAGGTGTGGCGGACGCCGTCCACCGTCACCGACACCCGGTCGTCGGTGACGGTGTGGGTGCCGCGGGCTCTGTGCGTCACGGGTTCACCTCCCGGCACGCGCAGGTGGAACGCGACCGGCTTCGGCGTACCCCCCAGACGCCAGCCGTCCGGCACCGAGAACGGGTCCGTCCAGCCCCCGGTACGCGGCCGCAGCGCGTCCAGGCGTACGGCCGCCGCGGCCTCGTACACCTCCTCCGGTACGCCGGCGGAGACCAGACCCTCCGCCTCCCGCTCCACCAGCCCCGTGTCCAGGTCGCCGCTCACCACCGCCGGGTGCGCGAGCAGCCGCCGCAGGAAGCCGGCGTTGGTCTGCACGCCCAGCGTCACCGTCTCCGCGAGTGCCGCCCGGAGCCTGCGCAGCGCACTCGCGCGGTCGGGGCCGTACGCGATCACCTTGGACAGCATCGGGTCGTACAGGCTGCCGACCTCCGTGCCCTCGCTCAGCCCGGAGTCGGTGCGGACGCCTCCCCCAGGCGCTTCGCGCAGGGGGGACCCCCAGCCCTGCGGCTCGCGCAGCCTGAGCACCGTGCCGCCCGAGGGGAGGAAACCGCGCGCCGGGTCCTCGGCGCAGATCCGGGCCTCGACGGCGTGGCCGGTGAGCCGGACGTCGCCCTGCGTGAAGCCGAGCCGCTCGTCCGCCGCCACCCGCAGCTGCCACTCCACCAGGTCGAGTCCCGTGACCAGCTCGGTGACCGGGTGCTCCACCTGGAGACGGGTGTTCATCTCCATGAAGCAGTACGAGGCGGGGTCGTCGCCCGGCACGATGAACTCCACCGTGCCCGCGCCCCGGTAGCCGCAGGAGCGGGCCGCCTGGACCGCCGCCTCGCCCATCGCGGCCCGGGTCTCCTCGTCGAGCAGGACGCTGGGCGCCTCCTCGATGATCTTCTGGTGCCGGCGCTGCAGGGAGCACTCGCGCTCGCCCAGGTGCACCACGTTCCCGTGGCCGTCGGCCAGCACCTGGATCTCGATGTGCCGGGGGCGGTCGATCCACCGTTCGACCAGGAGCGTGTCGTCGCCGAAGGAGGCGCGGGCCTCGCGCCGCGCGGCGGCGATCTCGTCGGGCAGCGCCGCCGCGTCCCGCACCAGGCGCATGCCCTTGCCGCCGCCGCCCGCCGACGGCTTCAGCAGCACCGGCACGCCGATCTCGCGTGCGGCGTCGGCGAGCTGCCGGTCCGTCAGGCCGCTGCCGCTGGAGCCGGGGACGACCGGGACCCCGGCCGCCTTCACCGTCTCCTTCGCGCGGATCTTGTCACCCATCAGCGCGATCGCGTCGGCCGGCGGACCGACGAACACCAGCCCCGCCTCCTCGCACGCCCGCGCGAACCCCGCGTTCTCGGCGAGGAAGCCGTACCCGGGGTGCACCGCCCGGGCGCCGGTACGGGCGGCGGCCTCCAGCAACCGCTCCACCGACAGGTAGCTCTCCGCGGCCGGCGCGGGCCCGATCCGTACCGCCGTGTCCGCCTCGCGGACGTGCCGGGCGTCGGCGTCCGCGTCGGAGAAGACGGCCACCGAACGCACGCCCATCGACCGCAGGGTGCGGATGACCCGGACGGCGATCTCGCCCCGGTTGGCCACCAGGACCGTCTCGAACATCGCTCGATCTGTCACAGTCGTCCGTCCCTCACATCCGGAAGACGCCGAACTGGGGTTCGCCCAGTGGCGCGTTGGCGCACGCGGTCAGGGCCAGGCCCAGGACCTGCCGGGTCTCCAGCGGGTCGATCACCCCGTCGTCCCACAGGCGGGCCGTCGCGTAGTAGGCGTTCCCCTGCCGCTCGTACTGGGCGCGGACCGGCGCCTTGAACGCGTCCTCGTCCTCGGCCGGCCACTCCTCGCCGCGCGCCCGGAGCTGGTCCCGCTTGACCGTCGCCAGCACCGAGGCGGCCTGCTCGCCGCCCATGACCGAGATCTTGGCGCCCGGCCACATCCACAGGAAACGGGGCGAGTACGCCCTGCCGCACATCGAGTAGTTGCCCGCGCCGTAGGAACCGCCGACCACCACCGTCAGCTTCGGCACCCGCGTGCACGCCACCGCCGTCACCATCTTGGCGCCGTGCTTGGCGATGCCGCCGGCCTCGTAGTCCTTGCCGACCATGAAGCCGGAGATGTTCTGCAGGAACACCAGCGGAATGCCGCGCTGGTCGCACAGCTCGACGAAGTGGGCGCCCTTCTGGGCCGACTCGGAGAACAGGATGCCGTTGTTGGCGACGATCCCCACCGGATGGCCGTGGATCCGGGCGAAGCCGGTCACCAGGGTCTGCCCGAACTCCGCCTTGAACTCGGCGAACCGCGAACCGTCGACCACGCGCGCGACGACCTCCCGCACGTCGTACGGCGTACGGGAGTCGACCGGGACCGCGCCGTACAGCGACCCGGGGTCGACCTTGGGCTCGACGGACTGCTCGACCCGCCAGGGCAGCGGACCGCGCGCGGGCAGCGTCGCGGCGATGTTCCGCACGATCCTGAGCGCGTGCGCGTCGTCCTGGGCGAGATGGTCGGTGACGCCCGACACCCGCGCGTGGACCTCGCCGCCGCCCAGCTCCTCCGCCGTGACCACCTCGCCGGTGGCCGCCTTCACCAGGGGCGGGCCGCCGAGGAAGATCGTGCCCTGGCCGCGGACGATCACCGCCTCGTCGCTCATCGCCGGGACGTACGCCCCGCCCGCCGTGCACGAGCCCAGCACCGCCGCGATCTGCGGGATGCCGGCACCGGACATCCGGGCCTGGTTGTAGAAGATCCGCCCGAAGTGGTCCCGGTCCGGGAAGACCTCGTCCTGCATCGGCAGGAAGGCGCCGCCGGAGTCCACCAGGTAGACGCAGGGCAGCCGGTTGTCCAGGGCCACCTCCTGGGCGCGCAGGTGCTTCTTCACCGTCATCGGGTAGTACGTGCCGCCCTTGACGGTCGCGTCGTTGGCGACCACCACGCACTCGCGCCCCGCCACCCGCCCGATCCCGGCGATCACCCCGGCCGCCGGGGCCTGGCCCTCGTACATCCCGTCGGCCGCCAGCGGGGCCAGCTCCAGGAACGGCGAACCGGGGTCGAGGAGGGTGTCCACCCGCTCGCGCGGCAGCAGCTTGCCCCGCGCGGTGTGCCGGGCCCGGGCCCGCTCACCGCCGCCGAGCGCGGCCGCCGCCAGCTTGGCGCGCAGCTCCTCGACGAGTGCGCGGTGCGCCTCCTCGTTGGCCCGAAAGGACTCCGACGCGGGATCGGCCGCGCTGTGGAGCTCCGGTGCCTCGTCCATCTGCCGGTCCCCTCACTGGTTAATGAGCGTTAACGGTTTCACTCAGGTTAACGACCGCTAACCCCGCTGTCTAGAATCGTTCCCATGGCCACCAGAACCGACGCCCCGACCCGCCGCGAGCAGATCCTCAGGGAGGCCGCGAGGCTGTTCGCCGAGCGCGGCTTCCACGGAGTCGGGGTCGACGAGATAGGCGCCGCCGTCGGCATCAGCGGGCCCGGCCTGTACCGGCACTTCGCGGGCAAGGACGCGATGCTCTCGGAGCTGCTCGTGGGCATCAGCGGGCAGCTGCTCACCGGTGCGAGACGACGGCTGAAGGAGGTCGACGGGGCGGCTCCCGAGGGGGTCCTGGACTCGCTGATCGAGGGCCACATCGACTTCGCGCTCGACGACCGGCCCCTCATCACCCTGCACGACCGTGAGCTGGACCGCCTCCGGGACACCGACCGCAAGCTGGTGCGGCAGCTGCAGCGGCAGTACGTCGAGCTGTGGGTCGAGGTGGTGCGCGCGCTCTACCCGGACCTGACCGAAGCTGCCGCGCGCTCGGCCGTGCACTCCGTGTTCGGGCTGCTCAACTCCACCCCGCACCTCACCCGGCCCGGTTCCCTGCCGGGCCGCGCCACGACGGCGGCCCTCCTGCACCGGATGGCCCGCGGCGCCTTCGCCGCGGCGGGCACGGCCTGACGCCGGCGCACGTGACGAGCGTTACGCGGACGGCGGTCTGGACGGCTTTGGCTACCCACCGGTACGGTTGAGACCCTGAGCAAGCGCTTAGCCGCACGGGGCCGCAACCATCCGTTGAGGAACCCCCACGGCGGGCAACCACGTACGCGAGAGCGGCGCCGGTTCAGGCGCAAGGAAAGGTGGAGGCGTGCGCCGTACGGTTTTCAACGAGGACCACGAGGCTTTCCGGGAGACCATCCGCGACTTCATCGAGGCCGAGGTCGTCCCGGTCTACGACGAGTGGTTCGCGGCGGGCCAGGCGCCCCGTGACTTCTACTACAAGCTCGGCGAGCTGGGCATCTTCGGGATCAACGTGCCCGAGGAGTTCGGCGGCGCGGGCCTGGACAGCCACAAGTTCGAGGCGGTCCTCTACGAGGAGACCGCTCGCGCGGGCGTGCAGTTCGGCGGCTCCGGCGTGCACGTGCTGCTCGCCCTGCCCTACATCAAGATGCTCGCCACCGACGAGCAGAAGAAGCGCTACCTGCCCAAGTTCGCCACCGGCGAGGAGATGTGGGCCATCGCGATGACCGAGCCGGGCACCGGCTCCGACCTCGCGGGCATGAAGACCACCGCCAAGCCGAGCGCGGACGGCACGCACTACGTCCTCAACGGGGCCAAGACCTTCATCACCGGCGGCGTCCACGCCGACAAGGTGATCGTCTGCGCCCGCACCGCCGCGCCGACCGCGGAGGACCGCCGCCACGGCATCTCCCTGTTCGCCGTCGACACCAGGTCCGAGGGCTACTCCGTCGGCCGCAAGCTCGACAAGCTCGGTCTGAGGACCTCCGACACCGCCGAGCTGGCGTTCGTCGACGTCCAGGTCCCCGTCGAGGACCTCCTCGGCGAGGAGAACAAGG
Source organism: Streptomyces sp. NEAU-W12 (assembly GCF_026242095.1). Lineage (NCBI taxonomy): Bacteria > Bacillati > Actinomycetota > Actinomycetes > Kitasatosporales > Streptomycetaceae > Streptomyces > Streptomyces sp. NEAU-W12. Next base: position 222,134 of record NZ_JAPJDM010000012.1, read on the forward strand.
GCTTCTCCTACCTCGGCCACAACCTGGCCTCCGAGCGCTGGGGCATCGCCTTCGGCGCCTACGCGCAGGCCAAGGCCGCCGTCCGGTTCGCCAAGCAGTACGTGCAGGAGCGCACCGTCTTCGGCAAGCCGGTCGCCCACTTCCAGAACACCAAGTTCGAGCTGGCCGCCTGCCAGGCCGAGGTGGACGCCGCCGAGGCCGTCGCCGACCGCGCCACCGAGGCCCTCGACGCGGGCGAACTCACCCCCGCCGAGGCCGCCTCCGCCAAGCTGTTCTGCACCGAGGTCGCGCACCGCGTCATCGACCGCTGTCTCCAGCTGCACGGCGGCTACGGCTACATGAACGAGTACCCGATAGCCCGCCTGTACGCGGACAACCGCGTCAACCGCATCTACGGCGGCACCAGCGAGATCATGAAGACGATCATCGCCAAGGACATGGGCCTGTAAGGCCACCGACATCCCTGGCCTCTACAAGTACCGGTACAACTGACCCCATGAGCCAGGCACTTCAGGAACTCCTCGATCTGCTCGACCTCGAGCAGATCGAGGAGAACATCTTCCGCGGCCAGTCCCGCTTCGCCGTCGTCCCCCGCGTCTTCGGCGGGCAGGTCGCCGCGCAGGCGCTGGTCGCCGCCGGGCGGACCGTCCCCGCGGACCGGCCCGCCCACTCCCTGCACGCGTACTTCCTGCGCCCCGGCGACGCCGGCGCGCCGATCGTCTACACCGTCGACCGGATCCGCGACGGCCGTTCCTTCACCACCCGCCGCGTCGTCGCGGTCCAGCACGGCAAGCCGGTCTTCCACCTCTCGGCGTCCTTCCAGACGCACGAGGAAGGCCTGGAACACCAGGAGCCGATGCCGTCCGCACCCGACCCGGCCACCCTGCCCACCTCCGAGGCACGGCTGCGCGACTACGGGCATCTCGCCCCCGACGTCGTCGAGCGCTTCCTGGAGGCCCGCAGGGCCGTGGACCTGCGCTACGTCGACGAGCCGCCCTACGGCCGCTTCGGCGAGCCCCGCGCCCCCCACTCCCAGGTGTGGTTCCGCACCAACGGCAAGCTGGCCGACGACCCCCTGCTGCACGTCGTCCTCGCCACCTACGTCTCCGACATGACGCTGCTGGACTCGGTCCTGCTCGCCCACGGCCGCGGCGGCTGGGCGGTGGGGGACGTGGTCGGGGCCTCCCTCGACCACGCGATGTGGTTCCACCGCCCGTTCCGCGCGGACGAATGGCTGCTGTACGACCAGCAGTCCCCGTCCGCGCACGGCGGCCGGGGCCTCGGCCAGGCCCGCATCTACACCCAGGACGGACGCCTCGCGGTCTCGGTCATCCAGGAGGGCCTGGTCCGCGTCCCCCGCGAGGAGCCCGCACCGGCGTCCTAGCGGGCGCCCTGCTCCAGCCCCGCCTCCGCCAGCAGGTACGCCGTCATCGGGTCGTAGTGGCGGGGGCTGACCACGTGGTCGTCGAGGGGGACCGTCACCTGGACGGTGCCCTCCGCCTCGGCCAGGAACAGCGCCGGGTCGTTGCAGTCCGCGTAGCCGACGGAGTCGACTCCGTGCTGCCCGGCGTAGCCCGCCCAGCCGTGGTCGGCGACCACCAGGTCCGGCAGCGGGCGGCCCTCGCGCTCCAGGGCGGTGAGAACGGCCTTCATCGGCTCACCGGAGTGCGTGTGCCACAACGTGGCACCGTGCTCCAGCACCGCCACGTCCGCGAACTGCATCACATAGCCCTCGTCCGTGGCCAGCCCGTCCGGGATCACCACGATCTCGCAGCCGGCGGCGCGCAGCGCGGCGGCCGTGGCCCGGTGCACGTCGAGCAGCCCGCCGGGGTGACCGGTGGCCAGCAGCACCCGCTGCTGCCCGTCCGCCGCCTTGCGCAGCCGCCCCGCCATCCGCTCCAGGCCGGCCACGGTCAGCTCGGGATCGATGGTGTCCTGGCCGTACCGGTGCTCGGCGTCGTCGCTGACGCCGACCCGCTCCGCCATCACCGCGAGCACGTCCTGCTCGTCGCTCCAGCGGTCGCCGAGCTCCAGGCCGAGCCAGTAGTGGCGGTCGCCGTTCGCCAGCTTGCGGTAGTGGGAGAGGTTGTTCTCGCGCGGGGTGGCGACGTCGCCCGCGATACGGGTGGCGGCGAGGTGGAGGAGGAGTTCGGCGCGGCTGGGCGTCCCGGATATCGGCATGCCTCCCATTGTGGAGCAGCCGGGGCCGGGCGTACCCGGCGTATTACCCGCTGGGACGTGCGTCACGTACTCGGACGGCCTCCGTACGCGTACTCACCGTGGCCGTGTCCCCGGAGGGACGGCCCCGGGGGCCGGCGGGATGGACGTTTCCTCCATGTCCGTCGTCCGAAGTGGATGAAACGTACACTTTGCAGCCCGCTTTCCGGCCGCCTAACGTCGCTGGCAGTGAGGCCGGGCCAGGGCCCCGGCGTCAGTGGAGTCATGCGAGCAGGCCATGGCCACGCGACGAAGCGCAGGAAAGAAGGCAGTACCCATGAGCAGCAACGAGACGCCCCGCGGGCCCGTCGACTCGTCCCGCGTCCCCCGGTACGCGGGCCCCGCGACCTTCGCCCGGCTGCCCCGGCTCGACGAGGTCGGCCGCACCGACATCGCCGTGGTGGGCGTGCCGTTCGACTCGGGCGTCTCCTACCGGCCGGGCGCCCGGTTCGGCGGCAACGCCATCCGGGAGGCGTCCCGGCTGCTGCGCCCCTACAACCCCGCGCAGGACGCCTCCCCCTTCGCCCTCGCCCAGGTCGCGGACGGCGGCGACATCGCCGTCAACCCGTTCGACATCAACGAGGCCGTCGAGACCGTCGAGGCCGCCGCCGACGACCTGCTCGGCACCGGAGCCCGCCTGATGACCCTCGGCGGCGACCACACCATCGCGCTGCCGCTGCTGCGCTCGGTCGCGAAGAGGCACGGCCCGGTCGCCCTGCTCCACTTCGACGCCCACCTGGACACCTGGGACACCTACTTCGGCGCCGAGTACACGCACGGCACCCCGTTCCGCCGGGCCGTGGAGGAGGGCGTCCTCGACACCGAGGCCCTCTCCCACGTCGGCATCCGCGGCCCGCTCTACGGCCGGCAGGACCTCACCGACGACGAGAAGATGGGCTTCGGCATCGTCACCTCGGCGGACGTCTACCGCCGGGGCGCCGACGAGGTCGCCGACCAGCTGCGGCAGCGCATCGGCGACCGCCCGCTGTACATCTCCATCGACATCGACTGCCTGGACCCGGCGCACGCCCCCGGCACCGGAACCCCCGAGGCCGGCGGCCTGACCTCCCGCGAACTGCTCGAGATCCTGCGCGGGCTGTCCTCCTGCCGCCTGGTCTCGGCCGACCTCGTCGAGGTGGCCCCCGCGTACGATCACGCGGAGATCACCTCGGTCGCCGCCTCCCACACGGCGTACGAGCTGACCACGATCATGGCCCGCCAGATCGCCGGGGCCCGCGAGGAGAACGAGAGCAAGTGACCCACGACCACGACCTGGTGCTCCGCCCGACCGCAGGACAGACAAAGGCCGCGCTGAACCCTCCCGGCGGCCGCACCGGCGGCGACCTGGTCGTGGAAACCCTGGCCGGCCTCGGCGCGACCACCGTCTTCGGGCTGCCCGGCCAGCACGCGCTCGGCGTCTTCGACGCCCTGCGCCGTTCGGACCTCCGGTACGTCGGGCTGCGGGTGGAGAACAACGCCGCCTTCGCGGCGGACGCGTACGGCCGCGTCACCGGCGAGGCGGCCCCGCTGCTGCTGTCGACCGGACCGGGCGCGCTGACCGCGCTGCCCGCGCTCCAGGAGGCCGCCGCCGCCTCCGCCCCCGTACTGGCGATCGGCAGCCAGGTGCCGACGGCGGGACTGGGCGGCGGCCGCCACGGCTACCTGCACGAACTGCCCGACCAGGCCGCCTCGTTCCGGGGCGTGGTCAAGTCCGTCCACACCGCGCGCACCGCGTCCCAGATCCCGTCGGCGGTCACCGGGGCCTGGAAGTCGGCGCTGACGGTGCCGCACGGCCCCGTGTGGGTGGAGATCCCGCAGGACGTGCTGGCGGCCCCGACGTCCCTCCCGGTCGTGACGGCCATGGACGCCACCCCCGACGAACTGCCCCCGCGCCCCGAGCTGACGGCGGTGGCCGCCCACTGGCTGACGCACGCGGAACGCCCCGCGATCATCGCGGGCGGGGGAGTGATCCGTTCCGACGCCTCGGGCAAGCTCCGCAAGCTCGCCGAACGCCTCCGGGCGCCGGTCGTCACCACCCCCGGCGGCAAGGGCGCCTTCCCCTGGACGCACCCTCTGTCGTTGCAGTCCTGGCTGGAGGACCGCCACACGACGGACTTCCTCCAGGACGCCGACGTGCTCCTGGTCGTGGGCTCGGGACTGGGCGAACTCTCCTCGAACTACCACACGTTCACGCCGCGCGGCCGGATCGTCCAGATCGAGGCCGACCTCGGCAAGCTGGAGTCCAACCACCCCGCGCTCGGTATCCACGCGGACGCCCGCCTCGCCCTCCAGGCCCTGCTGGAGACGGTGGAGCCGCGCGAGGACGAGGCGGCGCCGGAGCGCGTGCGCACACTGTTGTCGAAGGTCGCCGAACGCATCGCGTCCCAGGGACTGACCCTGGAACAGGAGGTGCTGGCGTCGGTCCGCCGCGCCCTGCCCGCAGACTCGCCCTCCTTCTGGGACATGACGATCCTGGCCTACTGGGCCTGGTCCGCCTTCGACGCCAAGGGACCCAACCACCTGCACTCCGCCCAGGGCGCCGGCGGCCTCGGCTACGGCCTCCCGGCCGCCCTCGGCGCGGCGGTCGCCGACCCCACCCGCCCGGTCCTCGCGGTCTCCGGGGACGGCGGCGCCCTGTACTCCGTCGCCGAACTGGCCACCGCCCGCCAGTACGACCTCGACGTCACCTGGCTGATCGTCGACGACGGCGGCTACGGCATCCTGCGCGCGTACATGACCGACGCCTACGGCGAGGCCACGGCGACCGACCTGACCGGCCCGGACTTCGTGGCCCTGGCGCAGTCCTTCGGCGTCCCGGGCGTGCGGACCACCCCCGACACCCTGGAGCACGACCTCTCCCGGGCCCTGAACACGCCGGGCCCGTCGGTGGTCGTCCTCCCCGCGGTCCTGCGGATGTTCGCACCCACCCACCTGGACCGGGCGCCTGCCGGCCGAACTCCCTGCTAGACTGTGCGAGTTGGCCTCCGGCGCCCAGCGGGCGCGTACGGAGGCTTTTTCATGCCCTCCGACGACGCCTCCGCGCCCCCTTCCGCACGCACTCCCGCTCCCACCGGGACTCCCCCCACCGGGGCTCCCCCCACCGGCTACCGCGCCCTGCTCCGCAACCGTGAGTTCGCCGGCCTGTACGTCAGTTTCACGCTGACGGTCGCCGCGAGCACCCTGTCGGGCTTCGCGCTCGGCACGCTGGTCCACGACAGGACCGGGTCCCCGTTCCTGACCGCCGTGAGCATGTACGGCGCCACGTTCGCCACGGTGCTCGGCGCGCTGACCCTGATGTCGGTCGCGGACGGGCACCGCCCGCGCCGGACCCTCGTCACGCTCCAGTGCCTCTCCCTGGCGGGCGTCGCCGCGCAGGCGGTCCCGGGGCTGCCCCTGGCCACCCGGTTCGGCCTGCTCCTGGTGCTGGGGTTCTTCCACTCCCTCGGCACCGGAACGCGGTTGGGGCTGCTCGCCGAAGTCGTCCCCGCCTCCACGTACGCGTTGGCACGGTCGCTGATGAACATCACCTCGGGCGGCACGGCCGTCCTCGGCTTCGCCGCCGGCGCGGTCCTGCTCCGCCACCTGAGCCCGCACGAGGTCTTCGCCGTCGCCGCCGCCCTGACCGCACTCGGGCTCGTCACCGTGGCGGCCACCGTCCGGGAGCACTCGGCCCGCACGGCCGATCCCGCCGGTCCGGCCCGTCGCCCCGGACCGCGCCGGACCTGGGCGGCCAACGTCGAACTCCTCTCCCACCCCGGCAGGCGGGCGCTGCTGCTGAACCTGTGGGTCCCCAACGGCCTGATCGTCGGCTGCGAGGCCCTGCTCATCTCCTACGACCCCGAGCACGCCGGCGTCCTCCTGGCCGCCGGCTCGGCCGGCATGCTGCTCGGGGACCTGGCGGTCGGCCGACTGCTCACCGCCGACCGGCGACGCCGCTGCGCCTTCGCCCTGCGGCTGCTGCTCGCCGTGCCCTACCTGCTGTTCGCCGCCGCCCCGCCCCCGTGGGCGGCGGCGGTCGCGGTGTTCGTGGCCGGCGCCGGGTTCGCCGCCACCCTGCCGCTCCAGGAGCAGCTGCTCGCGCTGACCCCGGACCCGGTCCGCGGCCAGGTCCAGGGCGTCGAGTCCGCCGGCCGGATGACCTGGCAGGGCATCGGAGCCGCGCTCGCCGGCGCCGTCGCCCTGTACCTCGCCCCCGGCACCACGATCACCGCCCTGGCCGCCCTCTCCGTCGCCGTCACCGTCCTCTCCCGGCCCTTCGTGGTCCGCGCCCGGCCGCCCCGGGGCGAGAAGCCGATCGAGTAGAGCCGGCCCGCGCGTGGTGGGCGGCCGGTGGACCGTGATGGGATGGCAGCGTGAGCCGCGCCGCCGAGGAGACCAACCGCCGCATGCTCCGGGCGCGGGACGCGATGGACCGTGACTACGCGCAGCCGATGGACGTCCCCGCCCTGGCGCGCATCGCGCACGTGTCACCGGCGCACTTCACTCGGACCTTCCGGGCCGCGTTCGGTGAGACACCGCACCGCTACCTCCAGCGCCGCCGGGTGGAACGGGCGATGTTCCTGCTGCGGGAGACCGGCCGCAGCGTGACGGACATCGGCTTCGAGGTCGGCTTCGGCAGCCCGGGAACCTTCAGCCGCACGTTCCGCGACATCGTCGGCCGGTCACCACGCACGTACCGCAAGGAGGCGATGGCCGTGGGCGTGCCGACGTGCTTCACGATGGCGTGGACCCGACCGAGTACCTGACCTTCCGGCAGGTGTCCGGCGGCCGGCAACCGAGCAGTTCCGGATAAGTTTCCGTCCGGCCGGCTCGATAGCGTGAGCGTCATGTTCAACGCCATCACGCAGTCACAGATATACGTCCTCGACCAGGACCTGGCCCTCGACTTCTACGCCGGCACGCTCGGTCTGGAGGTCACCGCGGACATCGACATGGGCTTCATGCGCTGGCTGACCGTCAGCGTCCCCGGCCACCCCGAGCGGCAGATCCTCCTGGAGAAGCCGGGCGCTCCGGCGATGTCGGAGGAGACGGCGGAGCAGGTACGCGAGCTGGTGACCAAGGGCGCCATGGGCGGTTGGCTCGTCCTCACCACGGACGACTGCCGCAGGACCTACGAGAGGCTGCTGGAGAAGGGCGTGGAGTTCACCGAGGAACCCACCGAGCGCCCGTACGGAATCGACTGCGGCCTGCGCGACCCCTTCGGCAACCGCATCCGCTTCACCCAGCCGAAGGCCTGAGACGTTCCGGGCGGATGCCGGGCGGGCCGGGACGGGCTCACCCGCTCCGCGACGCACCTGCGCGGAGCGGACGGCCGGTGCCCGTCGCCGCCCGTGCCGGGGACCGCCCGCCACCGGATCGCCTCGAGCGGCGAGCGGCTCCTCGACCCGGCGCAGGTGTGGCTGACGGAGAAGGACAAGGACGGGGCGACCGGGCTGTACCCGCTCACCGATGCGGGGCCGGGCGAGGACGAGGACCTCACGCAGTTCTATCTCGCCGGGGTCTTCGGCGGGGTTCCGGCCCTCCTGGAGGGGCAGATCGCGCAGCTGCTGCTGGTGGCGCACGAGGCCGGCGCGTACGACGGCGAGCGAGCGGACGGGGCGGGGCGCGACTGATGGGGCGGGCGCAGAAGGGCAGGGACTCGTGGGAGCGTCCGGCCCGGCGGGGCGGGCAGCGCAGGCGTCAGGTCTTCATCTTCACCGAGGGCAAGGTGACCGAGCCCTCATATCTCGACATCCTCAGGGACCAGGGCGTCCCGCTCGCCGACGAGGTCCCGGTGGAGATGCACATCGCCAACCGCAGGGCGGACAGCGGGCGCAAGCCGCTCGACCTCGTCGAGCAGGCGATCAGGCTGAAGCGTGAAGAGGACCGCAAGGCGAAGCGGGCCAAGCTGGAGGCTGAGTACCTGCCTCAGTTCTGGTGCCTCTTCGACCACGACAACTACAAGTACGTCCGCGACGCACTGGATCAGAAGGCGCTGCACATCGACACGTACTGACCCCTCTCGGCCTCGCCGAGCTTGCGAAGCTGCGTCGACTCAAGCAAGGGCTTGTGGACGACTTGCTGTCTGGGCAGGTTGCGGTACCTGTTGCGGCGGCCTGAGCGGGGGGACGTCCGGCCCGCGCCACAAGGCGGGCCGGACGAATCGTCGCGGTGAGTAGTCAGATGGAAAGGTGTCCGTTCTTGACCCCTGCAACGAACGACGCCCACCCGTCCGACGGGAAGACCAGTGCGGGCCCCTCGGGGGCCTTGGAGTCGCGGACGGGGACGCCCGTGGGGTAGTTGTCCAGGACTTCCAGGCAGCTGCCGCCCTGGTCGTTGCTGTGGGAGGACTTCCGCCAGCCCCTCAGCGCCCCTGCGTTCGGTATCGCTCGGTCAGCCATGATGTTCGTAGTCCCTTGCTGTTGCCCTGAGCAGAGCCAGTGATTCCCTGAGCGGCAGAGCGTTGCCCAGTGCGAAATCGTAGCGATGCTGCAGCTCCTGAACCACAGATGGACTGTCGTGGATCTTCCCCATATACAGGCCTTCGCTATAGGCCACAGGCGGCTGATCCTCGAACCACATCAGCGTGAGCATGTTGCTCATGAGGGGATGCATGCCCAACGTGAACGGTAGAAGGTGCAGTTGGATCCGTTCGGCCTCGGCGAGTCTGATGAGGTGGTTGATCTGCTCCGCCATGACTTCCGGGTCGCCGATCCGGCGTCGTAGCACCGCCTCATCCAGTAGCGCCCACACTACGGGTGCCACTGGGTCGGCAAGGATCTTTGCGCGTTCCAGGCGTGTGACAAGGCGTCTGTCACGTTCTTGTTCACTCGCCGGAGGGAACGGCATGCTCAGAACCGCACGCGCGTACCCTTCCGTCTGGAGGATGCCAGGGATGAACGACAGGGCGAACTCCCTGATCATGGTCGCCTGTCGTTCGAGTTGAAGGGCCGCCTCGAAGTACTCGGCGACTGAGCTGTCGTCGTCCGGCAGGAAGCTGCTGAGTACATCGCCCGTGTTCAGCGCCCTGTCGAGGCGTCTCGCGTCCTCCTTGGACGGGGTGCGCCGGCCTGCTTCGATGTGCGCGATGTGCGAACGCGTCATGACGGCGGCCGTGGCCAGTTCCTGCTGCGTCAGCCCGGCCGCCTCGCGTTGCGCCTTCAACCACTCCCCATAGATGTTGCTCATCGCCAACTCCCATGTGACGGATGCGTTGTCACATCCGACCCTCTGGCGAGCCTAGCCCGGCCCGTCCCACTCTGTGAGTGGGTCGCTACACAGCGACGTCCATGCACGTCGACCTGCCCTCGGGCACGGAAGACCCCCGCGACCGCTACCGACGGCCCGGGGGCATGGCCCTCAACCGCATCGGAGTTGAAGACGTGTTGCACCGTATCGCCCGCCTCGTCGAGCCGCTGCTGCGGCTCCTGTGGCCCGCCTCCGGGCGCCACCGGCACCGGAACCGGCACCGCGCCGGGGGAGTGGCGCGGCCCACCCCCGTACCGGCCGGCCCCGTCGCACCCGGCCGCCACCCCTCCCCGCACGAAGTCCTCCTCCACGGCGAGGACTCCCGGCTCGTCCGCCCCTACCTCCTCGCCCACGAACAGCGCGCGCAGGCCAGGCAGCAGCGCACCCGACGCCGTACCCTCTGGCTCGCCGTGCACGGCATCGACGTAGGGCCACGGCGCATCCACGGTGTCGACGTCGGCTCGCGCCGATTCCGGGGCAACGAGGCGGCTGTCTCGTGATCTACAAGAGCCACGACGGCGCCGCCACGGCCGGCCGGCCCCGCCTCCTCCCCTGGTCCAACCTCGACGGCAACCCCTGTTACCTCGTCACCGACGGCACCGGCACGGGCCGTCTTGCACGCCTCGCCGACGACGTCGAGGCCGTCCAGCTCGGCATGGCCGACGACCTTCTCGGCCACGCCGTCGATCTCCTGGGTGACGGCAAAGCCACCGCGCCTCAACTCCGTTACCTCGCGGCGTGCTTGGCCGAGGCGCTCCATGACGTGCATCGCATCGCCCGCAGCAGGGGAGCGCGTCTTCCCGTGCCCCACGATGACGAAGCCTCCCACGTCACCCCTGAAGAGGCCCCCGGCGTCTGACCCGCCCCCTCCGCCGAGCGTGCGGACGTACCGGAACGACGCCCCGTACGTCCGCACGCTCAGCCGTGTCCTGATCCGCTTCACCCGGCCGAAGGTCTGAGTTCGTCCGGACAACCGCAGGCAGGCGCGGGATGGTTGCGGGCGGGCGCGGGCAGTGAGCGGGCGGTGAAGGCTCCCTGATTCGGGCGTTGATGCGGGCGGTTCCGCCCGGGGAGAAGCTCTCAGCCGTACGACATGCCTACGACGCAAGGTGGTTGCCCCTGTGAGGCTGTTCCGCGCGCCCCTCGCCCTGGCTGCCGGCGCCCGTCGCTGTCGCCGAGGCGTCGGAGACGGGCTCCCCGTACGACGGGATGGACGTGCACGGCCTGCGCGTCGCCATCCTCCGGCTGCTGGCTGATCCCGGCAGTGGTAAGCGGGTGATCCGGGAGGCGAACCAGCTCCTCTACAACGGCGCCGTGGAGGAGGTGCGGGCCTGGCTCGGGACGGGGTACCGCCTTGCTCGGTTCGAGGGCGACCGTGTTGCCGTCTTCCGGCTCCTCGCCGACCCCGGGTATCAGTGACGCCCTGCGCGCAGCGGCGGAAGCGGCTCCGGACGAACGCACCCCGGACGCCCTGCGGTACTTCCTCGAGGTCGGACGGTGCGAGGCCGACTGGTAGGGCGGGCGTCCGGGCGGGCGTCCGGGCAGACAGGCGGGGCTGCCGGGGTGGTGCCGTGGTGCTCGGGGGCTGTCGCCGGGCACCACGGGCGTCGCGGGGCCCTACCAGATCGCCTCGACCCACTCCGGGTGGTCGATGAACGGGTTGCGGTTGTGCTGGTAGGAGTCGTAGATGACCTGGTTGCGGCGCTCCTCGAAGGCGTCCGGCGGGTCCTGCTCGTTCCAGGCCTTCAGTACGGAGAGCCTGCCCATGTAGGGGGCGCTGCCGTTGTTGACGTTGCCGTTGACCTCCAGGTCGGCCCAGCCGTCGCCGCCCTCGTAGCGGACCGCCATGTAGAAGATCATGCGGGCCACGTCGCCCTTGACGGCGTCGCGGGGCTCGAAGGAGTCGGAGTCGGTGAGGCTGCCGCCGCCGCCCGAGACGGCGCTGCCGCCGTTGTCGAAGTCCTTGTTGCCGCGGATGCTGTTGACCCGGACGTCCGTCGGGCGCAGGTGGTGGATGTCGGTGCCGGGGCCGGTGGAGGTGCCGAAGTCGCCGTGGGACTTGGCCCACACGTGCTCGCGGTTCCAGTCGCCGGTGTCGCCGCCGTTGAGGGACTTGCTGCGGGAGAGGCCCGAGTACAGCAGGACCACGTTGTTGCTGTTGCGGGGGTCCTGGTCGGTGGCCTTCAGCGCGTTCCAGACGCCCGAGTAGGACAGCTTCGTCTGGCTGCTGATGATCGTGTGCAGCGAGGACTTCAGAGCGGTCCCCGTCTTGCCGACCGCGTTCTTGTAGTACGTCGAGTCGTAGGACGTGGTCGTGGCGGTGGCGGTGGCGGTGGCGGGGGCTGTGGCCGTGGCGGGGGTCGCGGTGAGGGCGGGGACGGCCAGGGCGGTGAGCGCGGCGGCCGTGGCGAACGCCAGCGCCTTGCGGCGCCGGGTGCGCATGCGTATCGCGAGCATGTGGGGGCGTCCGATCTACGCGGGTTGAATCAGGGTGCTCGCATCGTGACATGGACATGAGGTCACGGGAATGTACGTGACGTGTCGATTGCGTGACGTCCTTCTGGAGGAGCGCCCCGTTCCGTGGCCACGGGCCCGGGCGCGACGGGACCCGGGACGCCCGGGATGCCCGGGCGCACCGGGGCCGCCGGTCCGCCCCGTCCGTCACCCCGCCGGGGGCGGCCGCCCCGCAGGGGGCGGAGGGATGAAATCCGGCTCGGTGGGCGTTGGTGTCTTCCGGTAGATCAGGACGGTCCGATCAGGACGGTCCGATCGGGACGACCGGAGGGGACCCGCGTGGCACCGCAGCAGGGATGGGCACGACGACTGGGCACGTACGCGTGGCGTCATCCGGGGGACGTCGTGCTGGCCCTGGGCTCGTCCCTCGGCGGCATGGCCGTGATGGCGCTGGTCCCGCTGTTCACCAAGGTGATCATCGACGACGTGATCGGCGACCACACCCGCGCCATGGCCCCCTGGGCGGGCGCACTGATCGGTGCCGCGGTCGTCGTCTACGTCCTCACGTACATCCGCCGCTACTACGGCGGGCGGCTCGCCCTGCACGTCCAGCACGACCTGCGGACCGACATGTACGGGACGATCACCCGGCTCGACGGCCGCCGTCAGGACGAGCTGTCCACCGGACAGGTCGTCGGGCGGGCCACCAGCGACCTCCAGCTGATCCAGGGCCTGCTCTTCATGCTGCCGATGACCATCGGCAACATCCTGCTGTTCCTGATCTCGCTCGGGATCATGGCGTCGCTGTCGCTGCCGCTCACGGCCGTCGCCGTCGCCGTCGCCCCCGCCCTGTGGTGGATCGCCAGGCGCAGCCGCACCCGGCTGCACCCGTCCACCTGGTACGCGCAGGCCCAGGCGGCCGCCGTCGCCGGCGTGGTCGACGGCGCCGTCGGCGGTGTCCGCGTGGTGAAGGGCTTCGGGCAGGAGGAGCAGGAGACGGGCAAGCTCCGCGAGGTCGGCCGCCGGCTGTTCGCGGGGCGGCTGCGCACCGTCAAACTGAACTCCCGGTACACCCCGGCCCTCCAGGCCGTCCCCGCCCTCGGCCAGGTCGCGATGCTCGCGCTCGGCGGCTGGCTCGCCGTGCGCGGCCACATCACGCTGGGCACGTTCGTCGCCTTCTCCACCTACCTCGCCCAGCTGGTCGGCCCGGTCAGGATGCTCGCCGTCGTGCTGACCGTCGGGCAGCAGGCACGGGCCGCCACCGAGCGCGTCCTGGAACTGATCGACACCGAGCCGTTCCTCACCGACGGCACCAAGGAGCTCCCCGCCGACGCCCCCGCGACCGTCGAGTTCGACGACGTCTCCTTCGGCTACGACCCCGCCCGCCCGGTCCTCGACGGTCTGTCCTTCGAGATCCGGCCCGGCGAGACCCTCGCCGTCGTCGGCGCCTCCGGCTCCGGGAAGTCCACCGTCTCGCTGCTCCTGCCGCGCTTCTACGACGTCACCGGCGGCGCCGTCCTCGTCGGCGGGCACGACGTGCGCGAGCTGACCGCCGAGTCGCTGCGGGCCGCGATCGGACTGGTCCCGGAGGACTCCTTCCTCTTCTCCGACACCGTGCGGGCCAACATCGCGTACGGCCGCCCGGACGCGACCGGGGAACAGATCGTGGCCGCCGCCCGCGCCGCCCAGGCCGACCGGTTCATCACGGAACTGCCCGACGGCTACGACACCACCGTCGGCGAGCACGGACTGACCCTCTCCGGCGGCCAGCGCCAGCGCGTCGCGCTCGCCCGCGCCCTCCTCACCGACCCGCGCCTGCTGGTGCTCGACGACGCCACCTCCGCCGTGGACGCCCGCGTCGAGCACGAGATCCACGAGGCGCTGGCCGAGGTCATGCGCGGCCGCACCACCCTGCTGATCGCGCACCGCCGCTCCACCCTGAACCTCGCCGACCGCATCGCCGTCCTCGACGGCGGCCGGCTCGCCGACATAGGCACCCACGACGAGCTGCAGCGGCGCTCCGCCCTCTACCGCCGGCTGCTCACCGACCCCGACGAACTGGGCGGCGTCTCCCCGGGCCACCACCCGGCCGTCGCCCTCCACGAGGACGACACCGCCGGCACCGCGGTCCGCGCGGAGCTGGACGCCGAGTTCGACGCCGAACGCGGGGTCACCCCCCGCCTGTGGACCGGCGACCGCGAGCCCAAGGACACCGCCCTGGCCGGCAGCCCGGCCACCCCGGAACTGCTCGCCCAGGTCGCGGCGCTGCCCCCGGCCGACGACGTCCCCGACGTCGACGAGCGCCGGGCCGTGCAGCCGGAGGAGTCCTACGGGCTGCGCCGCCTCCTGCGCGGCTTCCGCACACCCCTGCTCATCAGCCTCGGCCTCGTCGCCGTGGACGCCGGCGCGGGCCTGCTGCTGCCGGTGCTGATCCGGAACGGCATCGACGACGGCGTCACCCGGGCCGCCCTCGGCGCGGTCTGGGCGGCGGCCCTGCTCGGCCTGCTCGCGGTGGTCGTCCAGTGGGCGGCGCAGACCGGCGAGATCCGGATGACCGGACGCACCGGCGAACGCGTGCTGTACGCGCTGCGGCTGAAGATCTTCGCCCAGCTCCAGCGGCTCGGCCTCGACTACTACGAGCGCGAGCTGACCGGCCGGATCATGACCCGGATGACCACCGACGTCGACGCGCTGTCGACGTTCCTGCAGACGGGCCTGGTCACCGCCTTCGTCTCGGTGGTCACCTTCTTCGGCATCATGGCCGCCCTGCTCGTGATCGACGTCCAGCTCGCCCTGGTCGTCTTCGCCACGCTGCCCCCGCTGGTCATCGCCACGTACTTCTTCCGCCGGGCCAGCGTGAAGGCGTACGAGCTGGCCCGGGAGCGGGTGTCGGTGGTCAACGCCGACCTCCAGGAGTCGGTGTCCGGGCTGCGGATCGTGCAGGCCTTCGGGCGCGAGCGGGAGGGCAACCGGCGCTTCGCGGCGCGCAGCGACGGCTACCGGGCCGCCCGCATCCGGGGCCAGTGGCTGATCTCGGTGTACTTCCCGTTCGTGCAGTTCCTGGCGTCGTCGGCAGCGGTGGCGGTCCTCGTCGTGGGCGGGATCAGGGTCGACGACGGGACGCTGACGACGGGCGCGCTGGTCGCGTACCTGCTCTACATCGACCTGTTCTTCGCCCCGGTGCAGCAGCTCTCCCAGGTCTTCGACGGCTACCAGCAGGCGTCCGTCTCCCTGGGCCGCATCCAGGAACTGCTGCGGGAGCCGACGTCCACCCGGGACGCCGCGAAGCCCCTCGGCGTGCCCTCGCTGCGCGGCCGGGTCGCCTTCGAGGACGTGCGCTTCGCCTACGGGGACGAGGAGGAGGCGCTCGGCGGCATCGACCTGGACATCCCCGCCGGGCAGACCGTGGCGTTCGTCGGCGAGACCGGGGCGGGGAAGTCCACCCTGGTCAAGCTGGTGGCCCGGTTCTACGACCCGACCGGGGGCAGGGTCACCGTCGACGGCACCGACCTCAGGGACCTCGACATCACCGCGTACCGGCGTCGGCTCGGCGTGGTCCCGCAGGAGGCCTACCTCTTCCCGGGCACGATCCGCGACGCCATCGCCTACGGCCGCCCCGACGCCACCGACGCCGAGGTCGAGGCGGCGGCCCGCGCGGTCGGGGCGCACGAGATGATCGCCACGCTGGAGGACGGCTACCTGCACGAGGTCGCCGAGCGCGGCCGCAACCTCTCCGCCGGCCAGCGCCAGCTGATCGCGCTGGCCCGCGCCGAACTCGTCGACCCGGACGTCCTGCTGCTCGACGAGGCCACGGCCGCGCTCGACCTGGCCACCGAGGCCCAGGTGAACCGGGCGACGGACCGGCTGGCGGGACGGCGCACCACGCTGGTGGTCGCGCACCGGCTGACCACCGCGGCCCGCGCCGACCGGGTCGTCGTCATGGACCACGGCCGGGTCGCCGAGGACGGCACGCACGACGAGCTGCTGGCCCGCGACGGGAAGTACGCCGCGCTGTGGCGGACCTTCGTCGGGCAGGCCGAACCGGAGGAGCCGGTCGGCGCGGGACGGTGAGCCCGCGGGGGGCGGGCGCGGGGCCGCGGAGCCGGGGAGGAAGGCGGGTGGGCAACCATCCGGGGTACGCCGTGCGTCCGTACACCCGTACGTCGTCGGTCGCGGCACATGCGGTGCGGTACGGGGAGGAACGGCAGTGGGAAGTGGAGCGATACACCGGCGGCTCGCGCTCGGCCTGGCGGTGCTGACCGCGGCGGGGCTGCTGGTGGTCGCCGCGCCGGCCGACGCACAGGCCGCCGCGCACTGCCCCGGACGCAAGATGCGCACCCTGCCGTTCTCCACCGGCTCGGTCGTCGTCTACAAGCGCGGCGGCTACCTCTGCGCCGTCACCCTCGCCAGGAAGCCCGGCACCGAGCGGAAGATGTCGGTGAGCATCCGGGCGCGCGGCGGCCGTCCGGTGGTCGACGAGGGCCGCTACAAGCGGCACGCCGGCCCGGTCACCGTGCACGCCGGACGCCGCTGCGTCTGGGTGAAGGGCAGGGTGGCCGGCGGATCGGTCAGCTCCGGCTGGATCCTGTGCTGAGCGCGCTCCCGGACCCGAGCCGCGATTTCTGTCCGGCGTAAGGCCTTTGCCCTCTTCTGCGCAGAGGGTTATCCCCATGTCCCCTGGTGCTCGGGCGAGTTGGTCGGTTAGCTTCCGGCCACATCTGTTCGACAGGGGAGTGTGCATGCGCAAGGCGCTCAGATGGCTGCTGACGCTCACGATGCTGATCGGCACGGTGAGCGCGGCGAGTGCGGCCACCGCCGCCGAGACCGACGTCACCGCCGGCACCGACATCAAGGAGAGACTGCTCTCCGTCCCGGGCATGAGCCTTCTCGAGGAGAAGCCGTACACCGGGTACCGCTTCTTCGTCCTCGAGTACACCCAGCCGGTCGACCACCGCAGGCCCTCCCGGGGCACCTTCCAGCAGCGGATCACCGTGCTGCACAAGGACGTGGCGCGGCCGACCGTCTTCTTCACCGGCGGCTACAACGTCTCGACGACGCCCCGCCGCAGCGAGCCGACCCAGATCGTGGACGGCAACCAGGTCTCCATGGAGTACCGCTTCTTCACCCCGTCCCGCCCGGACCCGGCCGACTGGTCCACGCTGGACATCTGGCAGGCCGCCAGCGACCAGCACCGCATCCACCGGGCGCTGGAGGGGATCTACCCGAAGAAGTGGATCTCCACCGGCGGCTCCAAGGGCGGCATGACCGCCACGTACTACGAGCGCTTCTACCCGCGTGACATGGACGGCGTCGTCGCCTACGTCGCCCCCAACGACGTGGTGAACAAGGAGGACTCCGCCTACGACCGCTTCTTCCGGGAGGTCGGCACCGAGGAGTGCCGCACCCGCCTGAACGGCGTGCAGCGCGAGGCACTGGTGCGCCGCGAGGCGCTGAGCCGCAAGTACGAGGCCCTCGCCGCCAAGAACGGCTACACCTTCGACACCATCGGCAGCCTGGACAGGGCGTACGAGGCGGTCGTCCTCGACTACGTGTGGGGCTTCTGGCAGTACGGCAGCGTGGCGGACTGCGCGCAGATCCCGGCGGACGCCGAGAACGCCACCGACGACGAGATCTGGACCTCGGTCGACACGATCTCCGGCTTCTCGTTCTACACGGACCAGGGCCTGTCCCCGTACACGCCGTACTACTACCAGGCCGGCACGCAGCTCGGCGCGCCGACGATCCGCTTCCCGCACATCGAGAAGAAGTACGTCCGCTACGGCTACCAGCCGCCGCGCCACTTCGTGCCCCGTTCGATCCCGATGACGTTCGACCGCCGGGCCATGCGGGACGTCGACACCTGGGTGCGGCACAACGCCCGGCGGATGCTGTTCGTCTACGGCGAGAACGACCCGTGGGGCGCCGAACCCTTCCGGATCGGCAGGGGCGCGCGCGACTCGTACGTCATGACCGCCCCCGGCATGAACCACGGTGCCGACGTGGCCGGTCTGGTCGACGAGGAGAGGGCGCTCGCCACGGCCCGCATCCTCGACTGGGCGGGCGTGGCGCCGGACGCGGTCAAGGCCGACCCGGCCGGGGCGAAGCCGCTGGCGAAGTTCGACCGGAAGCTGGACGTGCGGGACATCGAGCGGGAACCCGCGCTGCACCGCTAGGGCGTGGGCGGCGACGGCTCACACCGGGCGGGCGCAGCCCACCGGTGAACCGCCGCCGAGCCGCACGTAGAGGGTCGTGGGCGCCGGGCCCGCGGGCCGGGCGGCCACCGCCCGCCGCACCCCCGAATCCCGCGCCGGGTGCCCCCGCCCGTCGCAGGCCGTCTCGCGGACCCGCCCGTCGTCCAGGCCGCGGACGCAGTCGCCGACGATGGTGCGCGGCCCGCCCCCGCCGCCGGGATCGCCCGGGTGAGGGGGCTGGAGGTTGCGCATGCAGGCGTAGCCGCGCGGCACCGCCCCGTCGCCGTCCTCGTCGGACACGGGGCGCTGCTCGCCGATGTGCAGGACGAAGTCCGTGGTGGCGGGGCAGCGCGGCCCGTCCCGGACGGTCCCGTCGTGGCGGGCGACCACCCGGGCCGCCGCTCGCTCGCTCGTGCACGGCACCTCGGTGAAACTGGTCCGGCCGAACGAACTGCACTCGTCGATCGCGAGGAACACCGCCCCGTACCCGAAGGGCCGGGTCGGCGCCGGTGACACCGTCGCCGACCGCCGTCCGTCCGGGCGGCCGTCCTTCTCGGCGCCGCCCGGCGCGCTCTGGCAGCCGGCCGACAGGGCCGCGGCCAGCACGGAGAGCGCGCACACCGCACCCAGGGAACTTCTCACGTGCGTCACCCTCCCCCGGACACCCCCGTCCAGGGGGGCCCCCCCCCCCGGGGGCCCCCCCCCCCCCCGGGGGGGGGGGGCCCCGGGGGGGGGGGGGGGGGGGGGGGTGGGGGGGCGG